>JAJQFT010000081.1 GCA_021200975.1 Bacillota bacterium | reverse complement strand
TATTCATGGGGTCAGGCTCACACCTGACCCCAACATTTATTATAGAACCATTTTTATTTGAATTTTCAATTTTTATAGGAGGTACAAAAAATGGGAGGAAGAGGCGGATACGGGGGGGGGGGTAAAAACCACCCCGCAAATTATTCCAGCGTTAGAAGGGCAATGGGAAATGCAGCTATAGTTACTGATGCACTGCAATATTACACTGGGGAAAAGCTGAAGCATTCCGGCTTTTACATCAAAATGTTGGAAGATGCGATTGGCAAAGAAGCATTTAACCAGGGGTATGAAATTACCAATTCAGAAGTAAACACAATGGTTGATGAACTTTTGAAGGTAAAATCGTCAGCGGCCAAAGAAACTAGTGAAGAGGAAAAGAAAACGCGGAGGCGATAGAATACTTCCGCTCACATTACGATCCGAACCGGGAACCACGGGAAATTACATCGTCCACATATAAGAGAGCACAGAAGCGGATGGATGAGCGAATGAAGTCGTGGATGAAGCGGCATTGATGAAAGACGCAGAGATTGAGATACAATTTGCCATATGGAGTTCAATGTGATATAATGGGTGGTAGAGGAGCAGCAGGAGTACCGATTGGGAGAATTCCCAATGTGGAAAAGGCATACATCGTAGGCAATAAAATCACAGGATACCTATTAAGGCCAGGAACGGCGCATTACCAGGAGTTTGTTGATGTTGGATATTCAATCAACGACCCGGAGCAATTGAAAACCCATTTGCTGACCGGAGTAAAGACGCACAATGCCATCGAACGGAAGCCGAGTGAGAATGGGAGCCGCAAATTCCAAGTGGATATGGAGTTAGGCGTGACTAAAAAGAAGCTGTTTCGTACTGGCTGGCAGATAGATGCAGGAACGACCGAACCAAGGTTTATTACGGCATATCGAATAAAGGAAGGGGGCATGAAAATGTTTGAATTGGCGGAACTTGTCAGGATTAAAACAACGGGAGATATTGGTACGGTTTGCGACATATCAACAAGGGACGGGATAACCATCGTTACCGTGGATAGAACAGGGTATTGTGAAAGCGAGGACTATGAGGAAAGAGTGATTTCCGTGAATGCCTCAGACCTGGAATTGGTAGGTGGGATATAAATGCTCAACTTTGAAAACTTAGACAAGGCCATTTTCCCAGGCGTGGGGGCGTACAACGTCCCCGTAATCGCCCCGGTGACGGAATACCCGCAGGGGGAATTCATCCCCATGAATTATGCGCTGACAACAAAAGACCCCGCAAGTAAAATCGTCCACTGTTTTGTGGACGATTATCAATTTGTCCGGTATTGGAACACGCCGGGTAAATACGTACCCAGGCTATCCCAGTTTGCGGCGGTGTGTTCGCCGGACTTCTCCACATACACGGATATGCCGGTGGCAATGCAGATATACAACCACTACCGCAAGCATTGGCTGGCGGCCTACTGGCAGCTGCACGGGCTGACTGTGTACCCGACAATTTCCTGGAGCACTCCGGAAAGCTATGCCTGGTGCTTTGACGGGGAGCCTGTGGGCGGCATTGTGGCGGTGTCCAGCGTGGGCACACAAGCAAGCAAGGAAACGAAGCGGCTTTTCCTGCAAGGCTATGAGGAAATGATGAAGCGCTTAGATCCCGCATTTGTAATCTTCTACGGCAGCGTGCCGGAAGAATGCGATTGGAATGTGGTTCGCGTGCCGCCGCACTATGAATCGGTTCGGCGAAGGGCGGGCGCGGCACAGCCGGCATAGCAAGCGGGAGTACCCCCGGGGAGGGGTACAAGCCCAGACGGGAGGGGTCGGATACCACGCATCCACCTCTCAAGGTGAGAAATTCCCGAAATAAAATTCCGAAAAGGGGGCGAAAAAGATGGCCAGGCCGAGCAAAACGGTGGAGAATTTAGAGCGGCACGCAACGAAGGCAGAGCTTACGCAGCGGCGGGAGGCGGAAAAGGCCGCCATGACGGGGATGGCCATCCGGGAGAGCCGGGAGGTTGCTAAGGACCGCGTCGCCCACGCGGAATTTATCCGGGTGTCGGAAATCCTTACCGCCGTTGGGAAGAATGACGCGATGTTCGAGGCGGTAATCAACGACTACTGCGTTTACAAGTCGGATATCTCCCGCTACCAAGCCATGCGCAAGAAGCTGCAGGAGGAGGAAATGGAAGCGGCGGAGCTATACCGACTGGTGGCGGACTGCGACAAGCGCATCGATGCCTACCGCAAGAAGCGCTTTGACATTGAAAAGGAGTGCGGCTTCACTCTGGCTTCCGCCATGCGCGCAATCCCCAAGAAGGCGGAAGCAAAAGCGAATCCTCTGCTGGAGGTTCTTGGTAATGGCGGCGGGGATTAAGCGGGGCAAAGCGGTCGCCTACGCCAAATGGTGCTTGCAGCCGGACAATCCGAAAGCGCCGCACTACGTGAAGCTTCAGGCGGAGCAATGGCTGCGCATCGTCAACGGGCAGGAGCGGGATGCGAAAATCGACCCGGCTGCATACGAAAAGATGTGCGGCCTGCTGCGGCTTATGGTGCATCCGGATTTAGGGTGCAGCATGTACGAGGGGCTGGAGGATTACGCATGGTTTCTGGTTACGGCAATCTTCTGCACCAAAGACCGGAAGGGTGCCCGTTACTACGAAACCGTGCTGCTGGAAATCGCGCGCAAGAATTTCAAGACCTTCAACGCCGCGGTCATTTTTATCCTGCTGATGCTGATCGAGCCGAAATTCTCCCGCTTCTTTTCGGTCGCGCCGGATTTGAAGCTGTCAAGCGAGCTGAAGCTTGCCATCCGGAAAATCATAAAATCCTCGCCGGCGCTGGCGGACGACGCCATCTTTCAGGTGCTGCGCTCGGAAATCCGCTGCAAGCTCACCGACAGCGAGTATACGCCTCTGGCATACTCCAAGGACAAGATGGACGGCAAGCAAGCGAACGCCTTCCTTGCGGACGAGGCAGGCGCTATGGATTCCTACCCAATCGAGGCTATGCGCTCGTCGCAGATCGTGCTGCGCTCCAAGCTCGGCATCATCATTTCCACGCAGTATCCCAACGACGACAACGCCATGATTGACGAAATCGACATATCGAAGAAGACGCTGGACGGGCTATTGGATAACCGCCGGCGTTTTTCTTTGCTATACGAGCCGGACGATGCGCTGCTTTTGGAAGAAAGGTGGATGTCCGACGACAATGTGATTTACCAGTCGAACCCTGTTACGGTGAAAAACGAGGCCGTATTTCAGGCAGTCCGGGATATGCGCGCGATGGCGGTGCTGTATGAGAACAAGCGGGAGAACTACCTGTGCAAGCACAACAACATCAAGTACAAGGGGCTCGGCACCGAGGGCTATGTGGAAATCACGAGGGTGCGCGAATGCGCCAGAGCGGAGGACAGGGCCTTCTGGCGCGGCAAGCGGGTATATCTTGGCATCGACCTTTCCCAGACGGACGACAACACTGCTGTGGCCATGGCGGCTGTGGTGGGAGATGTTCTGTATGCCAAGATATGGGGCTTCATCCCGGCGCTGCGCAAGGACTGGAAGAGCAAGAAGGAGGGCGTAAGCTACGACCGGCTGATTCGCAGCGGCGTGTGCTTTGCCTGCGGCGACGATGTGATTGACTACGGCTTTGTGGAGCGGTTCATCCTGTCCCTGCAAAGCACCTACGGCGTAGAGATTGTGCAGGCCGGCTACGACCGGTACAACGCCATTTCCACGGTGCAGAAGCTGGAGGAGAACGCCATCGAATGCGTGGAAATCAAGCAGCACTCCAGCGTGCTCCACAGCCCCACGAAGCTGCTGAAGGAGAAGATTTTAAGTCACCAGTTCGTCTACGATGAAAACCCGATGCTGGAAATCAACTTCCAGAACGCGCGGTGCACCGAGGATACGAACCTGAACAAGTACGTAAACAAGAAGCGTTCCGCCGGCAAGGTGGATATGGTCGTTGCGCTGATCAACGCCGTGTATCTGGCGCAGCAGGATATGCTGTTTGGCACGGATGATTTCATCGCGCAGATATCGTAAGGAGGGAGAAAAAATGGGACTGTTTCACAGGAAGAAAACGGAAAATCGGAGCGACGCCGGAGAAATCGCGGAGGCATCCCTCCTGCGGGCGATGCTGTTCGGCAGCGGCGTGACCAAGGAAATGGCGCTGCAGGTGCCGACGGTGAGCGGCGGCATTGACATGATTGCGGGGCTGGTAGCCGGCACGCCGGTGAAGCTCTACCGGGAAACCAGCGGGAAGGCGCAGGAGGTCAAGGACGACCCGCGCGTGCGGCTGCTGAACGATGAAACCGGCGACACGCTGGACGCCAACCAATTCTGGCGGGCAATGGTGCGCGATTACTACACCGGCAAGGGCGGCTATGCGTACATCCACCGGGAGCGCAGGAAATTCAAGTCTATCCACTATGTGGACGAGGCGCAGATTTCCATCCAGAAGAACACCGACCCCATCTTCAAGGATTTCAGCATTATGGTCGACGGCCGGAGCTACCGCCCGTATCAGTTTCTGAAGGTGCTGCGCAACTCCCGGGACGGCGCCACGGGTGTACCGCTCACGGTGGAGAGCAGCAAGCTCATTGAGGTTGCCTACCAGACGCTGTGCTTTGAGGCGTACTTAGTCAAGAAGGGCGGCAACAAAAAGGGCTTCCTGAAATCCGAAAAGGCGCTGACAACGGAGGCCATGGCCGCGCTGAAGGAGGCCTATTCCAACCTGTACAGCAACAGCAGCGACAACGTGGTGGTGCTGAACCGGGGCATTGATTTTCAGGAATCCTCGGCCACCTCGGTAGAGATGCAGCTGAACGAGAACAAGGTCACCAACGCGGAGGAATTTGCGAAGATCTTCCACATCTCCACCGCCACCATCGGCGGACAGGCGGCAGACACGGACGGGCTGGCGAAGCTGGCGGCAATTCCGCTGATGGTGGCCATCCAATGCGCACTGAACCGGGATTTTCTGCTGGAGAAGGAGAAAGGGAAGCTCTACTGGGCGTTTGACACCAAGGAGCTGCTCAAGGGCGACATGAAAGACCGCTTTGAGGCCTACCGCACGGCGCTGGAGGCGAACTTTATGCAGCCGGACGAGGTGCGCTTTGCCGAGGACATGGAGCCGCTGGGGCTGAACTGGATCCGGCTCGGCCTGAACGATGTGCTCTACGACCCGAAGACGAAGCAGATCTACACGCCCAACACGAACCAGACTGCCATCATGGGAGAAATTATGCCGGAGGAAGAAAAAGCGCCGGAAAGTGAAGAAAAGGGCTTGCCAAGCGGGGCGAAGGATGATACAATGGAGGCAGAAAAGCCCGAGGAAGCCCGGGCGAATCCCTACCACGACCCGAAGAATGGACGCTTTACCACCGGCGGAGGCCAGGGCAAGGTCAGGCTCGGGGAAAAGGAGCTAAAAAGGCTATCCAGCGCCATTCTGACGGATCACCCATGGTACAAAGCGGGGGAACGCCACAACAAATGTTGGAGAAATCATTTCTATCAGTTTATTGTAAATGGGCCGGGCGACTATACTGTCATGCGCAAAATCAAAATTGTTGGGAATGAGGAGAAAATTGGCAAACTAATGCACCAAAAGGAGTGAACCAGGACATGGCTAGCGAACTAACCGAATATATGAAAATCATCCAAAAACGCTTTTATGAAGACCTGCACGGAGAATACCGAGATGATGTAATTGGAGCGGCTATAATGCCAATCAATTGTGGAATTGAAGAGGAAATGCTGCAATACGTGAAAGAAAATCCGGAAGCTACGCTGCAGGACATCCTCGCTTACATGGATGTGTTGCAGCCCCTTGAACTTGAAATCGTTCCCGATGATGAGCTGGAGGACGAATGAGCAACTTCCATATCATCTACAAGATTCTCCGCATTCTGGATAAGAACAAGGGCGATGAAGCCTTTGACTATCGCAGCATTTCGGCGGAGGCGATGGGCATGTCCTATGCCTCGTGGGAGCAGCTGATGATTGAGCTGCAATCCAACGGCTATATCCGCGGACTGGTCTATACCAAGACCCTGAGCGATAAATTCCCGCACATCGTTGAGCCCGTCGAGGTGCAAATCACCCTGCGGGGGATGGAGTACCTGGAGGATAACAGCATGATGGCCAAGGCCAAGGAGGCCTTGCGTCTGGCGGGAGATATTCTATAACCGAATAACCAACCACCAAAAGCACGATGCAAAAAACGCACCGTGCTTTTCTTATGCCAAAAAGGAGGAAGCTATGCAAATTGAAATCCGGTCTGACGGTGCGCATATCTCCGGGTATGTGAACGCCACAGAGAAGAAGAGCCGCCCGGTGATCACGCCCCACGGCAAAGTCGTGGAGGAGGTAGAGCCGGGCGCTTTCCAGGCCGCCATAGACCGCGGCGGAAATATCACGGTCAATCTCGACCACGACAGCACGCACGTCTACGCCAGCACGGAGGCCGGCACCCTGAAGCTCTACGAATCAATATGTTCATTTTGATACTGTATGTCGAAAATGCCCGTCAAGGACAAGTTTTACCGTTGCCATGGGCACGTTATGACCTCGCAAAGCCCGGCACCATCCGACTGATGCTGCCGGAACATAACCTCGCCACCATCAGTGACGACTACGACCATATGCAAAATATGACCTTCGGAGAGAAAATAGATTTTGATGTAATTTTGGATGTCATACGGAAGTTGGAAGAGAAAATAAACAATAATTGAAAGATAAGCAGGCATAATCCGACAAAAGGACCGATTTTCGGCCCTTTTTCTATAAAAAACGTATGCTACCGCAAAAAAGGCGCACCGGCCACCCCCTTTCGGGGCTAGCCGATGTTTTTTTATGGGCTATTTTGCAACGCGCCCCATTTTTATGCCTTGCTGCCAGCGCGCAGCCGTCCGGCGAAATAGCAGACTATTTTAGAAAATGTATGCAAAACCCTCTTGACAGCAATGCGCATAATGCGTCTAATGTATATAGACAGATTTGTAAAAACCCGTCGAAAGAATTCTTGGACAGGCGGGCATCGCCCCGGCTGCGCGCAAACAGGAGGGAAAAGACATGAAGCATATCTATCCCGCAATCTTCAGCAAGAATACGGATAAGCCCAGCTATTCGGTTATCGTGCCGGATCTTCCAGGCTGCGCTGCAAATGGCGACAGCTTGCTGGAGGCTATTGAGAATACTGAGGATGCGGCGCTGGGTTGGCTGCTGGATGTGCTGGAGGCAGGTCAATTTCCACCGCCCAGCAGCGAATTATCCGATTTCGAGCTTGCACCCGATCAATTTTGCAGCCTGTTGGTGCTGGACATCGATTCTTATGCCGAGAAGTTCGGCGCGAACGCCGTCCGTAAAAATTTGACGATTCCCGCTTGGCTAAATGCGTTCGCGTTGGCGAGGGAGATCAACTTTTCGGCAGTTTTGACCGATGCTCTGCACCAGATTTACTGTGAAGAGTTCGAGCGTGAGCAAGCCAAACACAATGATTTCAAGCATTCCACGCAATCCGAATCGGAAGGAAAGGAGTAAGGAATATGGAGCTGAGTTACACGAAAATCGGGGACTTCCTGTATCCGAACCTACTCGTACCCCCAGACAGCAAGGAGCCGCTGGGCAAGTACGCCCGGATGCGCCGAGCGTTCCTGATGGAGAATCGTCAACCGACGTTCGACTACTTGGCGTTGACCGGTCAGTTGTTTCCCCATCTGCGGGAAGTGGACGAGGCGGCGAAGCGGCGCATGGAAACGATTATGAGCGAGCTGCTGAAAGCAAATCCCGCGCCGGACAAGGCGACGAACCAGCTCGGATGGGTGCAGCATATGAACAGCCTTCAGGCGCAAGCGGAGGAGGTCGTTCTGGCGGAGCTGGTTTACGTCTAATAACTGTCTCACCCTTTCTCATGCCGGAATATACAGGAGGCTTTTTATGAATCAGGATTTTCCAGAGCTGGATAGACTTTTTTGGGATGTTAAAAATTTCGCACAGGAACGAATTACCGGGAGCTTCTGCATTTTATAAAGAAATTTCGGCGTATTGCACCTTATAATGCGATGCTGCTGTATGTGCAGAAGCCGGGAAGCGTATTTGTCGCGAGCGCGGACGATTGGTATCGGCGGTTCCATCGTAAGCTGAAGCCTGATGCGCAGCCGCTCCTGATTCTCAAAACCCTTTGCACCTGTTGCCTTTGTCTATGCGTTGGGGGATACGGAGGGTAAGCCGTTCCCGCGAGAGCTTGAGGAGCCGTTCCATGCGATTGGGGATGTGGATCCGAAGGAAATTGACACTTTTTGCTATAGACTGCACTTTGCCAGGGTGAATGTGAAGGAGAAGAGCCTCGTGACAACCCGAGCAGGTTATTCCTATATGACGAAGGCAGAGATGAATATCCAAACGGACAGGATGTTCTACACTGTCCTCGTTTGAGGCGGGCGGAACGGTTAGCTGCAAGAAGAAGGATGTGCTTGCACTATTGCTGACGGCATACCAAAGGTACGCGGACGACCTTTGCAAAGGATGCTCCGAGGCGGAAAAGCCGCTGCAGGAGGAGCGGATATTCTCAAGCTGTGATTTGCCATACAGCACGCAGCTTATTCCTTTGGCTGCCATTTGCACCGCCCTGATGGACGGAAACCGTTTTTTCAAAAAGTTCGGCTGGATTACCAAAGAAACGGTAATCCAGCCGATTTTAATGAATATTTGTTTGGCCATTCTCCAAAAATGTGCATTTTGAGGAATCCCGCTTTTATTTGCCACAAAAGGGCAGGCGATTGGCTTGGCGACTCCCTACAGCGTCAGCTCGTGGTAGATTTCGCCCGAGAGGGTGTGCCAGCAGACGCGCGTATCGTCGAGCAGCATATAGCCCTTGGGACTGCCGGCCTTGGGAATGGAGGTCGAGCCGGGATTGAGGTAAAGGTTATCCTGCCCAAAGCACTCCCACGCCGGGATATGTGTGTGCCCGGTAAGCAGGATGTCGCCCGGCTGCAGCGGCGGCGGGGAGGCGGGCGTGAAAACGTGCCCATGCGTGGCGTAAATCAGCCGATTTCCGGCCGACAGGATGCAATAGGACGCCTGAATGGGAAATTCCAGCAGCATTTGATCCACCTGCGCGTCGCAGTTGCCGCAGATGCAGAAAATGCGCGATTTTTCGGCGTTCAGCATCCGGGCGACCTCCTTGGGCGCGTAGCTGGGCGGCAGGTCGTTGCGCGGGCCGTGGTAGAGAATGTCGCCGAGAAGAAGCAGACGGTCTGCGCTTTCGCGAGAGAGAGCCGCCAGAAGCCGGGCGCAGTCCTCCGCCGCACCGTGTAAATCCGAGGCAATCAGCAGCCTCATGCCTGCACCTTGGGCAGCGCCCTGCGCAGCAGCGGCACGATCGCGCAGGCGAGGAAGCCGCCAATCAGGGCGGTGACCAGCTGCGGCCAGCTAAACATGGCGCTGAGGGTGGCGACCTGCCCCTGCGCCAGACCCGCAAAACGGCAGACAATCTGCACGACGAGCAGGTACAGCACGAGGAACTTGCACACGGCCGCGCCGATTGCCGCGCCCACAAGGCGTACGCTCCGGCTGCTCTTGCCTGCGGCAAAGTACAGCACCAGCACCAGCGCGGCGTTGCCGATGGCAATCAGGGGCACAATCAGCAGCAGCTTCGGCCCAATCCCAAACAGGAATGCCACGAACGGCGAAACAAGGGCGACAACCAGGCCGGGAAGCAGCCCGCCAACGAGCGCGGCGATGGCCAGCACGAGATTTACGAGCGAGCCGGTGAGGAACTGGTTGCCCAGCCCTGCGGTAACGCCCTGCAGGACGACCAGAAGCGCAAGCAGCACGCCGGTCTGCGCGATTTTGATTACAGCAATTTTCGGCTTCATGTCTCTTCCTCCAAGCTCTTTCCGGTGGCGCTGTATTTGCTTTGTGAGGGGCTGCGAATCGCCGAGCTGTCGCAGTAGGCGGCGACGGCCTTATTCGCCTGATCAAGACTGAGGATGGTGCCCGCGCCCGCGACGCAGCCGCCGGGGCAGGCCATTCCCTCCAGCAGATAGCCATTGTATTTTCCAGCCTTAGCGAGCGTCATCATCTTGCGGCAGTTGCGCAGACCCTCGGCGTTGGCGGTTTTAATTTCCAAGTCCGGATGCTCCTCGTGCACCAAGTCCATCACGGCCTTGGCGACGCCTCCCGAAACCGCGAAGCCGCGCCCGGCGGCGGAGGACTCCGGCGCGACGGAATCGGATTCCAAATCGGAGAAGCGGATTTCCTTCGCCTCGAGCATACCCTGCAATTCCTCAAAGGTCAGCACGAAATCCACGTCCGAGCGGATATTCTCGCGGATGGCCTCCAGCTTTTTTGCCGCGCATGGCCCGACGAACACGATTTTCGCCTCGGGGTGCTGCTTTTTGAGCATCCGGGCGGTGAAAACCATCGGCGTGAGGGTCATGGAGATGTAGTCCGCCTGCTGCGGGAACAGCTTGTGCACCATTGAGTGCCATGCCGGGCAGCAGGAGGTGGCCATAAAGGGCTGCTTATTCGGCACCTTTTCGAGGAAATCCTTGGCCTCCTCAATCGTGCAGATGTCCGCGCCGACGGCGACCTCCTCCACCGCGGCGAAGCCGAGCTGCTTGAGCGCGGCGGAAAGTCGCTCAAAGGTGCAGTTTTTGGCGAATTGCCCGGCGAAGGCGGGCGCGAGGATTGCAATCGCCTCATTGCCCTCAACGATGGAGCGCACGACCTGATAAATCTGGCTCTTATCCACGATCGCGCCAAAGGGACACGATACGAGGCATTGCCCGCAGGCGACGCACTTATCCTGGTTGATTTGCGCGCGGCCATCCGGCCCCGGGGAAATCGCATCCATGCCGCAGGCACTCTCGCAGGGACGCTCGAGCAGGGTAATGGCGTGGTAGGGGCAGGCGGCGGCGCACTTGCCGCAGCGGATGCACTTGGATTTGTCGATCCGGCTTTTGCCGTTGACCACGTTGATTGCGCCCTTGGGGCAAACCTTCTGGCAGGAGGCGGCAAGACAATTCTGGCAAACCTCCTGTGATACCCAGTACTGCTTTGTCGGGCAGCTGTGGCAGGCGTAGGGGATGATGTTGATCAGCGGCGGCTCGTAGTAGCTCTCTGCAATCGCCGCATGATCCATGCCGTCGGTCATCAGGCTGCGCGTTTGGATGGAGCGCACGGAAAGCCCCATCGCGAGCCGCACGCGCTCGCCGGCAATGGCGCGCTCAAGGAAAATGGACTCGCGGTGCAGCGGCTGGTCGCCCGGCACGATGACGTAGGGCAAATCCTCCGCCGCCGTATAGTCCGCGCCGGAATAGGCCATCCGCGCGACCTCGGTGAATACTTTCTTGCGAATGTCGGTAATCAGGGATGGAATACCTCTCATATTTCTTCCTTCTTCCTTTGGGTTTTCTTGACCAGCCTATTGTAGCAGAACCGGTGGGAAATTACAAGATATTTTCCATTTTTCAGATACAATTTGTGCAAATCGACAAAACCCCAACGTGGCCCTAAATCATGCGCTCGGGGTGAAACACCCCGTCGAAGCGCTCCGCCGTGAGGAAGCCGAGCGAAACACAGGCGTCTTTAAGGGAAATGTTTTCATTATATGCCTTTTTCACGGCTTTTGCCGCGTTTTCATAGCCAATATAGGGGTTCAGGGCGGTCGCAAGCATGAGGGAATTGTTCAGGTTGCTCTCCATTTTCTCCCGATTGGCGCGGATGCCGACGACGCAGCGGTCGTGAAAGGAGGTCATCGCCTGTGCAAGCAGACGCGCTGATTGTAGGAAGTTGTAGATACAAACGGGCATAAAAACGTTCAGCTCTAGGTTTCCTTGGCTTGCCGCCATACCCACCGCCACGTCGTTGCCCATCACCTGCACGGCGACCATGGTGAGCGCTTCGCATTGGGTGGGGTTGACCTTGCCCGGCATGATGGACGAGCCGGGCTCATTCTCCGGAATCGAAATTTCACCCAGCCCGTTGCGCGGGCCGGAGGCGAGATAGCGAACATCGTTCGCAATCTTCATCAGGTCGGCCGCCAGCGCCTTGAGCGCGCCGTGGGCGAAAACCAATTCGTCCTTGCTGGTGAGCGCGTGGAATTTGTTCGCAGCGGTGCGGAAGCGCTTGCCGGTCAGCGCCGAAACGGCCTCAGCAGCCGCTACGTCGAAGCCCTTGGGGGCATTCAGGCCGGTGCCGACGGCAGTGCCGCCCAGCGCAAGCTCGCGCAGCGGCGTAAGCGCGAGCGTGAGCAGCTCCCGGTCGCGCTCGAGCGAGACACGCCAGCCGGAGATTTCCTGCGAGAAGGCGATGGGGGTCGCGTCCTGCAGATGGGTTCGGCCGGCCTTCACAAGTCCGGCATTGTTTGCCTCTAAGCGCGCGAAGGCGGCCGTCAGGCGGTCGATGGCGGGGAGCACGCCATCCTCAATCGCCAGCACCGCGGCAATGTGCATCGCGGTGGGGAAGGTGTCGTTGCTGGACTGGGACATATTCACATCGTCATTTGGATGCAGGAGCGCCCTGCCCGCCAGCGCGTTGCCGCGGTTGGCAATTACCTCGTTGGCATTCATGTTGGACTGTGTGCCCGAGCCCGTCTGCCACACCACGAGCGGGAAATGCGCGTCCAGCGCGCCGGAGGCGACCTCGTCGCAGGCGCGGCTGATGGCGTCGAGCTTTTCGGCGGTCATCTTCTCAGGCAGGAGGGCGTGATTTGCCAGCGCGGCGGCCTTTTTCAGCGTTCCAAAGGCGTGGATAATCTCCCGCGGCATGGTTTCCAGCCCCACGCCGATGGGAAAATTCTCGCGGCTGCGCTCGGTCTGCGCGCCCCAGTAGCGGTCGGCCGGCACGCACAGGCTCCCCATAGAATCGTGTTCGATGCGGTATTCCATCTGCCCGCCTCCTCAGATTTTCAGCTGAGAAAGGACGTCCTTCAGCTTGTTCGCGCTGGCGCGGAGCTTGTCGATTTCGCCGTCGGTCAGGTGGTTTAGAATCTTTCCACGCACGCCGGTATTGTCCACAAGCACAAGTGTGGAAAGGCAAACATCCGAAACGCCGTATTCGCCGTGCATCATGGTGGAAACCGTCACGGCGGTGCCGGCGTCGCTTTGCAGGCACTTGACAAGGTGGCAGACGGACATGGCGACGGCGTAGAAGGTCGCGCCCTTGGCCTTGATGACCTGCGCGCCCGAGGTGCGCACATGGTCTTCGACCTCCTGATAGTCCCGGTTCCACCGGATTTGGTTGTGGTCGGGGGAATTGTCCTTGTAGGAGTCGATGTGATTATTGGCAATATGCACCAGCGACCAGGGGACAAAGGAGGAGTCGCCGTGCTCGCCGTAGACATGGGCGTGGACATTCCGCGGACTAATCAGGAAGCGCCGCGCCAGCTCCGATTGCAGGCGGCTGGTATCGAGAATCGTGCCCGAGCCGATAATCTGACGCTCGGGAAGGCCGGAAATTTTGTGAAAGACGTAGGTCAGGATGTCCACGGGGTTGGAAACCAGCAGGTAGACGGCCTTGGGCGCCTGTGGCACAATTTGCTCCGTGATTTCGCGAAGAATGTTCACGTTGGTCTGCGCGAGCTCCAGACGGGACTGCCCCTGTCTGCGCGGCACGCCGGAGGTAATAATCACGATGTCGGAGTCCTTGGCCTCGTCGTAGTCGCCCGAATGGACAATGGCGGGGGAGCAGAAGGGCGCTCCCTGGTAGATGTCCAGCGCCTCGCCGAAGGCCTTCTCGCGATTGATGTCGATGATGACGATTTCGGAGGAAAGCCCCTGAATCATCAGGTCGTTTGCTACGGCTGCGCCGACGCTGCCGGCGCCAATTACGGTGATTTTGCGCATAATGCAGTCTCCTTTAATGAAAATGTCGGAAGCGCGGGCGCGCTCCCTGCGCTTTTCGGGATTTGCCCGAGGCAAATTTTATTTCGATAAATTTGGAACGATTGAGCAATCCTATTATCCGATAAAAATGCGAAAATGTCAAGAGTAATGTGAAAATTGCCCGACAATTCCGATTGTGCACAGCTTTTCATGCCAAGGAAAACCGGGATTTGTGATTTTCGACGGGCGTAAAGGGAGAGCTTTGCCCGCGAAAAGCGAAAAAGCCGGAAATTGACCGTTTTTTTTCGCGATTTTTATCGGTTCTGACAGCTTGCTTTTTCGCTATGTGCATGATACAATATTTTCGTATTTCAAAAGCGGAGAGCGGAAGCTTTCCAAGACCCTTACGCGACTGACGGAAGCTGTGATCACACAGGGGGAACGCAGGGGAATATTGCCGTCCGTCTGGGCAAATCTCCGGCTGTTCGCCGCGGAGGTCTGCCCATTTTCTTTTATTCAGGAGGGAATGCATGAAAAAGATTGCCATCATCATGGGCTCCGATTCCGATGCGCCCAAGCTCGAAAAGGCTGTCGCCACCTTAGAGCAGTTTGGCGTGCCCTACGAGCTGCACGTTTACTCCGCCCACCGCACGCCGGAGGAGGCCGCCGCCTTTGCCGCCTCGGCGCGGGAAAATGGCTTCGGCGCAATCCTTGCGGCCGCAGGCATGGCTGCGCATCTGGCCGGTGCGCTCGCCGCCCGCACGACGCTCCCGGTTGTGGGAATCCCCATTCAATCCGGCCCGCTTAACGGCGTTGACGCTCTGTATTCCACCGTGATGATGCCCTCCGGCATCCCTGTCGCCACGGTTGGGATAGATGGGGCCGTCAACGCCGCTTTGCTTTGCATCGAGATGCTCGCGATTTCGGACGAGACGCTTGCCGCAAAGCTGGAGGCCGCCCGCAGCGCCGGGAGGGAAAGGGTGCTTGAAAAAAACAGCGCCATCGAGCAGCGCAACCGCCTATAAATTATAGAAATTGAGGAGATTTTACTTATGGAAAAACGGGAACTGCTGTATGAGGGTAAGGCCAAAAAGGTTTACGCTACCGACGACCCCGCGTTTGTCATCGTATCGTATAAGGACGATGCGACCGCGCTGGACGGCCTGAAGAAGGGCTCGATTCTTGGCAAGGGCGCCATTAACAACCGCATGACGAACCGCCTGATGCAGCTGCTCGGTGAGCAGGGCATTCCCACGCACTTCGTGCGGGAGCTTTCCGACCGCGAAACGGTGGTCAGGAAGGTGCGCATTGTGCCGCTGGAGGTCATTGTGCGCAACATTTCCGCCGGGCATTTTGCCTCCCGCTACGGTGTTGCGGAGGGAATGGTGTTCGATGAGCCGACGCTGGAATTTTCCTACAAAAACGACGATTTGCACGACCCGCTCCTGAACGATTCCCATGCCCTTGCGCTCAAGCTCGCGACGCGGGAGGAAATCGACTGGATCCGCGCCTGCGCGCTGCGCGTGAATGAGCTGCTGAAGGCCTATTTCCTTGAGCGGAACATCCGGCTGGTGGATTTCAAACTGGAATTCGGCAAGACGGCCGACGGCACGCTTGTGCTGGCGGATGAGATTTCGCCTGATACCTGCCGCTTTTGGGATGCGACCACCGGCGAAAAGCTGGACAAGGATCGCTTCCGCCGCGATATGGGCGGCGTGGAGGAGGCCTACAGCGAGATGAGCAAGCGGGTTTTCGGCGGGGAATAAAGGAGCGTTCATGAGCAAACTGCACGAAGAATGTGGGGTTTTCGGGATTTTTACCCCGGAGGAGGCCGACGTTGCGCTGGAAACCTACTACGCCCTGTTCACCCTCCAGCACCGCGGGCAGGAGAGCGCGGGCATTGTGGTGAATCAGGACGGACTTTTCCGCAGCTACAAGGACGAGGGGCTTCTCAACGGCGTGTTCACGCCGGAAATCCTCACCCGCCTTGGCCCGGGCACGATGGCCGTAGGGCATGTGCGCTACGGCACCACCGGGCACGACTCGGTCACCAACGCCCAGCCGATTGTGGTCAATCACATCAAGGGGCACATGGCGCTGGCGCACAATGGCAATCTTGTCAATGCTGCCCAGCTCCGAAAAGAGCTGGAGATGAAGGGCGCCATTTTCCACATGACGAGCGACACCGAGGTAATCTCCTACATGATCATCCGCGAGCGGCTGCAAGCACCCTCGATTGAGCAGGCCGTCAACCGCGCGATGTATGCGCTCAAGGGCGCGTATTCGCTCGTGGTCATGTCGCCGACGAAGCTGATTGCCGTGCGCGACGAGCATGGCTTCCGCCCGCTGTGCTACGGCAGGCGCGAGGACGGCGCGATCGTGGTCGCCTCCGAAAGCTGCGCGCTTGCCGCGGTGGGTGCGAAGCTTGTGCGGGATTTGGAGCCGGGAGAAATCCTTGTAATTGATTCGGGCGGCATCCGCTCCATCCGCGAGCATTGCGGAAAAGCGCCGAAGACCTCCTGCATCTTTGAATATATCTATTTCGCCCGCCCCGATTCGGTGATTGACGGCGTGAGCGTCCATGCCGCGCGCGTTCGCGCGGGCGAGCGGCTTGCCAAGGACTACCCGGTGGAGGCGGATCTCGTCATCGGCGTGCCGGATTCGGGGCTGGATGCCGCCATCGGCTACTCCAAGCAGTCCGGCATTCCCTTTGAGATGGGCTTTGTAAAAAATAAGTATATCGCCCGCACCTTTATTGCCCCCACGCAGAAGATGCGCGAGCGCAATGTTGCCATCAAGCTCAACCCCGTGGTGGATACCGTGCGGGGCAAGCGGGTGGTGCTTATCGACGATTCCATCGTGCGCGGCACCACCTCGGCCAAAATCGTGAAGCTCATCCGCGACGCCGGCGCGAAGGAGATCCATGTGCGCATTTCCGCCCCGCCCTTTATGAACCCCTGCTACTATGGCACGGATATTGACTCAAAGGAAAATCTGATCGCCTGCCGCATGAGCACCGACGAAATCTGCAGGGCAATCGGCGCGGATTCGCTCGGCTATCTGCGGGCCGAATGCTTGGGCGAGCTGATTGGCACCGCCGCGGGGGAGGGGTACTGCGACGCCTGCTTTACCGAGCGCTATCCCACCGAAATTCCGCCGCGCGGCGGAAAATCCCGATTTGAACAGGCACTTAGCCGAAAGGATGGCAGCAAATGAACAATTCCCAGTCGGAAAGCTACGCCAAGGCGGGCGTGGATATTCGCGCGGGCTACCGCGCGGTGGAGCTGATGAAATCGCATATTGCCCGCACGGTCACGCCGGGCTGTATATCGGGTGTGGGCGACTTCGGCGGCCTGTTTGCGCCGGATTTGGCGGGGATGGAGGAGCCGGTGCTCGTTTCCGGAACCGATGGCGTGGGTACGAAGATCCAGCTTGCGATTGCGATGCGGCGGCACGATACCATCGGAATTGACTGCGTCGCCATGTGCGTCAACGACGTAATCTGCTGCGGCGCGAAGCCGCTGTTCTTCCTCGATTATATTGCCTGCGGCAGGAATGTGCCGGAAACCATCGCCCAGATCGTTGCGGGCGTGGCCGAGGGCTGCGTGCAGGCGGGCTGCGCCCTGATTGGCGGAGAAACGGCGGAGCATCCCGGCGTGATGGAGCCGCAGGAATATGACCTTGCGGGCTTCTGCGTTGGCATTGTGGACAGGAAGAAGCTGCTCAACCGGCAGGCGATGGCGGTGGGCGACACGGTGCTGGCGCTGCCCTCCACGGGCGTGCATTCCAACGGTTTCTCATTGTGCCGCAAGGTGTTTGGCATCGACAGCCGCAGCCCCGAGCTTTTTGCGCCCTGCCCGGAGCTTGGCGGGCAGACGATTGCCGAGGCGCTGCTTACGCCCACCCAAATCTATGTGCGTCCCATTCTCGCCCTGCTCGGCGAGGTGGAGGTCAAGGGCATTTCGCACATCACCGGCGGCGGCTTCTACGAGAATATTCCGCGCTCCATTCCCAATGGCCTATGCGCCGTGCTGGAGCGCTCCGCCGTGCGGGTGCTGCCCATTTTTCGCCTGCTCCAGAGCCGGGGCGGGATTCCCGAGCGCGATATGTTCAATACCTTCAATATGGGTGTCGGCATGACGGTGGTTGTGCCCAAGGCGCAGGAAACGCGCGCGGTGGAGCTCCTGCGGGAATTTGGCATCGACGCCTACCCGATTGGCGTCATCGCCGCGGGGGAGGAAAAGGTGAGGCTGCTGTGAAGACGAAAATCGGCGTGCTGGTTTCCGGCGGCGGTACGAATTTGCAGGCGCTGCTTGACGCACAGGCGGCAGGCGGCCTCCCCAGCGGCGAAATCGTGCTGGTGATTTCCAGCCGCCCCGACGCTTACGCCCTTACGCGCGCCGAGCTGGCGGGGGTGAGAGCTGCTGTAGCGGTGCGCAAGGGACGGCCGCAGGCGGAATTCGAGGCCGAGCTTCTCGCCCTGCTTGCCGAAAGCGGCGTGGAGCTGGTGATTCTCGCCGGATTTTTGAGCATTCTCAGCGCGGATTTTATCCGCCAATTTCCCAACCGGATTGTGAATATTCACCCGAGCCTGATTCCCGCGTTCTGCGGCGAGGGGTTCTATGGCCTGCGGGTACACGAGGCGGCGCTGCTCCGCGGCGTAAAGCTCACCGGGGCGACGGTGCATTTCGTCAACGAGATTCCCGACGGCGGAAAAATCCTGCTGCAAAAGGCTGTCGCCGTTGAGGAGGGGGATACCCCCGCTATTTTGCAGCGGCGCGTGATGGAGCAGGCCGAGTGGCTCCTGCTGCCGGCCGCCGCCGAGATGGTCGCCAAATCTATTGCACAGGAGAAAGAAAATGGGTATTTATGATACAAAATCCATCCGCGACCGGCTTCAGGGCAATTCCTATGTAGGGCGCGGCATTGTCGTCGGCAAAACAGCCGATGCGAGCAAGGCGGCAATCGCCTACTTCATTATGGGCCGCTCTGCCAACTCCCGAAACCGTGTGTTCGCCCTGCGGGGGGACGACGTGTATACCGAGCCCTTCGACCCCTCTAAGCTCGAGGATCCCAGCCTGATCATCTATGCTGCCGTGCGCACGCTGGGGAATCAACTGATCGTCACCAATGGCGACCAGACGGACACAATCGCGCAGCACCTGCGTGCGGGGAAAAGCTTCGAGCAGGCGCTGCAAACCCGCGCCTTTGAGCCGGACGCGCCGAATTTCACGCCGCGCATCAGCGCGCTGCTGCGCTTTGAAAACGGGGATTTTTCCTACAAGCTGAGCATCCTGAAGTCCATCGATGCCGAGGGCAGCGACTGCGCGCGCTACACCTTTTCCTACCCGCCCAAGCCCGGGCTTGGGCACTTCCTGCACACCTATGTGCGCGACGGCAGCCCGATTCCGAGCTTTCAGGGGGAGCCGGAGCGCACGGAGATTCCCAATTCCATCGACGACTTCACGCGGGAAATCTGGGAAAATCTAGACGAGAGCAACAAAATTTCCCTCTATACCCGCTATATCGATCTGAAAACCGGCGGAATGGAATACCGCCTGATCAACAAAAATTCCGAAAGGAGCCTGCCATGAGCGAGAACCGCGATGGATATATCTCCCCGCTCTCGACGCGCTACGCCAGCGCCGAGATGCAGTTTGTTTTTTCCAACCATTTTAAGTTCCGCACATGGCGGCGGCTATGGATCGCGCTGGCGCGGGCGGAACAGACACTTGGCCTGCCGATTACCGATGCGCAGATTGCCGAGATGGAGGCGCATATCGACGACATTCCCTACGAGCTGGCCGAGGCACGCGAGAAGGTGGTGCGCCACGATGTGATGAGCCATGTTTATGCCTACTCCCAGCAATGCCCGCTTGCGGCGCCGATTATCCATCTGGGCGCGACGAGCTGTTATGTGGGCGACAATACCGACTTGATTATTCTCAAAGAGGCCTCCGAAATTCTGCTGAAAAAATTCGCGCGGGTGCTGCGTAACCTTGCCGCCTTTGCCGAGCGCTATAAGGCGCAGCCCTGCCTTGCCTACACCCACCTGCAGCCTGCGCAGCTTACCACCATCGGCAAGCGCGCGACGCTATGGATGAACGAGCTGGCGATGGATATGGAGAATCTTGAAACGCAGCTTGGCCGCCTGAGGCTGCTCGGCTCCAAGGGCACGACCGGCACGCAGGCAAGCTTTCTCGAGCTTTTCGAGGGCGACGAGGAGAAAATCCGGCGCATGGAGCGCCTCATTGCTGAGCAGATGGGCTTCGGCGGCGTCGTGCCCGTATCCGGGCAGACCTATTCGCGGAAAATCGACTATTTCTTCCTGTCCGCGCTCTCCGGCTTTGCGCAGAGCGCCTCCAAATTCTCCAACGACCTGCGCCTGCTGCAAAGCTTCGAGGAGATGGAGGAGCCGTTTGAGAGCACGCAGATTGGTTCCTCCGCGATGCCCTACAAGCGCAATCCCATGCGCGCCGAGCGCATTACGAGCTTGGCTCGCTTTGTCATGACGGATGCGCTGAACCCCGCCTTCACCGCGGGGACGCAATGGTTCGAGCGCACGCTGGACGACAGTGCCAATAAGCGCATCTCGGTTTCCGAGGCCTTCCTGGCGGTGGACGCGATAGCGAACCTATACATGAATATCTCCGCCGGGCTCGTGGTGTATGACAAGGTGATTGCGCGGCGGGTGATGGAGAAGCTGCCCTTTATGGCTACGGAAAATATCCTGATGGAATCCGTTAAGCGCGGCGGCGACCGCCAGCAGCTGCACGAAATCCTGCGCGTCCACTCCCATGCCGCCGCGCGGCGGGTCAAGACCGAGGGCGGGGAGAACGACCTGCTCGAGCGCATCGCGGCGGACGACCGTATCCCGCTCACGCGCGAGGAAATCGACGCGCAGGTGGACCCCCGGAGGTATATCGGGCGCTGTGTTTCGCAGGTGGAGGAATTCCTTGCGGAGGTTATTCGCCCAATTCTTGAAAAGTATCCTGCCGCGCAAAACGCGGAGCTAAACGTTTAAGGAGGCTGCGTCATGAAGGAATTTGCACTAAAATACGGCTGTAACCCCAATCAGAAGCCATCCCGCATTTTTATGGCGGATGGGAGCGGGCTTCCCATCGAGGTGCTCAATGGGAAGCCCGGCTATATCAATTTTCTAGATGCCTTCAATTCCTGGCAGCTCGTGCGCGAGCTGAAGGCGGCGTGCCGGCTGCCCGCGGCGGCCTCCTTCAAGCACGTTTCGCCCACCTCTGCCGCCGTCGGCCTGCCGCTGGGGGACACGCTGCAAAGAGCCTGCTTCGTGGACGATGTGCCCAATTTGGCCGATAGCGCGCTTGCCTGCGCCTATGCCCGCGCCCGCGGAACCGACCGCCTGTGCTCCTTCGGCGATTGGGTCGCACTCTCGGACGAGTGCGACGAGCTTACTGCGCAGCTGATTGCCCGGGAGGTTTCTGACGGTGTGATTGCGCCGGGATATTCCGAAAAGGCTCTTCAAATCCTGAAAACCAAACGAAAAGGCAGCTATAATATTGTAAAAATCGACGAAAGCTATGTGCCTGACCCAATCGAGCGCAAGCAGGTTTTCGGGATTACCTTCGAGCAGGGGCGCAACGAATTCCCCATCGGGGAGGAGCTGCTGCAAAACGTGGTCACGGCCGCCAAGACCCTGCCCGAGAGCGCAAAGCGCGACCTGATTGTTTCCCTGATTACACTCAAATACACCCAGTCCAACTCCGTTTGCTTTGCCTATGACGGGCAGGCCATCGGCGTGGGGGCGGGGCAGCAGTCCCGCATCCACTGCACCCGCTTAGCCGGGGGCAAGGCGGATACATGGTTCCTGCGCCAATGCGAGAAGGTGCTCAGCTTGCCGTTCCGCCCGGAGCTTCGCCGCCCCGAGCGCGACAATGTGATTGACGGCTATATAAACCACAACGAGGAGGATGTTTGCACGCCCGGCGTGTGGCAGCGGTATTTTACCGCCCGACCCGTGCCGCTTACCGACGCGGAAAAGCGTGCCTACCTTGCCCAAATGGACGGCGTTTCGCTCGGCTCGGATGCATTCTTCCCCTTTGCCGATAATATTCAGCGCGCCAGAGCCAGCGGCGTGCGCTATGTGGCGCAGCCGGGTGGCTCCATCCGCGACGACGCGGTGATTGCCGAGTGTGATGCGCACGGTATGGTCATGGCGTTCACCGGGATGCGGCTTTTCCACCACTGATACAGGAGGGCTTTGGGTATGAAAATTTTAGTAGTGGGCGGCGGCGGACGGGAGCACGCCATCATCCGGGCGCTGAAAAAGAATCCCGCCGTTTCCGCCATTTTCGCTGCCCCCGGCAACGGCGGCATTGCCGCCGACGCCGCCTGCGTCCCCATCGGCGCCACGGAAATCGATAAGCTGGTGACTTTCGCCCGGGAAAATGCCCTTGACTACGCTGTGGTTGCCCCGGACGACCCTCTGGTGCTGGGGTGTGTGGATGCCCTGGAGGCGACGGGGATTCCCTGCTTTGGCCCCAGAGCAAACGCCGCCATCATCGAGGGGAGCAAGGCTTTTTCCAAAAATCTCATGAAAAAATACGGCATCCCCACCGCGTCCTACGAGGTCTTTACGGATATGTCCGCCGCCCTGGACTATCTGGACTTTTGCCCTCTGCCCGCCGTCATCAAGGCGGACGGTCTAGCGTTGGGCAAGGGGGTCATCATCGCCCCCACCCGCGAGGAGGCGAAGATCGCTGTCCGGGACATGATGGAGGGGCATATCTTCGGTGCATCCGGGGACAAAATAGTGATTGAGGAATTTCTCACCGGGCCGGAGGTGTCCGTCCTGGCGTTCACCGATGGCAATGTGGTAAAGCCCATGGTGTCCTCCATGGATCACAAGCGGGCAGGGGATGGGGACACCGGCCCCAACACCGGGGGCATGGGTACGGTGGCTCCGAACCCCTACTACACCTCAGAAATCGCTCTACGGTGCATGGAGGAAATTTTCCTGCCCACCATCCATGCCATGAATGCCGAGGGCAGAACCTTCCGGGGCTGCCTGTACTTCGGCCTGATGCTGACTCCCGATGGACCCAAGGTCATTGAGTACAACTGCCGCTTCGGCGACCCGGAAACGCAGGTGGTACTGCCCCTGCTGGAAAGCGACCTGCTGACCATTATGCGCGCCTGCACGGAGGGAAAGCTGGCGGAAACGGAAGTCAAATTTGCGGAAAAATATGCCTGCTGCGTGATTCAGGCCTCCAACGGCTACCCCAAGTACTATGAGAAGGGCTTCCCTATCACCATGACCCCGGAGACTGCCACCCACACCTATGTGGCAGGGGCGAAGCTGGAGGGCGGCAGGCTAATCACCTCCGGCGGACGGGTCACCGGCACGACCGCTGTGGCGGATTCTCTGGAAGCAGCGGTGGCAGAGGCATACCGCTTAGCAGCGGGGGTAAGCTTTGCAAACGCCTACCACCGCACCGACATTGGCCGCCGGGCGCTGGCGGCGAAGGAGGGCTGATATGGTCTGCCGGGTTTATGTGGAAAAGAAGCCGGGGCTGGACAATGAAGCCCAGACGCTCCTGCGGGAGGCAAAGCAGCTCCTGGGGCTGGAAAACATCAAAAATGTTCGGATTTTCAACCGCTATGACGGGGAAAACATAACAAAGGAACTGTTTGACTCCGCCGTGAAAACGGTTTTCTCCGAGCCCCAGCTGGACAATGTTTCCTCCGCCCTGACGCTGGAGGACTGCACGCTGTTCGCCGTGGAGAGCCTGCCGGGGCAATTCGACCAGCGGGCGGACTCTGCCGCCCAGTGCATCCAGATCATTTCCCAGGGGGAGCGCCCCCGAATCCGCACCGCCAAGGTCTACGCCCTGTACGGAGAATTGTCTGAAAAAGACATCGCGGAAATCAAAAAATACGTCATTAACCCGGTGGAATGCCGGGAGGCGGAGCTGACATTGCCGGAAACCCTGGCGGTGCAGTATGATGTTCCCAAATGCGTGGCGACATTGGAGGGCTTTACCGCTCTGAGCCGGGAGGGACTGGCGGATTTCATTGAAAAATACGGGCTTGCCATGGATTTGGACGATATTTTGTTCTGCCAGGGCTATTTCCGGGAGGAGGGGCGTGACCCCACCATTACGGAAATCCGCATGATTGACACCTACTGGTCCGACCATTGCCGCCACACCACCTTCGGCACAGTGATTGACCGGGCGGACTTTGCCGACCCCATGCTGCAAGGCGCTTATGAAGAATATCTGTCCACCCGCCGCCAGCTGGGGCGGGAGCAGAAGCCCATCTGCCTGATGGATTTGGCGACCATTGCGGTGAAAGCCCTCCGGGCTCAGGGCAAGCTGGAAAGGCTGGATAAATCCGAGGAAATCAACGCCTGCACTGTGAAAATCGACGTCACAGCGGATGGGGTAAAGGAGCCCTGGCTGCTGCTGTTTAAGAACGAAACCCACAACCACCCCACGGAAATCGAGCCCTTCGGCGGGGCGGCAACCTGCATCGGCGGCGCCATCCGGGATCCCCTGTCCGGCAGGAGCTATGTCTACGGCGCCATGCGGGTCACCGGGGCGGCAGACCCCACCCGCCCCGTGTCCGAAAC
>JAJQFT010000054.1:2076-24687 GCA_021200975.1 Bacillota bacterium | reverse complement strand
TTCAGATTCATGGGGTCAGGCTCACACCTGACCCCAACATTTATTATAGAACCGATTTTTATAGCATATAGGTGTTGCTGATGAGCAGGAAAATGGGTATCAGCAGCGAGAAAACGCTCACCGTCCACGGTGTGAGAGTCCTGCGGGAGATAAACATCATCAGCAGGCAGAATGCCGTGATTGCGAGCGGGCCGAGCGCGGCAATCTCCCGCACGAACTGGAAGGCATAGGTGCCGTCCTCCTGCAGCCAGACGCCCACCACCTCCGGCAAATTGGCCATATTGTACAGCGCGAGCCGAATCGCGGCATACGCCACGGGAATTGCAAAAAAGATTTTGCGGAAATTGTACAGCCAGCGCCATGCAACATCCAGCCCGCGGCCGACCTTACGGAAAAAGCCGGAAACTGTGGCAAGAATGGGGCCGATTTTTTCCGCAATCCGGCGGGATTGCTCCGCAGCCCATTCCAAAAGAAACATACGCCGCCCCCTTTCGCAAAGATGTGAGAACCTACTGCTATTATATCACCGTTTTCTATTTTTGGCAAGTGCTTTGGCTCAGAATCCGCAAATCCTGCGCATACAGCACACAGCAAGAGGAAATTTCGCCGTTAAGCACCTCCACAACACCCACGCTGCCGCCGCTTGAGCCGCAGGCACCGGGATTCAGAACCCAAAGGCCGTCCTCCTCGCGGTGGCAATCGGCGCTGTGCGTGTGCCCATACAGCACAGCCTGCACGCCTGACGCGCGTGCATCCTCCAGCAGACTCCACAGCCCGGATTTGACATGGTGATTGTGCCCATGCACCATCAGCAGCTTGGCGCCGCAGACGGGGTAGCACAGCCGCTCGGGAATCACGCGGTAGGAGCGGAACCGGTCGCAGTTGCCGCCAACGAGGTGGAAAACCACTTGAGGAAATTCCGATGCCATTTCCTCGCCATCATCGTAGTAATCCCCCAGATGCACCACGGCATCCGGCCGCACAGCGCGAATAGCCATACGCATAAATGAAAGGCCCGAATGGGAATCGGACAAAACCAGTATTTTCAAACCTTCTCCTCCCCTGATACGCCTATCGTATCACATTTTTGCAAGGATTTCCAGCAGGAACAGGAATATTTTCGGATTGTTCACGCTTTTCCCTCCGGCGCATATACTGAGCTTAGTAGAAGCGATTCGTACTGGGAGGTAGCGTATGGAAAAAATCGGTGAGGAACAACTGCGGAAAGCAAAAAAGCTTGCCGCTTCCCCGGCGGCAAGGGCGCTCGCGCAGGCGCTGGGCAGCAGCCAGACCGAAAATCTGCGCGCGGCGGCCGCCGCAGGCGACCAGCAGCGGCTTCAGGCCGCGGTTGCGGAGCTGATGCAGGACCCCAAGGTCGCCGGGCTAATCCGCTCCTTGGGAGGCGATGCCGATGCCTGAGCTGGAAAACAGCCTGAGCGCTCTGCTGCAAAACCCGGAGCTTATGCGCCAGGTGATGAACCTCGCGCAGAGCTTTGGCACGCAGAGCGCGCCGCCTAGCCCACCGCCGCAGCCACAGCCGACCGCGCCGCAGCAGGAGGAACCGCCGCGCAAAAGCGCGTCGGATATGGCGGCTATCGCGCGCATCGCGGGGCTTGCGGGGCAGGCAGGAATCGACAGCAACCAGCAAACGCTGCTTCGCGCGCTCTCCCCTTATCTCAGCCGTGAAAAGGTCGACCGGCTTGCGCGCGCGATGCGGGCGGCGAAGCTCGCGGACGCGGCCTCCTCCGCCCTCGGCCCGGGCGGCCTTGAGAAACTACTAGGAGGGTAAAAGCCATGTATAACCGCTATATTCCGCAAACGGATGGGACATACCGCAAAAATACCGTGCCCGAGCGCGTGCCGCCCGCTCCTATGCCAAGGCAGCAGCCGCAAGACGCGCCTCCGCCGGAGCCGGACCCGATTCCGCCGCAGGAGCCTCCAGCGCCGGACCTGCCGCCGCAGCCGCCGCTTTCGGAGGAGCCGCAGCCACCCGGCGCACCGCCGTGTGCGCCGGCCGCGCCGCAAAGCGCGGGAAGCTTCCTGCGCAATCTCATTCCGCAGGGGCTGGACACAGGGGATTTATTCGTGATTGTGATGATTTTGCTCATGGCGGGCGATTCGCAGGCAGACAATTCCTCGATGCTGCTCACGCTCGCGCTATATCTGTTTTTATAAGGAAGCTCGTAGGCAAATCGTCTGCGGCGTATAAAACCGCCTTATGCGCCGCAAAAGAAAGCATAATCCGCTCCTGCCGGTGGATTCGGAGCTTCCATAATTTCCGGGGTAGGCTTCTACCCCGGATTTGTTATGGATTTCTTATTTTGCCAGCAGGCCGACCTTCTTGTAAACCTTGCGCAGCGTTTTTTCCGCCTCGCGGCTTGCTTTTTCCGCGCCCGCGCGGTACACCCCCTCGAGATACGCCTTGTCCTTCATCAGGTGCGCGGCTTCCTCGCGGATCGGGCGCAGAGCCTCCACCACGGCCTCGCCTACCGCGGGCTTGAACACGCCGTAGCCCTTCCCAGCAAATTCGGCCTCGATTTGCTCGAAGCTCTTGCCGGTCACGGCGGAATAGATGGTCATCAGGTTCGCCACGCCGGGCTTATTCTCCTTGTCGTAGCGCACGCAGTTCTCGGTGTCGGAATCGGTGATGGCTCGTTTGAATTGACGCATGATCTGCTCGGGCGGATCCATGAGCAGTACGCGGCCGGAATCCGCGTCCTCCGACTTGGACATCTTGGCGACGGGGTTGGTAAGGCTCATGATTCTCGCCCCAACCTTCGGCACATATGGCTTGGGCAGCTTGAAAACCTCGCCATAAATGCCGTTAAAGCGGCGCGCAATGGTGTGGCACAGCTCCACATGCTGCTTCTGGTCTTCCCCCACCGGAACAAAATCCGGCAGGTAGAGCAGAATATCCGCTGCCATCAGGCTGGGATAGGTGAACAGGCCGCCGTTGATATTATCGGCGTTTTTGGCGGATTTATCCTTGAACTGGGTCATGCGGGAAAGCTCCCCGAACATGGCGTAGCAATTCAGTACCCAGCCAAGCTCCGCGTGCTGATGCACATGGGACTGGATAAAGAGGGTGTTTCTCTGCGGATCCAGCCCGCAGGCAATATACTGCGCCAGCTGCTCGAGCGTGCGGCGGCGCAAGTCGGCCGGATTCTGCCGCACAGTGATGGCGTGCAAATCCGCCATGAAATAGTAGCAGTCGAATTCCTCCGCGCGTGCCGACCAGTGCTTGATCGCGCCCAGGTAGCTGCCCAGCGTCAGCTCGCCGCTGGGCTTGATGCCGGAGAGCATTCGCTTCTTTTGAACGGTTTCCGCTTGCATAGTTGTTTCCCCCAGATTTCATTTTTTTCATTATACCACATTGCGAAAAAATAGCAAGGAGAAATTGACTTTGTTGCCGGAAAATGCTATAGTATAGGCATATTTGCAAAGGCGCAGGGCAGGAAGCCCCCGCCAGGAAAGGACGAAACTATGGATACACAGGCTTTGGCGCAATTACTTTTTCCGGAAGTAAACGACACTCCCGAATCGCTCGAGGCGCGCTTCCCGGCGCGCAATCTGCCGGAGGGCGCGGTCGTAACCCGCATGGCGCCCTCCCCCACCGGCTTTGTCCATCTGGGCAATCTGGTGCAGGGGCTTACCAGCGAGCGAATGGCGCACCGCAGCGGCGGCGTGCTGTTCCTGCGCGTAGAGGATACCGACGCAAAGCGGGAGGTTCCCGGCGCGGTAGAGGTGCTGATTGAAACGCTCAGGCACTACGGCATTCATTTTGACGAGGGCGCGACGATGGACGGGGAAACCGGCGCCTACGGCCCCTATCGCCAGCGGCAGCGCGCGGATATCTACCACATCTACGCCAAGAAGCTTGTCGCCGAGGGGAAAGCCTACCCCTGCTTCTGCACCGAGGACGAGCTCGCCGCCATGCGCGCACAGCAGGAACGTGAGAAGCACACCACCGGCTACTATGGGCAATACGCCGTGTGGCGCGACCGCCCCATCGAGGATATTCGCGCGCAGATGGCAGCCGGGCATCCTTGGGTGCTGCGCTTTCGAAGCACAGGGAGCATTGAAAATCACTTCAAGTTTGACGATTTGGTAAAGGGTAAAATTTCTGTAACCGAAAACAATATCGACCATGTGCTTCTCAAATCCGACGGCATCCCCACCTACCACTTTGCCCACGCGGTGGACGACCACCTCATGCGCACCACGCACGTCGTGCGCGGGGATGAATGGCTCGCAACACTGCCATTCCACATCCAGCTATTTCAGGCGCTGGGCTTCCGCCTGCCGAAATACGCCCACATCGGGCCGCTGCAAAAAATGGACGGCGAGAGCAAGCGCAAGCTCAGCAAGCGCAAGGATCCCGAGCTTGCCCTCACCTACTACCGAGCCGAGGGCTTCCCGCCGGAGGCCGTATACGAATATATCCTCACGCTGCTCAACTCCAACTATGAGGATTGGCGCAGAGCTAACCCTGATGCGCCTGCCGCCGATTTCCCGTTCAATGTCAAAAAATGCAATCCAGCGGGGAACCTGTTTGACTATGCCAAGCTGATTGACGTATCGAAGAATGTCATCTCCCGGATGCCGGCCGAGATGGTCTATTCGCACTTAACCGAGTGGGCGCTGGAATTTGAGCCAGAATTTGGCGCGGTGCTTGCGCGCGACCGGGCATATGCCGAGAGGATTCTTGCCATCGGCCGCGGCGGGAAGAAGCCGCGTAAGGATCTCGCCGTGTGGAAGGACGCCAAGGACTATATGGGCTTCTTCTATCCGGAATTTCTGCAAGCGCCCATCTTCCCCGCGCAGGCCGATTTGGCGACGGTAAAGACCGTGCTGGAAAAATTCCTCGACGCCTTCCGCTTTGCCGACGATTCCGCCGCGTGGTTCGACAAAATCAAGGCCATAACGCAGGAGATTGGCTTCACCGCCGACATGAGAGCCTACAAGGCTGACCCCGCCGCCTACCCCGGCACGATCGCGGACGTATCGACCTATATCCGCATCGCCGTGACCGGCAAGGTCAACTCGCCGGATCTATACACGGTGATGCAGATTCTGGGCGAGGCGGAGACCCTCCGCCGCATCACGCAGGCAATCGGCGTGCTATAGTTTGGGTTTCTCACGGCGAGCATCCGCTGCCTTCACCAAAATAAGATTAGAGGAGGTAAAAAGGTGAAAGAAATTCTATCGCTCGCCTTTCAAGGCATCCGGCGCAGGAAGCGACAGTCGCTTCTGATGTTCTTCGTGCTGCTGGTTTCCTTTTCCTTTGCCATGATATTCCTCAGCTACACGAGCAGCGTTTCCAAGACCAATTCCGGGCTGCGGGCCGATACCTACGGCTCATGGTACGGCGCGCTGACGGACGGCGTCGAGAGCGATCTAATCTACCTCGAGGGTGAAGCATGGGTAGAAGATATCGGGACAAGCGTCAACTATGGCACCGCGAGCGTGATTGTGCGCGATATAACTGTCGGCTCCATGCAAATCGGAACCGCTGACGGCGCGTTTGCCGACATGGGAATCCATTTGCAAAGCGGCAGTATGCCGAAAGGCGAAAGCGAAATCGCAATCGAGGCCGCATCGCTTACCGAGGTTGGCTTCGGCACAAGCCCCGGCTCGACGATTCATCTGCAATGGAAATTTTTCAACTCGTCCACCGGTCAATCGGTCACCGTTGAACGAAGCTTTCACGTTGTCGGTGTTATTCAGGAGTACACCGGCATCTGGGAAATCAACTGCAGCCTGAATACGGCTATCCTCACCGAGGAGGCCATTCAGAGCATTCTTTCCGAGGCGAAGGAGTCACTCGGCGAAGATGCAGACCTGAGCGGCGAAACTACTTACTTCTTTACTGTAAAATCGGGAATGGACAGCGGCATAGAGAGCGCAGTCAACCGATACCTGTACCAGAACCGCGAGGGCTCCACGATTCGCACGGTAACCATCAATATCGCGGTGGGCATGGAAAGCGAAGCGTCGCAGGCGGACATGGTCTACCTTGTGCTTATTTTGGCGATAACCATTCTGGCCGTTGTGATGATTTATATCCTGCAAATGCAGTCGGAGGTTCGCAGGATTGTCCGCCTCCGAGGGCTTGGCGGCACAAAAGGGCAGCTCCGGCTCCTCATCATTGCCGAAACGCTTATTCTGGCGCTCCCGGCTCTGCTGCTGGGGATTGCGCTTGGAGCCGTCGGCATCCGTGCGCTGCTGATGCTGACGGTGTATTCTGGCTCCGTAGATGTAGCAGTCAGCATCCCATGGGACGATCTCGTTCTGGCGCTGGTATTCTGGATGGTCGGTATTCTCGCCGTGCGCATACTCACCTTTCAGGTCGCGCTGGCAACGCCCTTAACCAGCGGGATAGGAATGCAAAGGGGCAAATCCCGGCTGGTTGTCACCTTCCGGCGGGCGCTGATTCTGCTGATGGCAACGCTTCTGTGCATTTCTGTGGTATTTACCACGGTGAACGTCGCCGAGCCGCTTCGGGATTATGCCTACTGGTCTTCGCTCTGGTCGTATTATATCGGCGAGGTGGATGGAACCTATTTGAGCTCCGATTATTCGATTCCCGATTTGTCCGCGTATGAAGCCTCACTATTGTCCATCGAGGGCATTACGGACTTTGTCGGCTTCAATGACTTTTACACGCTGGTCACGATCCCCGGCGACGAGGGCATGGAAACGGCGGTCGCCATTACGATGAATTGGGACGACCTGCAAAAATATGTGGATACGACCGGGGTGGACAGGGATGCCTTCGAGCGCGGCGAAAGTGTGATTGTACAGATTGTCACCGATCGGCCCGAGGGAACGGTTCTGCAACAAAAAGGCTATATGCTCGATGGCTACGACTACAAACCGATAACGTTCGACTATTTTGTAGCCGACCCGGTATCCACCATTCCTGCCGAGGGCACGGAGATTTCCATTTCCATCGACTATCAGCATTTCTCTGATTATGTGGATTCAGACCTATTAAATGTGTATCTGGATGAAAGCTGTCTCAACAGCCCCGGCCTGGTAACGGTAAGCACAAATGCAGGCTCCGTGCAGCTGCTTGCGGGCGACGATACGCTTGCGGCGAGGCTGGAATACGACCGCTCCGGAAAATACGCGATAGAGAATTCCTGCTACTTCGTCATCTGCTCCCTGCCCCTGCTCCAGCGCATTGTAGACCAGATCCCGGAGGGCACGCAGTGGTGGATTGAAGGGGAGCGTTTCCTGCGCGGTAAGCAGGAGGTTGGATACAATCAGGCCTTTCTCTATACCAACGGGAACGCCGGGAACCTCGGCGTGGACACCGCCGTTACCAAGGTCATATCCCAAATCCAGTACATAAAAAATCTGGGGGATGCTGTCGTACAATCGCAATATTTCAAGCTGAATAATGAGCGCGAGACGAACGACGCCAATGCCCAAATCTACCAGCAATCGCTGATTATGACCATCATAAGCGGCGTATGCATCGCTCTGGTGGTGCTGATGATTCTTGTTAGCACGCTTCGCCTCGAAACGCAGAGCGAAAAGAAGCGGTATGGGATTTTGCAGGCAATCGGTATGTCCAAGCGCCAGCGGACGATGGAGCTGATTCGCAGATCTGCCGTTCGGAGCCTTGTTGCGGTCGCTGCCGCGGTGGCCTGTTACCTCGGATGGCTCCTGATCAGAAGCGCCTCGTCGCTTGCCGCCGGCGAAAGCCCGGCCGCGGTGATTGGCGCGCTGTTTACGACCCTTGCCACCTGCGGCCTGACGACGCCGAGGCTATTCCTGCTTCTGGCGACGGCATTTCTCGCAACGTTTGCAATTTGCTTCGGTGCAAAACGAGGCCTGAACAAATGCAACCTGATGGAGCTGCTGCACGAGGAAGAGTAGCGCCAAGCCGCAAAGCTGCCAAAATAAAAAAGTGTGGTGCGCAATCTTACGCACCACATTTTTTGCCAGTCATATGCTTCCATCGCCGGGCTGCGGGCAGGAAAGCATCTTCATCTCCAAATAGGGCGAGGGAGTGTAGCCCATCTTCCGGTAGAGGCGAATCGCCGGGATATTCTCCTGCTCCACCTCCAGCCGGAAAACCGCATCGGGGTATTGCCTGCCAAGGAAGGCAAAGAACGCGCTCCCGATTCCCCTCCCGCGCGCCGATTCCAGCAGGTACAGGTCTTCGACATAGATGCACGGCTTCCCGAACTCGGTCGAAAAGCTCTTTGCTACCATCGCATAGCCGCAAACCGCGCCCTCACGCTCGAGCATATATCCCTCCAAATACGGGCTGTCGCCGACGCAGAGGCGAAAATCCCGCAGATAAATTTCCTCCGAGCCTTCGGTGCGCACGGCGGGCGATCGATAGAATACGCGCATCATGGCAAGCACCTGCGCCTCGTCGCGCGCATTCATTTTCCGAATCGATATTTCCATTCCATTCGCCTCCGATGGGTGCCATTGCATCACACTATCGCAAATTTCTTCGGTCAGATTCTTCCCAGGCCGTCAACGTGCAGGACAACGCCGGTAATATAGGACGCTTCCTCCGAAGCCAAAAATACAAAAGCGTTGGCAATGTCCTCGGGCTGACCCAGACGGTGCAGCGGCACGCGTGCAATCAGCGGATCGATTACCTCCTTGGGCACCGCTTTCATCATATCCGTTTCGATGATACCGGGCGCGACCGCGTTGACCCGGATGCCCTTCGGCCCCAGCTCTCGCGCGAGCGACAATGTCATGCCGTTCACGGCGAACTTGGAGGCCGGGTAGGCAAAGCCGCCGGGCTGCCCGTCACGGCTGACCACCGAGGAGGTATTCAGGATTACGCCGCTGCCCTGCGCAACCATGTATTCGGCGGCGGCATGGGTAGCGTTGAACACGCCCTTCACATTCAAATCCATAACCTTGTCAAACAGCTCCTCCGTGTAGTTGGCAAGGGGCGTGCTCTCGGACATGCCGGCGTTATTCACCAGAATATCGATATGCCCATGACGCGCGACCACGCCCGCGAAGGCCTCGCGGACGCTCTGCCCATCGCTCAGCACGGGGCTGATGCCCTCCACGGTGCAGCCCGGATGCGCCTGACGCAGCTTGTCGGCCGCCTTATCGGCGTTGGCCTGCGAGGAGGCGGCGACAATTACCAGCGCGCCCTCTTTCAGGAAAGCGTCTGCAGTGGCATAGCCGATGCCGCGGCTGCCGCCGGTGATAATTGCAATTTTGTTTTCCAATCTCATATCCATTTGCTCCTTTTCTGCCGGTCAAGTCGGCAAACATTTGATTTCATTTGGATTATATCATAGGAGATTCTCCCGGTCAATACAAAGGATGAGCTTTTTTTCCTAGGAATATCCCATTGCGCAAAAATTTCCGTTTTTCTATGCCGACAACGTCATTTTGCTGTGCGGCGACTTGCCCGGTGCTTTTTCCCATGCAGGGGCAGGCGGACGGTGAAAACGACCTGCCCATCCGCGCATTCAACCCCGATTCCTCCATGATGCGCCTCGACAATCTTCTTCGCGATGCTCAGCCCGAGGCCATAATGCCCGGTGTCGCTGCGGTTTTCGTCGCTTCGGTAGAATCGGGCGAATATGTCCTCGCGCTTCTGCTCGGGGATGAATCCGGGGTTTGTGACGGTGAGGATTGCCTCCCCTCTCTCCTGCCGCAGCGATATAGCAATCGCACCCTCCCCCTCGCTGTGGGAAAGGGCATTGTCCATCAGAATCGACACAAGCTCGCTGAGCTGGCCGGGATTGCCAAGCAGGGAAATTCCCTCGTCAATCCGGTAGTCGAGCGTGCGCCCCATTTCATACGCCACGCTCTCGAAAGGCAGTACCCCGCCAAGCACAAGGCGGCTGAGCTCGAGCGGCTCCTTGCCCGGCGTGTCCCGCTCCGCGCGCACGAGTTCCAGCAGCTCGCTCACCAGGCCGGTCATGCGGTTGCTCTCAAAGCGGATGTTGCGAAGCCACTTGTTTTCGCCAATCTCCCGCTCAAGCAGCTCGGCATTCGCCTGCACAACGGAAACCGGCGTCTTCAGCTCATGGCCCGCGTCCGAGAGAAACTGCCGCTGGCGGCGGTCGCTTTCCTCCAAGGGGCGGATGATCCAGCGGGCAAGCGCCACGGCGCACAGGTAAAGCACCAGCACCATCGCCGCACCCAGCAGCAGCGCGTTGCGGAACAGGGTGGTGAAGCTATCCGCCACCAGCGTGCTATCCATGAGCGCGACAAGGGTGTAGCTTTCCGTTTCGTCAATCCGATAGATGAAATTACCGTAGGTCCCTTGGCTCTTCGAACCGGAGAGGAGCGCCAGCGCCACATCGGTGAGCTGGCTCTGGCTATAGAGCGTGCCGCTTCCAACATCCACGCTGAACGCATCTCCCTGCGCGTCAAACGCCACAGAATAGAACGATGAGAGCAGATAGCGCGCGCTGTCGTGGTCAGGCAGCTCCCCGCGCTCCGGCGGCTCCTCCGCCTGCGGCAGCTGCTCCGGCTGGCTCTGGCTGGGGTTGCCGTTCTCGCGATACTGCTGCACATAGCTGTCGAGCATATCCTGATTCTCTTGGTAGAGCTCCTGATAGCTCAAAAAATAAATCATCGCGAGCGTTACGACAAACACAATCAGAAACGCCGCCATCACCACAGCGACAATTTGCCGCCGCGAGCGCTGGAAGGCGCTCGGAAAGCACCGGCGATTCTCCTGATTCGGCATCCTATTCTTCATCGCGGCACCTCAACTGATAGCCCGCGCCCCAAACCGTCCGAATCTCCACGCGCGAGCCGACAAAGCTTAGCTTCTTTCGGGCAAAAGAAATGTAGACCTCCACCTTATTATACTCCGCCTCGTTTTCGTAGCCCCAAATTTTTACCGCGAGCTGCTCCTTCGACAGCACGCGATTCTGGCTCGACATCAGGTATTCCAGCACGCGGCACTCCTTCTCGCTCAGGTGGACGCTCTGCCCGGTTGCCAAGCATTCCAGCGATAGGCCTCTGGCATCCAGCGCCAAATCGCCCGCGCAGAGCCGATCCTCCACCAGCGGCAGGCCGCGGCGGCACAGCGCCCGCACGCGCGCCAGCAGCTCTCGCGGCTGGAAGGGCTTCGTCACATAGTCATCTGCGCCAGCATCCAGTCCAAGCACCTTGTCGTCCAGCTCCCCTTTTGCGGTAAGCATCAGGATGGGCGTATGGATGCCCGCGCGACGGCACTGCGCCGTTACCTCAATCCCGGAAAGACCCGGAAGCATCACATCGAGCAGCGCGGCATCGTACTGCGCGCTGCGAATCGCCAGCAGTCCCTCGTCGCCGCGGGAAAACCAGTCCACGTCATAGCCGTCCTGCCGCAGCAGCTCCTGCAGCGCCTCCGCCATGCGCGGCTCATCCTCTACAAGTAGAAGTTTCATATCCGCCTCCTCTCTTCGTTTCCTTTACTATAACATGAAAAGCTTGAAAAGTCATGGAAATTTTCAAGCTTTTTTCAAGCAGTTTGTGCTACGATGGAGAAAATGAAATAGGAGGTATCCTGTATGAAAAAAATCACCGCCCTGCTTTGCTCGCTTGCTATGCTGCTCAGTCTTGCGGCGTGCGACAGCACCACAACCGGCTCCGAAACGGAGGCATCCAGCAGCGCCACAGTCAGCGATTCGGCAGAAAAGGAATACATTGAATCCGTTCTGAATCTGGCGAACAACACCGAATACACCTGGAGCTACAGCTCCACCGCGGATGCGTGGGTGATGTCCATCGTCTCCGCTGTAGCCTACCCGGAAATCGAGGAGGAGGAGGGCGTTTCCGTATGCGTCCCCGGCGGCTATGTGACGGGCATCGACACCGACGGCGACGGCTCCGCCGACGTGACCGCCGAAAGCTACAGCGAAGCCGTGAACGGCAGTCTGGTCATCGACTATGATGCGCAAATCACGAGCACCAACGGCCAAATCTACACCGCCTCGACCGCGCCGGTCATTCTCAATACTGGGGCTGCCGGCTATAGCTCCTCGACCAATACCCTTGCTGCCACCACCTACGCCGCCGAGGGCTATATCAACGTCTCCTGCGGCAACCGCGGCAAGCAGGACACGGCCACCGATGAAAGCGGCAGCACCTATTACACCGGCGACGCGCCCTCCTGCCTTGCCGACCAGAAGGCAGCCGCGCGCTTTGTGAAGTACAACATTCTACTGGGCAATCTGCCGGGCAGCGTGGACTACTTTGTTTCCACCGGCGGCTCCGGCGGCGGCGCGCACGCGACCATGTTTGCAGCCACTTCCAACAACCCCGACTTCTACCCCTACCAGGCAGAGGTGGGCGCTGTCGGCTGCTACCTCAACGAGGACGGGTCGTACAGCACCACCGTGACCATCAATGGTGAGGAGGTTTCCCTCTCCGACGGCGCGTGGGGCTGCATCGCCTACAGCGCCATCACCTCGCTTTACGAGGCGGATATGGCGCTCGCCTTTGAATACTATCTGGACACCGACTATAGCTTTGGCTCGAATTTTCAGGCGCAGCTTGCCGAATACCTTTCGAGCAGCTACATGGAATATATCAACGCCCAGAACCTGACCGTGGAGGAGGCGCAGGTGGGCTTCGACCTCGATGGCGACGGCGAGCTGAGCAGCACCATCGCCCTTACTATTGAATACGACGCCGAGCTGTACGCCGATACCAACGGCTACGGCGGGACGTATCTGGATCTCTACCTTGCGGAATTTGTATCCAATCTGCAATGGTACCTCGATAACCTGGACTATGCCAGCGGCTGGACATGGTTTGACGAGGACGGCAACGCACTCTCGGACGAGGAGGTTGCCGCCATGTCCACCGCGGACAAGGCGCAGGCTTTCCTAGAGGGGCGCTATACCGCCTCCAGCTCCGGCAGCATGAGCTCGGGCCTGCCCAGCGGCATGAACGGCGCGGGAGACTTTACCGGCGAGGACGGACGCGGGGACAGCGAGGGCTTCCCCGGCGGGTCTGACAGCGGCAGTCTTCCCGATGGCGGGAGCTTGCCGGACGGCGGCAGCCTGCCCGATGGCGCGGACGGCGAAATGCCCGGTGGCTTTGACTCCTCCGGCCTGCCCGGGGATGCGGAGGGCGGCATCAGCACCGGCGACCTGCCCGATTCCGGCACCGGCACAAGCGGCAATGAAAATGTAGATTCCAGCGGCGACAAGATGGATGTCGGCACACCCGACGCGGGCACGACGCAGGCCGCGGGAAGCTCCACCGATTCCAACAACTACTCCAGCTACGCGGAAATGGTGGAGGCCTACGCTGCCGACATTGCCGAAATTCTCGAGGGCGACGAATACGGCAACAACCTTGTTTCGCTCTATAACCCGCTGAACTATATCGGCGATGCGGACACCGAAAGCCCCACATGGACACGCATCCTGATGGGTGCATCCGAGGGCGATATGTCCATGTTCTCCTCTCTCAACCTGCAAATCGCATGGCTGAATGCGGGTACAGACTGCGAAATTGAATGGCAATGGGATGGCGGTCATGTTCCCTCTGAAATCTTCAGCAGCTCCTTCGCGCTGTATGTTGACCAGATGTACGCCGAGTACGCCGGCGGCGTGGCGGTAGAGGCTGCCGAGGCGGAGACCCAAACCACAAACGGAACCTCCACCGCCGCCACCGGCACCGACCTGAGCGGCTGGGTGGACTACAGCGACATCAGCAGCGTATCCTTCTCGCTGGCGGACGCGGTTTCCTATCGCACGGCTGGTGCAAGCAAGGCGATGCCCGGCTTCGACGTGATTGACTACGGGCAGGAGGACTACGTATTCGGCAGCTCCACGCAGGACGCACGGCATTGGGACACCTTCCTGCTGGAAATCTTCGAGGAATACGCCGACATCCTCTCCCCGCTCTTTAACGCCGGATAAGGCGGAAAAACCATACTGCCCCTTGGGAACCCGCCCGAGGGGCATTTTTCCGCTGCGCGCCGCAGGATACAAACAGGCTCTGCCGTTCCTTTTTCAAGGGGGCAGAGCCTGTTATTTGGAATTTTCGCGGAGTTACGGTGCAGAAGGCGGTTCAGTCTTCCCTAAGACTTCTTCGCGGCAGAGCGCGCACCCTTGCGGCGAAGAAGCACCCCGCCCGCGCCGACGCAGAGCGCCAAGCCGACAAGCGCAAACATCTGTGTTCCTGTGCCGCCGGTTACGGGGAGATCGTACCGCGCCTTTGTATTCGGAAACTCCACGCTGTAAACGCCCGCGGAATAGTCCGAGCTGTCAATCGTAACCGTAATAATCTTTACCTCTGTTGAGGCGACATATCCGCTCGGCGCTGTGGACTCATCCAGAACATACGCAAAGACGTTGGTATCGTCCGAAAGCTTCAGCCCAGCAATCGTTGCAATTCCGTTTTCATCCGACGTAATGGACTGGATATAATACAGCGTTTTCTCCTCAAGCGTTGACGAATCTACATAGGTAATTTTTCGGGTGGTATCCGTGGATTCAGAGAATGCGCCGTAAATATCAAAGACCGCGCCCGCCAGAGCTTCACCGGTTTCACTATCTACCTTCTTCAGGCTGAGCGTGAAATAGTTGGAATAGCTGTTGGTAATCACGACAGAGTCGCTTTGGTCGTCATGGAATGTCGCCAAAAGGGACGCGCTCTTGGAAGCCGCGCTGCCCAAGGTGATACCGGCATTTCCTCCATTCACCGTTGCCGTGACCGTGGTATCGGTAAAGTCCTCATGGAAATAATTGTACTCCGTGATCGTCCAATCCCCGGCGTCAATATCCGTAAGCGTCCATGTAAAGGAAAAATAGCTTTGCGAGCGAACCGCATCCTGAAGATACAAGCGATTCGTTTCCGTCCCGTTGCTCACTTCGATATAGTAGGGCAAGCGGTCGTAAGTGCTGTCGGGATTCGTAGCATAGTCATTGGATGCGGTGCTGGCGTTATAAATCTCCAAAAGCTCCGCATAGGTCAAATCCCCTGTGAAAACCTTGGTGATAATAACCGTTTCATTTGCCACTTCATCCACGACCGGCAGATACTGCATCTTTTGCGTGCTGGAGCCGCTGTCGTAGCAGACGGTTCCGGTGTCCGAGTATGTGCCGGTTCCCGTTGACGCATAGACCGTCACCTTGACATACTCGCTGTTGTCGCCGTACTTTTCTACAACGACCTTCCACACCGTGTCACAGAGCTGATAGCCGTTAGGAGCTGCGGTTTCTTGCAGATAATACGTGCCCTCTGCAAGGTCGTTGAAAAAGGCCAGCCCGTTTACATTGGAAGTTCCTGTAGCAATCGGGGTAGAATCGCCCTCTTTGGTTAGGGTAAACGTTGCCCCGCTGAGGGTGGTGCCGCTCTCATCCGTCTTGATGACCGCGAGCATACCTGTCCCGGTGAGCGTATAGAAGTTGTTGAAGCTAAACGCCGTTGAGGTGCCGCCAAGGATTTGCTGGTTAAAGTCTTCTGACGTATCCGCATAGGCGTACTCATAAACCTCTTCGCCGCTGTCATCCGTATAATAATGGACAGCGATCGTGGCGACATCGTAGCCAGCCAGTTCATACTCTTCTTCCGAAAGGGTATACAGCTCATCGGTAATCGTGTGCAGAATCCAGCGGTAGCTCAAAATATCGCCCTGTTTGCCGCTGTATTCGTATACGCCATCGGCAGTAGTAAGTACATTCTGCGAGCTTGTGTAGTCCGTTGTGGTGATGGTCACATATTTCTGCCTGTCTTCGCCTAACAGCAGCGGCATCTGATAATTCTCCAATATAGAATCCACTTGATCTTCTGTCAAGCCGCTAAAGGTCTTGGTGATTGCCATCTCCGAGGTTTTTGCGACCATGACGCCGTCAATATGCCATCCGTCGACCTGCTCCTTGAGCACATACCAGCGCACCGTGTAGTTATCGGTGGTGGCATTCTCATTTTCAATCGTGGGATTGCTTCCGCTCGCCGTGCTGATGTGGATGGTCACGTTCACGTTTTCACGAATAAATTGCAGCAGGTATTCTTCCAGAATGCTGTCATTGATGCCGATGGCATCATGGTAAAGGCTATAACCCGCGCTGGGATCCGCATCGGAGGCAGGGTTGGAAGTAACACTCTCATCATAGACCGTTACATAGTCAATCACAATCTGTGGATCCTCACAGTCCAAATCCGGCTCGTTAACGAACTTGATGCGGATGCTTTCATTCGCGTCTGCGGCAAAGATGGCATCGTCGCCCACATCCAAAGCGCCGAGATACACATGGCCAATGGCAATAATCCCGGTGAATTGATTCTGATTTCTGCCAGTAACATCACCCTCAACATCCAAAACGGTACCGCCGTAGTTTACGAAGAACATCACAATGTCGGAGACCTCTGTCCACACAGCCGTGAACACGGTGCCGGTGGGCAGCGTGCGCTGTATGCCGCTTGTATCCGTAATCAGAATGTTTCCGTCGCTGTCTACACCATCGATCGCGGCCTCAACGGCAAAGGTATAGGTCTCGCCATCAACCGTCGACTGCCAGCCGTCCAGCCGGAATTCCTTGCCGGGGGATTTCCCGGCAGCAATCAGCTGGTTGGTAACCCCTGCTCTCTCTGCTCTATCGGTGTACACATAGGTATAGAATCCGTTATCCCCTGCGCCATAGACAGCCGTTAGGGTATCCCCGCTCCCGGTTATGGTCTGCACAACCGGCGTATCGGTGGGTGTGCCGCCGGCTTGCGTCTGAACCCATGTTCCGGCCGTATCGTCATAGTGATACCACGAGCCGGTGGCGAGGGAGTGACTTCCGCAGTAGCCCGAACCAACATTCAAGTCGTAGAACAGCGTCGGATTCGCAATGAGCTTACAAAGGGTTTGATATTCATTCTGGTCATATCCATCGTAGCCGCCGAAAACGAGATTGCTGGAATTGCTGCCGCCAAACCAGTTCACCGCGCCGGAGGCTGTGGAAAGCCTGACCTGCCCGGCATAATCGCCCGTTCCGGCCGTTACTGTGATTGCTATGGGCGAGCTGCTTGTGGACACTCCGCCCTGACCTGTGCCCGTAATATTGAGGTACGAGCCGCTACTTTCATCGTAGATATAGTATTCTCCGGACGTGCCCGTGGCAGTAAACTTCCACACGGTAATATCCTCGCCGGATACATAAGTAACCCCGGCGCTGGAATCCTCAACTATCGTGACCTTCCCGCCGCTCAAGCCTCCGGATGGATAGGCAGTTGACAGCAGCGCATAGGTATTGTCAGAATTCAGGTTTACGATTGCGTAGCTCTGCCCATCAAGCTCTGTGAGGAGAACTTCGTCGTCATCATCCGCCGTTGCCTCAGTGATTGCATACAGATAAAGCCAATTTCCGTCATCGCCAGCAACGTTGTATCCTTGGAAAACCGTTCCATTAACTCCGCTGTAGTTGTTGATATAGTATGAACCGGATGCAATGGAGAATTTCCCATCACTTACCGTAACGGTAAATTCGGTTGCCTGATTACTAGTCCCCAAGCCAAGGTAGCCAGAGCTATACATATATAAATAATTATTCCCGTAGTGGATATAGTAACCGCCGCTGCTGCCCAGCTCAAAGGTCCATTGTGGGAAGGAAACCAGCCGCATCTCATTGATTGAGGTTTTCGTAATGCCGGTTCCACTTACCTGCGCGGTCATACCGAAAGTGGGTGAGGTGTTGGAGCTGGTAATTACAAAGCTATTCCCATTCAAAGCATCCATACTGGTTACCTGCTCATACGATGCGTCAACCACCGTCACGACCGCAAACACCGAGAAGCCCTCGGTCTGGAACGTTAAGGTTTCCTGCTCCGTGCTCTCATCGCTTACCAAAGACACCTCGTCAAGCACGACCGGCTCAGCGCCGGACGACTCATAATGCAGCACGGACACGGTGGAATCCTGCTGCGTGAGCGTTTTCTCTAAGAACGTCAGCGAAACAACCGCCGCGTCGCTTACGGGGAGGTATTCTCCTCCCTCCTCGTCCGCCGCGTAAAAGCTGATATCATAGAGCAGCACCTGTTCAATTTCGCCGTCCACGGCGGATTGCGCCTGCTCGGCAAGGCTGTCATAGTCCTCATCCGACTGGCTGAGCGCGCTGACCGTCAGCGCGGCATTTTCAGGCACGGCGCTGTCTGCCGGCAAAACCACGCTGACCGAAATATCGTCATCTTCATAGGTATATGTGCACCCGTCGGCCGCGTCCTCGCTCTGCTTCGGCAACGTGCCGTAGCCAAGGATGGCGGCATCGGTGATGGAATAGGAATTTCTGCAAACCGTGCCCTCGCAGTTGCCCTCGATGACCCAGAGCGTTTCGCCATCTGCGTCAAGCGAATCGACGATGCCAACACGGTCGATTTTGCCGTCGTCATCGGTATCGAAGAATGCCAAATCGCCAGGGATTGGCTCTGCCTCCGCCGCGGCGACATAAAGCCCCTGTTCCCGAAGCGTGACCGACCATGCATACGCACCCGTCGCCTCAGGGAAAGTATCGGTAGAAAGCTGCGCATAATGCAGGCAGAAGGAGGCAAACATTGCATCCCAATCGCCGTAGGGATTTCCGGCCCACTCGCCGTAGCGGGTGTAGCCCTTATGCGTCACACCGTCGTCGGCTAAAACATAGTTCGCGCTGCTCTCGGCATAGCCAAGCTGGCTGCGCGCAACCGAAACCACATCCACAGCCCAAACGCCGGTAAGCTCCGGCAGGGTGGCCTCCCAATCGTCAGCCGATTCCACATCGGCCGTGGTGTCCACGAGGCATTCGGCCGTATGGATATGCTCCGCAAGCGTGCAAATCAGGCACTTACCGTAGCATTCCTCCGTATGTACATGGGCGGTTCCATCGGCCTCCTCTAGGCCTTCTTCATAGCCGCAAATCAGCGCAAGGGCGTAGCAATCGTCGGCATGCGTGTGCTCCTCCAAGCCGCAGGAGTACTCGTTGGCAAGCGCCGCGCCCGTGAGCCGAAGCTGCCAATACACGAGTGAAGCAACCACCAGCGCCAGCACCAACGTAATGCTCAGGAGCCGATGCCGCGCAGTCCTTTCATGCGTAAATTTATGGATATAATTTCCTACGATATTCTGCATATTGTCACCTTCCGTTTCGCAGAATGCTAAGGCTGCCTAGCTAACTAAAGAAAGCCGGTTGAGCGGCCAAATCCGCAAAATAACCTTTCCTACGATTTGCTCCGCCTCGATGCAGCCAATCGCAGAGGAGCGGGAGTCAATCGAGGTGGCGCGGTTATCCCCCATTACAAAGTAGCGGCTCTCCGGGACCTGATAGGGATAGGTCAAGTCCGTTTCGCCCAGCGCCTTCGCGCTTACATAGGGCTCGTCAAGCAGCTCGCCATTGACAAAAACATTGCCCGAATCATCGAGATCTATCACGTCGCCCGGCACGCCGATCACACGCTTCAGCAAAAGCTTGTTTTGGTAATAAAAGCCCACGAGATCGCCGGTCTGCAAATGATTGGTGCCAACTAAGAGAATGATATCTCCATCCGTGAGCGTCGGCTCCATGCTGGTGCCGGAAACCTGCAGCACCGGCAGGAAAAGCGTAGCCAGCAGGACGGCAACCGCCGCCACCACAATCAGCGAATAGACCGTTGTGCGCAGCGTGCGGCGAAACCGCCTGCGGTATTGCAGCCGCTCCCGCTCGGCCTGCACGGCTTCCTCAGTAGGGATGGGCGTTGTGGAAAAATTGTTCTTCTCGCCCATTACGCGCCATTCCCTCCCCCTTGCCGCTGGAGGCGGATATGCTCCTTCAGCTCGGGGTACTGCGTAAGGATCCGGCGAAGCTCTCGGTTGAAAGCGTCCGTTTTTTCCTTGAGCTGGCGGGTGGTATTGGCGGTCATGCTTTCGCATTCCGCCTGCGCCTGCTGCCGCTGCCGCTCCGCGCCGGCGAGAATCACCTCCGCCTGCGCCCGGGCATCGGCAAGGATCTGCTCCGCCTGCGCGCCAGCATCGGCAATCGACTGGCAGTACTGCTCGGCGGCATTCTGCGCATCCTCGAAAACATGGTTCAGGCTCAGAGCGGCCTCGGCAATCGAGCCCGCCTTCTCCATGCGAATCCGCCGGTCATCGAGCTTGCGGCGCAGGTCGCCGTTTTCCTCGCGCAGCGCCTTCTCATTCTGCTGCAGGGCATAGATAATCTCTATAAGCTCTGTGCGATTCATTTTTCTTAATTCTTTATCTGCCATATTGAATCCTTGCTTATTCCTCGGCCTTGCTGCACCGCACGGTCACTCTAGTTTGCCCGCCCAAGGTGCAGGTGAACAGCGTCAAATCCCACTCGCCGTCAAGCTCGCTCAGCATTTGTGAAACGTCCGTCGGCTGGAGGGTGACCACCTCAGAAACCGTATAATAGAAAGCGTTGCCGAGCAAATCGGTGAAAATTACCGTATCGCCGGGCAGAAGCCGCTTTAGCTTTCCAAAGTGGCTCGTATAGTTGTGCCCGCAAATCACCAGATTATTCCCCCAAACGGAGCCGCTATATCGCCCGGGCGAGATTTTCAGCCCCGGATAGCTCCATTCGTACTGAATCGGCAATTCCAGCGACAGGCTCGGAATCGACAGGGTTCCCATATAGGTATATCCATCCACCTCGGCAACGGCAATAGCCTCCTCCGTCGCCTCGGGTTCGGACGCGAAGGGCAGGCTTTCTTCGCTTACCTCGTTTTCCTGCTCCTGCGATGGCGCGGGCACATAGGAAACCGCTTCGGAGTCTGCCTGTCGAATGGACTCAAGCGCATCCGCGACCGCCGCTACTGACGCGCCCGCGCGCGAATCTTCATAGGTATTGTAGACCAGCAGCGCAATCGCCGCAGCAAGCAGCACAACGCCCAGAACCATACAGGCAGATCCAATCTTGCTCCTCATGCGTCGCTGCCCGCCGAGCCAAAGCGCTTCAGCGCCCAGCCCAGCGCAAAGAGCAAAAGCGCACACACCACCAGCACGGGAATCGGCCAGTTCAGCTGCCCGGTTTGCGGCAGGGTGGGATCCGGGGTCGTTTCCTCTGGCTCGGTTGCCTCCACGGGAGTAACCGTGCCGACCTTCGGGCTGGCATCCACCGCGTAGACCCACTCCCCGTCACAATCCATCGGAATAGTCACAACAAAGGGATTGATGGTTTCGTAATTCTCCTAGGCTTCAGTTTGCACCAGCAGATACAGCCCGAGCGCGAGATCTTCAAAGCAAACTGTGCCAAGGTCGCTCACCTGCGCGCTCGTGCCGGCCAGCGCGCCCGCGGCGGCATAGGCCGCCAGCGCAGCCGGAAGCGAGGTATCCGACGCATCGAGCGTGGCTTCGCAGCCGCTGAACGCCTCCGTATAAGCATAGGCCATGTCGCCATCGTCCAGATACAGCGTGGCAACGGCATAAAGCGTCACCGTCCCACCGGATACAAGTGAGCCATCGCCCGTTTCCAGACTAAGGGTAATAGAGCCCGTCTGGCTAAAATCAATCTCCGAGTTGGAAGCGGCGGAGGCTGCCGCAGCGACGCCCGCCAGCATCGAAACGCACAGCACAAACGCAAGCGTCTTCCCTATCCATGAATTTATATGCTTCATACTATCATCCCTCCGGTTGATCGTCGTGCGGTGTGGGTGATTTTCTCCGCCTGCTGCTTCCGGCAAGCAACCACACAAGCAGCACCAGCAACAGCGGCACGGCGAGCAGCGGCGCGACCAGAATCGGCTCGATCTGGTAGGCATCCGCCGTTACATAAATCAGCGCTTCCTCCTCGTTAGTCGTGCGCACGCCGCGCACCAGCAGGCGGTGCGTATTCACACCGTATGGCGTGCAGGTCATAAGCGTGCAGTAGTCCATGCCGTCGGCGATGTAAAGCGCTTCCATCTTGCTGGGCAGGACGATTGAAATCAAGTCCACCTTATAGGTAAAGACCTGACCAAGAACGGTGATGGTAAAGGTGTCGCCCACCTCGAGCTGGTCAATATCGGTAAACAGCCGCGCACTCGGCAGCCCCCGATGGGCGGAAATTACGCTGTGTGTTCCCTCGCCGCCCACGGGCAGGCTGCTGCCCTGCAGATGGCCGACGCCGACCTGCAAGACGCTGGCATCCGTGCCGTGGTAGATTGGGAGCTGGATGTTGATTTTTTCAATGGTGACGTAGCCCATAATGCCGGAATCGGTAATATTGAGCAGGCTCCAATAGTCCCCCTCCACCTGATCCGGCGCGGCCAGCGCAACAGACGAGCCAAGCTCGTGCAGCTTCTCATTGTAGGCCGCAGCCGCCTCGAAATAAGCGGAATAATCCACTTCCGAAAGGCTGGAAACCTGCGCATCGTAGCTGGCAACGGCTTTCGACTGCGTTCTGGTGTTCCACCAGTCGCTTACGCTGGGATACAGCAGGATTGCCATCCCCACCAGAAACACGCACACCAGCACAGCCGTCCAAAGCCGGTCCTTCTTTTCTCTGCTTTTCGGGGGTGTATTGTGCTTCATTTTGCCGAACGGTTCTCCTTCAAGGCCGGGCTTGCTCTTCGCTATGCGCCGCGCGGCGCGCAGCGAACAACAGGCCCGGTATGCCGCCGCCTCCCCGCCCCCGCGCCGGCCGGGGGAACGCGGTAGCGGTATCAAATTTTCTTTTATGTGGAGTATTCACATCTTCAGCGGCCGCCGAAATGGAATGGGTT
>JAJQFT010000054.1:0-2066 GCA_021200975.1 Bacillota bacterium | reverse complement strand
GGGGGGCTTGCTCGCGGCTTGGCGCGCGGGGGGGCGCTGCTAACAACCGGCCCGGTAGGCCGCCGCCCCCCCCCCCGGGCGCCGGCGGGGGCAAGGAGGTAGCGTAATCAAATTTGCTTATTGCGCGCTGTTTTTCATGCGCTTTCTGGTAATCAGCAGCACCACCGCGCCGAATACCAGAATCCCGCCGACGATGTAGAAAATTGTCGTGCCGATGCCGCCGGTGCTGGGCAGGTTCGAGCCGCTGTTGTTCACGACATCCATGCCAACCGATTCCAAATCCACCGAGCTCGACTCCTCGCCATTGACGGTAATCTTAAGGGTTTCGACTGTATCATACGCCCCGTCGCCATCGTTATCGATGTATGTGGCCTCAATCGTAACTTCGATAGGGTCGCTGAGCTTATTATAGCCATCGGGCGCCTTGGTTTCCTCGAGGAAGTAGGTGCCGGTCGCGAGGCCAACCACGGAAATCTTGCCGTCAGCATCGGTTGTCAATACAATGCTGGTATCGGTTTCGTCTGTCGTCCACCCGGTAACCTTGCCGTCCGCGTCTACCTGCGCGTAGTAGATTGTTTCAGCAGGAGGATCATCGGTGGCTTCAACATGATAGAGCCGGAATTCGGCGCCCTCGAGCATTTTCGTGTAGCTGCCGGCGTCGTAGGAATCGCCGTCGACCTTGGTTACATCCAGCTCAAAGGTAAAGACCTTGCTCGTTTCGGTGGTGGTAACGCCCGTTCCGCCGTCATTGGGGTTGTTGGAATACTCCAGGACGACCGTATTGGTGTTGCCGTCCCCGCCGATTACCGCGTTTGCATTCAGCGTGGCCGTGTAGGTAATGACAACGGCTTTTTGGGAGAGCGCCTTGGCATTGTTGATGGTGATGGTCAGCTCCTGCCCATTCTCAACAAGCGTATAACTGGGGTCATCAGCGCCAGCAACGCCGGCAGTAGGAAGATCACCTTCAGATGTAAACTCGCCGGAAACGATCGTCCCGTATTGCACGCTCTTGATTTCCCCAAATGTCAGGCTCTCGGAAAGCGTATCGGTGAAGATGTAGGTGTAGCTGGTGTAGGCGCTGGTATCGGGAATCGTGCCGGTAATGGTGAAGGTCACGGTGTCGCCGATGCTGGCGCTGTCCGTGTCAACCTCCTTCTCCACGGTGGGATATTCCGCCTTAACCACAACGGTAACATTCCCAACGACCTTGAGGATAATATCGGTATAGGCGTCCCCATCGGCGGTCACGGAACCGTCTTGATCCTTGACCAGGTAATAGCCGGCAGCCAAGCCGCTGATGGTATAGGGCGAAGCCGTTTCGGTGCTGTTTCCGGCAGCCGTATCGAGGTTTTCGCTCACGATTTGCGCAAATTCCTGCGCTTCGGCAGAGTCGTCAACCAAGTCAGCCACGATTTCGGCAATCATCGCAGCCGTATAAGTGATTGGATCGTCGTTCGCGTCCTTGGATGGGAACAAGCCATACAGGGCACTATTTGAGTCTTCGCTGGCCGTTTTCAAGGCGGCAATCAGATCATCGTATTTCACGCCGTTGCCCCACACGATGTCCGAAAGGGTTTCGCCATCATCCGACAACGTGCCAGCAAAAATCTGGTACGCCTCGTAGGTATGGCCGCTTTTTTCGTTGGTGATGGTAATGGTATAGGTTTCCCCATCGGCAAGGGCTGTAAAGCCCAAGCTGAATACCAACACCAGCGCCAGCAGAACGCTGGCAAGCTTTTTGATGCTTCTCATGATTACTTCCTCCTTAATGCTTCCCGCAACCGGAATCGACTGCGAATTTGAATTTCGAAAATAGGAAAATCCCCTTTTCTTACAGTTTTGGCAGCGGGTGAGTCGTCAAGCGGCTCTGCGCTTCCGCAGAGTCCGCCAGAATGGATAAATGTCCATTCATTTGGCATAGTATAGCACAAGCGAGACGATAAGTCAAGAAATTTTTGTATGGGTTTTCAACAAAATTTTTTGCATATTTTCAGGATGAATCGTAAAAATTGCGGCCTTCCAAAGCCGCTTCTCTCACACCCGCGCAAAAAAGTATACTTTTTTGC
>JAJQFT010000114.1 GCA_021200975.1 Bacillota bacterium | reverse complement strand
GGAATCTTTTCTTATTTTCTCCCTACCCCAACTATTGACATAGAGCCAAAAAAGCAGGACGCCCGCGGGCGTCCTGCGCAAAGAATGCAGAACCTATTCCGCGTCGTTCAGAACGCCGTATCCACCGTCGTTCCTGCGGTACACAACCGCAAAGGCATTTCCATTATCCGCGTCACGGAAAGCAAAGAAGGAATGCTCAAGCAGGTTCATCTGCAAAATGGCCTCCTCCCGCGTCATGGCGCGCATAGGGAAATGCTTAACCTTCGTGACGGCAAAGCTTTCCTCCGTCTCCGGCTCGGGGGCAAAGGATGTTTCCTCCACCGTGCGGACGAAGGCATCCTGCCGCAGGCGGCGAGCTAAGCGGGTCTTGTTCTTGCGAATCTGCCCCTCGATGGTGGCCACAGCCGCATCGATAGAGGCAAACATATCGGAGGTCGCTTCATGGGCGCGGAACCATGTGCCGGAGCCGTGAACCGTCAGCTCCGCCAGATTGCGGCCCTTCTCTACAGAAAATACGATCAGCGCCTCCGCATCGTCATCAAAAAAGCGCGCAAGCTTCATTACCTTTTTCTCGGCATAGTCGTGGACTTTTTCAGGCAGGTGGACTTTCTTCTCGCTGTACTGGAATTTCATAGGTCAGGCTCCTTTCATTTTGGTGTCTACTTCTATTATACACAGGTTTTGTGCATTTGGCAAGGGGTCGCTAAAAAATTTAACGCAATTTTTGTGGCAATGTAACAATGCAAAAGCGATTGCGCCTGCCAGAACACAGCCACCACGACCCCCTCCTGCAGGAACTCCCCGGCAAATTACAAAGAATCTTCGTCGTCAAGAAGCTCCATCATGGTCAAATTGTACACGTTCTCCGCCTTTTTCTCCATCAAGCGGCTCAGGCGGACGGCCTGCCGCCGGTCGGGCGCGAGAAGCTCCAACGTCATGAGGTTACCGGAATCATCATCCAGCGACAAAATCACGGAGAAGTCCCCGCCCTCGCGCGGGAGGATCTGCGTCTTTACAAAGTTGGAGCGGCGGATCTTGCGGTTGAAGCGGGCAACGGCGCTCTCGGCACGCTGTCGCACGGAGAACGCGATGGAATCGGCCGTGAGGCTCTCTGTCTCGCGCCCCTTGTCGGTGATGGCGTACTTGCCGCCCTCCAGCTCACACAGGTGACCGGTTTGCACCATCTCAGGAATTGCGGTGCATACATCGAAATAGCTCAGCCGCTCATCCTGGTAGCATAGCTCATACATCTCCTGCATGGACACGGGATAGTTGACCCGCGCCGTGACAAACAGAATCAGAACCTTCACATCCATCATATCCTGAATAAATCCCAATCGCGGCATAATGTTCACCTCACTACCATTATACGAAAAATTTCAAATTTATCAAGCACCCGGGCGGAAAAATCGCATATTCTGGGGTAGCAAAGAAAAAAGGAGGTACGTTTATGGAAAAAAGCATATACATCCCCGGGCGTGGAGAGGTCGCCCGCCATCTGCGCGACCTTGCGCGTGAGGCTGGTGCCAACGTTACCGAAAGCGCGCAGCAGCGCGCTGAATATGCGATTCTGGAAATTCCCACGCGCGAGCTGCCGCCGCTGCCGGAGGGCGCCACCGTATTCGGCGGCGGCGCGCTGCTGCGGCAGATTTCGGGGCAGCGAAGCGTGGATCTGCTGGAGGACGAAGTCTACCAAATTCAAAACGGCGCGCTCACCGCCCGCTGCGCCACCGCGCTCGCACTGCGGGAAATTCCGCAGCTGCCGAAGGCCTGCCCGGTGCTGGTGATGGGCTACGGGCGCATCGGCAAGGTGCTGGCTCGAGAATGGGCGAACCTGGGCGCGCCCGTCACCATCGCCGCGCGAAAGGAAACAGACCGCGCAATGGCGCGGGGGCTGGGCTACGCCGCAATTTCCACCGGAGAGCTTGCTGCGCGCCTGCATGAATTTCTTCTTATATATAATACCGTCCCGCATATGCTCATAAACGCCGCGGCCGCGCAGGAGCTGGCGCCGGAGGCAGTTGCAATCGACTTGGCAAGCACGCCCGGCATCGACAGCGCACGGGCGATTTCCGCACGCGGTCTTCCCGGAAAAATGGCCGCGAAGCAAAGCGCGGAGCGGATTTTTGCGTGTGTCTATGCGTGGATAGCGCGGGAGGGCGAGGTATGACTGTAGGCTTCGCCGTGACCGGCTCATTCTGCACCTTTTCAAAAGTCTTTCCCGCGATGGAGGCGCTCGCGCGGGAATACACGCTCGTGCCCATCTTCTCCCCCGCCGCAGCGGAAACGGACACCCGCTTCGGCTCTGCGCAGGCGCAACTGCGACGGGCAAGCGCCATCTGCGGCACTCCACCCATCCTCACCATCGCAGACGCCGAGCCAATCGGGCCGAAAAAAATGCTCGACGCGCTGGTTGTCGCGCCCTGCACGGGGAATTCGCTCGCGAAAATCAGCCGCGGGATCGCGGACACCTGCGTGACGATGGCGGTGAAAAGTCACCTGCGCAACGGCCGGCCGGTGGTAATTGCTGTTTCGACGAACGACGGGCTTGCCGCCGCGGGGGAAAATCTCGCGCGGCTGCTGAACCGGAAAAACTTCTATTTTGTTCCCTTCGGGCAGGATGACCCGCTCCAGAAGCCGACGAGCCTCGTCGCAGATTTTTCCCTGCTGCCGCAGACGGTTTCCGCCGCGCTGGCAGGGCAGCAGCTTCAGCCAATTCTGCTATAACAGGCGCGGGTACGCCTATTCCGCATTCGCCCCGCGGACATCCACGCTCCCGCCCGGATCGATTGCCACGGAGCCGGAATTCCCCGCGCTGTCGCTATAGGTCAGCAGCATGATGGCGGTATCCTCGTCAAAGGTGAATTTGACGGTATAATTGGCATAGACGCTGGCGGAATAGGCAAAGACCGTGACGGAGTTTCCAGCGGAATTCTTGGCGGTAATGGTAACCACATATTTGTTATAGCTCCCATCGGAGGCCTTGGATTCCTGCTGCTCCCATTCGCAGGAGGCGATTTCCGTTTCGCCGCACACGGAGCAGGTTCGGCTGCGCTGCCCCAAATCACCGGAGGATGGCTCAGCTGTCACCTTCCAGTCGCTAAAGCTGTGCCCCGAGGCAACCGTTGTTTCCCGAATGGTCTGGCCGCAATTGGCGCAGACATATTCGCGGTAGCCGTCGGTCGTGCAGGTTGCGGCAGCCTCCGCGATGATCGTGCCGACGCTGTGTCCGGTCGCGGCAATCACCTCCTCGTATGTGTCGCCGCATACAGAGCAGGTATACACCACACGCCCGTCCACGGTACAGCTTTCCTCCACGATTTCCGCCGTATATTCGTGCCCGGTCGCGGCTTCGACATTCTGGCGGTCTATGTAGCCGCAAACGGTGCATTCATATTCCGTGTAGCCGTCGGTTTCACAGGTTTTTTCCACCACTTTGCCCACGCCGTAGATATGGCCGGTGGCTTCCGTTCGGTCGTCGATCTTAGTCGCGCCGCAGGTGGCACAGGTGTAGGTCGAGTAGCCCTCGGTCAGGCAGCCGGGCTCCACGGTGGAGGTAAGCGTCCATTCATGCACATGGTCAGAGGAAGCTTCGGTTTCGGCCTGCTCCGTTTCGGATTCCGTACCCGTCTCCGTTTCCGGCTCGGTTTCGTCCTCCGTCTGCGCCGAGCTGTCCCCGGTTTCATCCTCCGTCGCGCCCGTGGCCTGCGCCGAGCTGCTACCAGAGAACACATTGCGAACCTTCACCGCGGCGACAATGGTCAGGATAATTGTAAGCGTCAGGCAGACGCACATGGTGACGAACGCGGTCTTTTTCAAATTCCAATTTTTCAAATTCATAGGTTTTCAACCTCCTGTAGACTGGGAAGGAAGTACTGGTCGGCAGGAAATCGCCATTCCGGGTGGTGGGAGGCGGGCAATGCACCGCTTCCCGCTGCCCTGCGGCGAAAGGGGAAAGCGCACGCGCAGCGGCGCTCCTTTCGGAGCAAACTCCCCCTATTTTGCTCCATTGTAGCACAACGCCGCCGGTTATTCAAGTATTTTTTCCAAAACCACAGTTTTGGTCGCAAAAGCGCCTTGTAGCGTTACAATAGATGTGAGACCAAGGTATAGAAAAAAGCGATTGAGTT
>JAJQFT010000092.1 GCA_021200975.1 Bacillota bacterium | reverse complement strand
CTGCCATATCTTGTATGGCAGAAAAATTTCTGAGCCGGAAAAACGGGACAGCCGACAAACGGGAACAGCGTCGTTTATCGTGCGCAAGGGCGCGGGATGAATGGTGCTGGTTCCGGTTGGTTTCGGGTTTCTTTTTTGAAATTCCATTGAAAAAAAAGAGAACCGAAACGGCAAGGCTGTTCCGGTTTACGGGTCATGAAGTTTTTCTGTTGCTTTAGATTGTGGATTGTGATTTTTATGTGTAGAATCAAAAAACGGAAAACGCGCGGCGCGGGATGGGTAAGGATACCACCGGACACCTTGCACACAAAAAACAGGGACGGCGCAAAATGCGCCGCCTATGTCTGGTTTCTGTGTGCTTATCTTTCGTTCAATCCAGCGAACTGATGATTTTTCCGACGAACTGCGCCAGTTTGGTCAGGTCGCTTGCGTCCACGCTGCCGTCTCCGGTCACGTCCGCGTTGGCAAGATAGGTTTCGTCGGTGATATACTCCACCTTGCCGACGTGCCGTGCCAAAATCGTCAAATCGTTTGCGTTCACCTCGCCATCGCCGTTCAGGTCTCCGAGGATGAAACTCTCCATATCAGATGTGCTCACGGTGTAAACAAAACCCGCTGTATTGCTGTTTTCATATCCGTCCTTTGCAGCATAGGCAATAATAAAAATATCATCGTCTATAGTTATAGGTTCAGTATATGTGTATTTATCCTCTGCTTCTGCATAATAGGGGCAAGTGCCGTTTGTTGTATAGTAAATCACGGCATCGTCGGTTTCCGAGGAAAGAGCAACCTGTGTTCCCTTTTCCACAACAGTACCACTTACAATGCTTGCTGTAACCTTAGAACACTTATTGCTGCTGTCAGCTACTTCTCCTACAACTGCATCAACAGATACGCTGAGAGATGTTCCTTCAAGATAAATTGTAATAACGCCCGTTCCCGGAAGATTTCCGTTTACCATTATATTGGCTTTACCCTCACTGTCTGTTGTTACTGTAGAGTTTACCACACTGACAATACTCGGTGAAGATGAAACTGCTGTCAGCGTTTTATTTGCTCCTGCTTCGGTTGGGAAAATGCTGACTTCAATAAGCGCGCCAGAACTGAATGTAACCGATGTTGATTCGGCTGCTTCTATTCTTTGAGGCTTAGCTATAGCGGTTTTTGTAATTGTGTAAGTGCTCTCCATTACTGTACCGGCATAGTTTACAGCGCCGCCCACAGACACGGTTACTTCCCCATTCATATTTTCATCAGGCGTAAACAGGAACATGCTTGCGTACTGTTCTTCTCCCTCATAGTCATATTCGGCGTTCATGGGCGCAATCATCCCAGAAACGGTTGCTCCGTTAATTGTAATGCTGATGTTTGATGTATTTACACTGTTTATCTGCATATATTGTGAAAAAGTAATTTCTGCATCGGTAGTAAATACATTTATGCTTTCAATTTCGGGGGCAGCTTTTGATACCATTCCTACATTTACCTCTGTCTGAGGCGGGGGAACAGGCAGCCAACCGTCAATGGCATCTTCAACCTCCGAGCTATCGGTATCATAATAACCGTCTTTTGTAAATTTTACAATCCAATTTCCTTCGGGAACATCCCAAGCATATGTACCACCAGCATCAGTTATAAGAGGATTTTCCTGATCATATTCGGAAGCGTCTCAGAAGGAAATACCGCTTTCACTGCCATCTTCAAGATAATATGCCGAAACTGTAACACCTTCAATTCGGTTTGACGGAACAGCCTCATAAACATAACCCGAAGGGTCGTATATGATACCATAGTCATTTCCGGGATAATTATGGGCATCTCCGCTGTCTCCGCAGGAGTGGGAAAGCCCTGCATAGTTTTCGGCAATTCTAAGATCTCTATCCGCTTGTTGAAGCACTATTGCCGCTCCTGCAGGAATAACCCCCATCTTCATTATGTCAACAAGAGTGCCAACTCCAACTGAACCAGCCAGACTTCCAAGGTTTGATACTATATCCACTGTATCATTTGCCTCTTTATATTTAGTCTCCAAGTAATCTAGCCGGACTATGGCAGTATATCCGAGGGTATCTCCTAGAACGCTATTTTTTTGTGCGACACGGGCTGCTCTTATACGCAGACATCTTATGGCAAGTGCAAGTGCATTATCAAGTTTCTTCCCTATGTTACTATTTATTACACCTTTTGCCCATGCCAGGTCTTCTATTGCTGTATCTATTGCTGTATCTATTGCTGTATATGATACCTCAAACGTATCAATAAAGTCCGTAGTTTCTTCAGCAACCGAATCCGCAATGCTTAAAGATGCTTCCGCAGCTTCGTCAGTCTCTACGGTTTCCGTTTCATCATAGCTGTATGAAGCGTATTCATAAATCACGACATATGCCCCTGTTGATTCAGAAGTAGCATTGCTCATAATTTCTGCAAATTCGGAAATTTCTTCCGCATATTCGGTTTTAATGGCAATTGCACAAAGATATCCATCTTTGTAGACTTCCGAAGCCGCATATAAATACTCTCCATTGTCAAGAGGAATCTCGAACCAGTCGAAATCTTCGCTGATTTCGTCTGTATATTCACAGCCGCTCTTAAAGGTGAACATTTCTCCATTATACACATAAAGCCCCTGATCACTGTCTACAAGCTCGGCATAGGTAAAATCGTCATCTCCAATTTCATATGCATATTTGGTGAACATTGCACTGATGTCTTCACAGGAAATAACATAATCATCCGCATAATTATCTACATCTACACCTACATTTACAGGCAAGGCTCCACTTGCAAAATCGCCGCTTGCAATCCAGCAGTCCGAATCGCTGTCATACACAGCATCAAGTTCAACTGCTCCGCCGTCACTTGTATAGACATAAAGAACAATATCCCTGTCTGGTGAAACAGTTTTGTCAAGCTCGATCTTAAAAGTAAATGTGGGATATGAGGGCCAGTATCTGTAGCTTTTTGTCATTTTTGACGGATTTTCAAAGTCAAATACCGTTTCATATTCCACAGCTTCGGAGGATGTTGCAGGATGGGCGGTATTTATCATTGTTACCTTTGAAACACCAACATATTCCTTATAATACTCCGTCAGGTAATATTCACTGGTTATTTCCGATAAATAACTATCAACCGTTGCGTATATAAGATGATTGGAATGATTAAAGGCATCAACCAAGTCAAAGCTTAATTGCCAGCTTCCTGCGGCATTTGCCGTAGTCGTTCCCACAACATCACTGCCGTCATATACTGTTACTGTGCTGTTTTCTACGGTTTTCCTGCTTATCGTTATGGTTTTGGAGTTTGTATGTTCAGGCACCGTCATAGTAAGTGCCGTGGCCACAAGTTTAACTGTTCCCAACGGCTGGGTTACACTATCGCCGTCACAGGTGAAACTCAAAGATACATTCAAATCATAGTCACCTGCTTCATAGGCCGATACATAAAATCGTACCACGGCAGAGGAAACTGAATTTGTCGGTACTGTCAAAACACCGTCTAAAAGAGTATAAGAACCGACTTCGTTGTCAATATACACATTAACAACATCAATTCCTTCCGGAATTTCAACAATAATATTTTCATTGGATGCCGAATATTTACTGTCAATTTCATATCCGACGCGAACCAAAGCGAGGTTTCCTGTTACAATTTCGTTTTTGCTTATGCTTACGGCGGTATTGTCTGAAACCGTGTAGCACAGCTTGCTTACATCAAAAGGTGGAACCGCAATATTTGATATTTTCGATATAATGCCCTCTGATATTTCAACGGTTTCAACTGCATAATCCGTGCCTTCGGAAAGGCCATAGTCTGCAAGCTTTGAAAGGGTGGAAACGCTGTTTAGATAGGAGTTTTTCTCCAAAAAGACCACGGTATAGGTTCCATCTTCCATGGAATCACTCACAAAGCTTGAACTTGCCGGAATATATCTCTTTACAAGGCTCCCGCTTTGGTCAAAAACCATAGCATACATGCCGTTTATGGCCGTAATACTGTCTGTATAAAATTTGCCATTTTCCGTGAAATAAATGCTGCCGCTGCCGGAAACCACACTGTCAAGGGTTATGGAAATCGTTTCCTTGCTTTTTCCCTCGGAAACTGCTTCAATCTCTATTATACTTCCTTCGGTTACACTGCCGTCATTTATAATTATATAAGGATATTGTATTTCAAAATCCGAGACAGTAC
>JAJQFT010000073.1 GCA_021200975.1 Bacillota bacterium | reverse complement strand
CGACAGGAATCTTTTCTTATTTTCTCCCTACCCCAACTATTGACATAGAGCCTTTGATAACTTGAAAGGAAAACCCGGGGCAGGCGGCGGCCTGACCCCGGGCTGCTACTGACATGCGCGTTTGCCGCGCTATCCCTCGTACAGCTCTGTATAGTCGGAAGCATAGCTTCCCCCGGAGGCGGTAATCAGGATGCCGCGATGGGTGGTTTGGGCGGTCTGGTCGGTTTTTACATCATATTCCACCAGATAGACCCCCTCCTCCGGCAGCCAATAAAGGTCGCGCGCGGTCATATAATTGGCGTAGAATAGCACATTTGACAAATAAGCCTGCGAGTTGACGGTCTTCCCCTCTCCGAGCGTGACATTCAGCGCGCCGCTTGCCCATATCGCGGCCGTGCCGGTCTGCCCGAAGCAGTTGTCATAGCCTGCCGCCTCCTCGCTCCCTACCGTATCGACGGTCACATCGCTCTGGAAGCTCCGGCTCGCCCAGTCGGTGGGGAAATAGGCGCTGTCAATCATGCCGCTCAGCTCGCTGTAGGGTATGGTAACCTCAATATAGCCCATCGCATAGGCCGCAATCATATAGGGCGAGAAGGTAATCGTGAAGCCATCGGCCATGAAGCCCCAGATCGTGCTGCTGTATCCATCCGGGTCGAGAACCTTTTCGATAATCCCCAAGCAGGTATCGTAGTCCTTATTATTCTCCACATGCATATCGTACAGCACCTGCGCGAGCGCGCTGGTCAAATCCTCCTCGGCGGAGGGGTTGCTCTCGTCCAGCAGGTCGGCAATCGCCAATTCCTCCCCGGTATTCAGGTCAAAGGTGAAATAGTACCGGTAGGAATTGGGATGCACGCCGCTCTCGTTGACAATCTCCATAAATTCCAGACTCAGCGCCCCATCGGTGGCGTAGGCTCCATACAGCTTCAGGTCGTAGTAGGAATAGGACGAGAGCTCCGGATATTTCACCGCATCAGCAATCACATCGTCCCGCACAGACCGCGCCGATTCGTACATCTCCAGCAGGGTTTCGCTGGAGGTGATGGCCTGCGAAACCTCCTGACGATTGGAAACATATACATCCACCACCGCGATGGAGGTGTCAATGACGGAATTTTCCGTCTCCGGGTCCACGGTTACGACCACCTGAACGCTGTCATCCGGGAAAATCTTCGCCAGCGCGTCATAGCAGCGGTTCAGCCGGTCACAGATATTCTCGAAAATCTCGTCCAAATCCTCCGGCGCGCCATCGCTGCCCCGGACGGATTCCACCGCGCAGTATTCGCCCCGCAGCCGCACATAGCACAGCGCCTCCCCGCAGGCCACCAGCTGATAGATTGCCTCGTACCTGGCATCCTCGTCCGTGGAGGTCAGCGCAATTTCATTGATGGCGGGGATCGCCTCGCAGAGCGCCTCCCCGATGGTGGTCATGGCCTTTGCCTCGCGGTAAAGCTCGGCCTGGTCGCCGAAGAAAAGGCTCATAATGGCGCTGCCGAGCTGAAAGCCTGCCCACACACAAGGCAGATAGGCAAAGCAAAGGCTCGCGCCGGACAGTACCGCGCTGCCGGAAGCCAGGATATCCGCCCCCTTGAATGAAAGATCCGCCGCCCAATCTGCGAACATTTTCGAGCCGCCCTCGCCAATCAGCTCCATGCAGTCGCCAATGTCGAAGCCGCCGTTCACCAGTGCCGCAAAATCCAATGTGGTATCCTTCAGCAGCAGCCAGCCATAATAGGAGCAGAGCACGCCGCTGGATTCTATCATGACCTCAGCCGCTTCTTTCAGCGCCTCGTCGTCCGTATTGTCCCGGATAGCCTCCAGGAAGGCCACCTTTTCCTTATAATTTTCCGCAAAGTGCATCAGGATCAGGGCCTGCGAATAGGTCATAGTAACATCGCTGAGTCCCTCCATCGTCCCGATGCCCGAGGTCAGGAGCTTGATCCCATCCCCGATTTCGCTGACCCCGGTGGCCTGCAGAACCGCCTGCACCGTGGCGCTGCCGAGGTCGCAGAGCTTCTCCATACCGCTGGAGGTTTCGGTATAGTCCGCCTGGGCGGATACCGTCTCAGCAAAGCCCATGTCGAACAGGGTCAGGATTTTGGCGAGATAGTCGACATAGGCATCCTTATTCAGGCTGGTGCCCAGCAGGAAGTCCGACGCCCACATAACGCCCTTTTCCACATCGCTTTTCGACATAATTTCATTCGCCCACAGCCAATGCGAATAGTTCCCGCCGTTAAGCAGGCCGGAGAAGGTATTGCTGCCGGTGATGTACGTTTCATAGCGGGTAAAGACGCCCTCCCGGAGCGTGTCGGCCTCGTCATATTCCTCTGCCGCCGCGGGCATGGCGGCCATGCCCGATAGAAGCGCCGCGCAGAGCAGCAGCGCCAGCATTCTTCTATACATTTTCATTCCAAATTCACCTCATCCGCGTCGGGATAAAGCTCGGCCAGCAGCTCGATGCAGAATTCCTCCACCTCAGCTTGGAACGCAGCCTCCCGGGCAAGCTCCATAAGCTCCGCCTCGCTCCAGTTGGATTTTTCCGGGTCGGTTTCGTTAAGGGAAACCGTAATATCGCGCGTGCAGGTATTCTCGGCCTCCGCTGTTGCCGCCGCTACCAGCGCATAGAGCTTACTCCCAAAATCCCCCTCGTCCTGGGCGTCCTGCTCCGCCTCCTCCAGGAATTGGAGCATATAGGCGCTGTAGTCCGGCATGGAAACCGAAGCGGTCAGCGTTTCATCGTCCTCCACCTGATATACCTCCACCGTGATTCTTTCCTGCATAGCCGTTTCATATCGGTCGGTCGTGCCGGCGCAGCCGGCCGCGGCAACCAGCAGGAGCAGCAGAAGCGGCAAGAGCATCCCCTTTCGCAGATTTTCCATATTGGTCCTCCCTTTTCAGATTTATCCTGCTCCCATTATAATCGCCCGGGAAGGAAAAGTCAATCTTGCTTTGCGGCAAACGGACAAAATTCGAAAGTTGTCTTTTTCCTTTGAAAAAGTCGGATTTTCCTCCGCAAATTTCAAAAATGTTCACAGATATTACGCAAAAACCCATTGACAAATTACCCCCCCCTGATAAAATGAGCAGGTAAGGTTCATCATGATGAAAATGTCTAATCCGGCGAAAATACCGGGAAAAGGAGGAAGAAATACTATGAAAAAATTCATTGGACGCTTGCTGGTGCTGGCCGCGGTTCTCATGCTGGCGGCTGTCCCTGCCTATGCGGATGACACGCCGTCCGGAACAGCGATTGACAGTGGAATAACTACGTACAGTCTGGAATCGGGCGTCTACTATCTGGCGGAGGATATTACATTGCCGGCTACCATCTCCATTGAAATCCAAAGGGGCAACGAGGTCACCATTGACTTGAATGGTCATACCCTGACTGCCAGTAGCACTTCCGTCATTCAGGTCGGCGGCAAGCTGACGCTGGTCGACAGCAGCGCAGAGCAGACCGGCACCATTACCGGCGGCACATACGGAATCACATGCAGCGCTTTCGGCGGCGAGGTCGTTATGAACGGCGGCACGATTACCGGAATTAATGGTACGTCTAGTGGCGCCGCCGTGTCGAATTCCGGCACATTCACCATGAACGGCGGCAGCATTACCGGCAATACCGGAGAATGGGGCGGCGGTGTATACAATTACGGCACATTCACCATGAACGGCGGCACCATTTCCAACAATACTGCGTCCGACGGCAGCAGCCTCCAAAATGGCGGCGGCGTGTATGTTTCCGGCGGCACATTCACCATGAACGATGGCACCATTACCGGCTGTAGTGCCGCCAATGGCGGCGGCGTGTATGTTTCCGGCGGCACATTTAACTTGACCGGCGGCACCATTACCGACAATATCACATCCGAATCCGGCGGCGGAATCTATGTGGGCGAGGACGTTACTTTCACCATGTCTGGTGGAACGATTACCGACAATACGGCTGGAACCACCGGCGGTGGTATCCACTTCGAAGCCAAGAATGGCGCTGCGGTCACCATTGCGGGCGGCGCGATTTATGAGAACACGGCGCAGGAAGATATGGGGCAGGATGTTGCCATTGAAGTAAGTTCAGGGGATACAGCAACATTGACAATTAACAGCAATGTCAATAGCGGTATTCCGGGCTATGACGGCTGGTATGAAGAGCAAACCAAAGAAAACTACATCGACATGGCGGGTACCAAGGCCGCTGGGGTATCCCCTTACACCAACGGAATCTACCTAACCGCCCCTGCCGGGACTGTGGCTAAGTTCTACACCCGCACGCTGACGCTGGACGGCGACATTGGCGTGAACTACTATGTGG
>JAJQFT010000078.1 GCA_021200975.1 Bacillota bacterium | reverse complement strand
CACGACAGGAATCTTTTCTTATTTCCTCCCTACCCCAACTATTGACATAGAGCCTTTTTAACGTGGTATTTCGGAGCCTGCGGGCGGTTTCGTGCGGCCGCAGCGTTTATTCGTTTACCCTGTCCACAAAGCGGCGGAAGGCTGCGCGGCCGACATCGGTGCGCTTGTAGACCCCGGCGCATTCCAGCACCTGCGCGAAAACCAGCCCGGTTTCCTGCCGCAGGATCTCGGCGGTGTTCTCCGGCGTGAAGTGGTGGCGCGCCTGCAGCTCGGCCGCCCACGCCGCGTGCTTGGAAAGCACCGGGTCGGCCGCAATGTCCGCGCCCGCGAGGATAGCCTCACCCAAATCCGCCAGCTCCTGCTTCAGCCGCGCGGGAAGCACCGCCAGCCCCATCACCTCAATCAGGCCGATATTCTCCTTCTTGATGTGGTGCAGCTGCGCGTGGGGGTGGTAGACCCCCAGCGGATGCTCGGGCGTGGTGATGTTGTTGCGCAGCACGAGGTCGAGCTCATAGTCGCTCCCGCGGCGGCGGGCAATGGGGGTGATGGTGGAGTGGGGCACGCCGTCCGTTTCGGCGAAGAGGAAGGCCGATTCGTCGGTATAGCCGCGCCAGACGCGCAGGATTTTATCCGCCAGCTCCGCCACACGCTCCTTGTCCGCACCGTCGAGGCGGATCACGCTCATTGGCCACTTGACAATGCCGGCGCGCACATCCGTAAAGCCTGCGAAGGAGATTTCCTCCTCCACCGGCGCTTTCTCCATCGCGAAGGTGTAGTGCCCGCCCTGAAAATGCTCGTGGCTGAGGATGCTCCCGCCCACGATGGGCAGGTCGGCGTTCGAGCCGATGAAATAGTGTGGGAACACCGTCACAAAGTCCAATAGCTTGGAAAACGCCGCCTTATCGATCACCATCGGGGTGTGCTGGGCGTTGAAGCAGATGCAGTGCTCGTTATAGTAGACGTAGGGGCTGTATTGCAGGTACCAGCTCGCCCCCGCAATGGTCACCGGCACAATGCGATGGTTTGCGCGCGCGGGATGGGTCAGCCGGCCGGCATAGCCCTCGTTCTCGGCGCAGAGCTGGCACTTGGGGTAGGCGGTCTGCGGCGCGTTCTTGGCGGCGGCGATGGCCTTGGGATCCTTTTCGGGCTTGCTGAGGTTGATGGTGATGTCCAGATCGCCGTATTGTGTGTGCGTGACCCAGCGCAGGTCCTTGCGGATGCGGTAGCGGCGGATATAATCGGTGTCGCAGGAGAAGCGATAGTACCAGTCCGTCGCCTTTTTGGGGCTGTCGGCGTAGAGCGCGGCGAATTTCGCGCGCACCTCGTGCGGGAAGGGCGTGAGGATGCCCATCAGCGCGGTGTCAAACAGGTCGCGCGCGGTGATGCCGTCCTCGCATACGCCGCGCGAAACCGCGTCGTCCGTCAGTCCTCTCAGGATTTCCTCCAGCTCCATGTCCGCGGCCTCCGCGCCGGAGTAGCTGTCCAGCCCCATCTGGGCGAGGATGCGGTTGGTCGCGAAGGTGGCGTCGCACGGGGCAATCAGCTCCCGGTCAATGCCGTAGCGCACGAGCGAAGAGATATAGGTGTCCACCGTCATGTTATTTTCCCCCTGTTGTAAATCTATGGAAAGCTCCGGATAAGCCGGCAAGACGCTGCGGGCGATTTGCTTACGAGCTTCCCTATGAAATAGAGTAGGCCGCCTTTTCCCGGCGGGAAATCAGGACGCGGTAAACCAGCACCTCCACCGTGAAGGTGAGGATCCACGAGAGCGGATAGGATAGGTAGAGCACGCCAAGGCTGTGAAAGGCCGGGAGCTGAAAAATGGTGAAAATCCACAGCAGCCGCAGGCCGCATACTCCCACGATGGAGATTCCCATCGGCGCGAGCGCCAGCCCCATGCCGCGCAGCGCGCCGGTCATCACGTCCATCATGCCGCACAGGAAGTAGGTGGTCATGAAAATGGTGAGCCGTGTCAGGCCGATCTCGATGGCCTCGGGCGAATCGGTGATGTAGATGCCCAGCAGCTGCCGCCCGAAGGCGAGCACGAGCATCCCCGCGCCGAAGCCTGCCGCCGCCACGCACGCGACGGTCTTGCGCACGGTTTCGCGCACCCGGCGGTAGTCCCGCGCGCCGACGCATTGCCCGACAAAGTTCAGCGCGGTCTGGTGGAAGGCGTTCATGGAGGTGTAAACGAAGCCCTCTAAGCTCGAGGAGGCGGCGTTGCCCGATACGACATAGTCCAGCGCGAAGGAGTTGACCGAGGATTGAATCATCACGTTCGAGATGCTGAACAGGCTCCCCTGAATCCCGGCGGGCAGACCCAGCCGGATGATTTTCCACAGCGTGCGGCCGTGGATGCCAAGGCTGCGAAGCTCTAAGCGGCAGTCGTCGTCGCGCCGCATCAGCGCGCGCAGCACCAGCACCGCGGAAACGGCCTGCGAAACGATTGTGGCCAGCGCGACTCCCGCCACGCCGAGATTGCATACGTTGACGAACACGAGATTCAGCCCGATGTTCAGCACCCCGGCGAAGCTCAGGTACAGCAGCGGCGAGCGGGTGTCCCCCGCCGCGCGCAGGATGGCCGCGCCGTAGTTGTAGAGCAGGTTGGCAATCACGCCGCAGAAATAGATCTGCATATACCGCGTCGAGAGCGGGAGAACGTTCTCGGGCGTATCCATCCATACGAGCATCGCGTGCGAGCAGCACACGCCCACAATCGTGAGTATTGCGCCGCCGATCACCGCCGTGGGGATGGCGGTGTGGATGGTTTGCCGCACCTGCTCCCGGTCGCCCGCGCCGATGCCCTGCGCCACGATGACGCCGGTGCCGGCGGACAGGCCGATAAAGAAATTGACAAACAGGTTGATGAGCGCGGTCGTCGCGCCTACGGCGCCGACGGAAACGCTGCCGTCGTGATTGCCCACCACCACGAGGTCGGCGGCGTTAAACAGCAGCTGCAAAACGCCGGTGCAGATGATGGGGATGGTATATAGAAGAATTCTTTTCAGCAGAGGCCCCTGCGTGAGGCTTCCGGTTCTGCGAGCCAAGGGACTGCGCTTCCTTTCCTAAATCATTATAAAGCATTTTGCGCCGATGTGCAAGGGCTAGACAACCTGAAAAATGAAGAATTTCAGGTAGTCAGTTTCGGGCACGTTCCATAGAATCGGGTGGTCGGGGCTTTGCTGCCGCTGCTCCACCTGCCGCAGCTGGACGTGCGCGTCGTGCGCGGCATCTTCGAGCATCCGGCGGAAGAGCGGCGTCGTCATAAAGTGCGAGCAGGAGCAGGTCGCGAGGTAGCCCCCGCGCGGGAGCAGGCGCATGGCGCGCAGGTTCAAATCCTTGTAGCCCGCGGCGGCGTTTTTCACGGTCGCGCCGCTCTTGGTGAAGGCGGGCGGGTCGAGGATGATCAGGTCATAGTCCGATTTTCCCGCGCGCACCGCCTGCGTGAGCAGCTCGAATACATCCGCGCATACAAAGTCTATCTGCGTAAGGGCGTTGCGGCGGGCGTTGGCCTGCGCCTGCTCGAGCGCGGCGTGCGAAACGTCCACGCTCGTGACGTGCTTTGCCCCGGCGCGGGCGCAGTTTAGGCCGAAGGCGCCGGTGTGGGTGAAGCAGTCGAGCACGGTCCGCCCGGCGGCGAGCCGCGCCACAGCCGCGCGGTTGTATTTCTGGTCGAGGAAGAAGCCCGTTTTCTGCCCTCGCATATAATCCACGTCGTATATCACGCCGTTTTCAGTGATTTCCGTATGCCCGTCCCCGCTGCCAAGGAAGAAGCCGGTGACCTCCGGCAGCCCCTCCTTCGCGCGGAGGGCGGAGTCGCTGCGCTCATAGAGCACGTCGATGTGCTCGCCCATCCCGCGCAGCAGCTGCACGAGGTCGGCAAACAGGTCGGCCTTTATCCTGTCCGTCCCGAGGCACAGCACCTGCGCGACCAGCACCGGCCCGAAGCGATCGACCGTCAGCCCCGGGAAGCCGTCCGCCTCGCCGAAAATCAGGCGGCAGGCGGAAAAATCCGCGCCCATCACCGTCCGGCGGTATTCCACCGCCCAGCGCAGCTTGCGCTGCCAATAGGAACGGTCGAAGCGGTCGTTGGTGTTGCCCGAGAGAATGCGCACCCGGATTTTGGAGCGGTCGTTGTAGAAGCCCGCGCCGAGCCAGCGCTCCTTCTGGGAATATACGTCGACGATGCCGCCGTTTTCCGGCTGCCCGGCGACGGCGGTCACCTCCGCGCCGTATACCCACGGGTGCCCGGCGCGCAGGGCGCGCTCGCCCTTCTCGGTGATTGTCAGCTTGGGATAGGGTCTTTCCATGTTGCCTCCGCTTTGAAAAAAGGTGGTGTCCAAATTAGCACCCTATTATAGCAAACCGCCGTGCATTTGTCAAATGCCGGAAGGCGGCGAAAGGGCGCGAAAATTTGTGTCCATTTGTCAATGATGTGAGACCGAAAAAAAGG
>JAJQFT010000087.1 GCA_021200975.1 Bacillota bacterium | reverse complement strand
AATGAACAAACTCTTTCCTTTTTTTCGGTCTCACATCATTGACAAATGGACAAAAATTCCTGCGCCCGCCGAGAATTTGCCCCGCGCGGGGAAAATCAGCGCTTTCGGCTCTTGGTGCGGTGGTCGGCGTACTGGCGGGAGGAGGAGATCTTGCTGTCGGACTCGGTCATGAAGGCCTTGAGCTTCTCCTCGAAGGCCTGGTCGGCCGATTTGGGCGCCGGCGGGGGCGTGGGGGCCTGCCGCGGCGGGCGATTCTCCCGGCCGGGCTGACGGTGGCCGTCGCGGCTCTGGGCGCCGCGGCCGCCGGAGTGCGCGCCGCTGTCGCGCGCGGGGCGCGGCTCCAGACGCTTGATGGACAGGTTGATTTTCCCGTTGTCTGTGCCGATAATCACGACCTTGACATCCTGCCCCTCGGACAGGTGCTGGTGAATGTCGCTGACGTAGGTGTTCGCTACCTCGGAGATATGTACCATGCCCGTGCGATTTTCCGGCAGGCTGATAAACGCGCCGAAATTGGTAATGGATTTAACTTTCCCCTCTAAAATCGTGCCGACGGTGAACTCCATAAACTGCTCTGCTTCCTCCAAATGCTAATCCCCGGATGTTTCGATGATGATGGTGTCCGGATCCACCAGTCCCAATTCGTCCTGTGCGATCTGCGCGACCCCGTCCACGGAGCCGAGCGCGTCGATTTTCTCCTCGAGGCGGCTGTTCTCCTCCTCAAGGTCGGCTGCCTGCTGACGCAGATCCGCCTGCTCGCGCAGCGCGGCGCGCAGCGAAATGCTGAGCACAACGATGGCCACCACGGACAGGCTGACTGCCGCAATCAGCACGGCACGCACCAGTCGGCTGCCGCGGCGGACGCGGAAGCGAATCCGCGGTTTATTGCTGCTTTCTGCCATGCGGCGCCCCTCCTGCGTAAAATCTGTCACCTAACATTGTACCCGATTTTTTCAAAGATGCAAATACTTTTTTCATAAATTTGTAAAATTTCTGTAAAGTTTTTTGCAAAAGTCGACATGGGAGCCCCAGCAGGAAGAAAATCGGCCGCCAGAGCGTGGAAAAAACCGGCAGCAGCAGCCTTCCCACCGTGCGGTCGAAGGCGAGGCAGGCCAGCGCCATCGCCGCCACCGGCGCCAGCCGCAGGTCGCCCGCGCAGATGCCAAAGCCGAGAACCAGCCACGCCCAGCCGAAGGCCAGCACGAAAACCGCGTCCGCAAGCGCGGCGCATTTGCCCCGCAGGGGGCGCAGCAGGCCGTAAACCGCGCCGAGCGCCGCCCCCAGCCCGGCCGCCCAGCCGAGGACGCGCAGCGCGGCCGCCGGGGTCACCCGAACAGGCGGCGCAGCAGCCCGCCTTTCTCCCGCGGCTCTTGGTAGCTAAGGGCGTTGATTTTGCCTTCCACCTCCACCTGCGCGCCGGATACGGAGAGATTCCTCAGCTGCAAGCCCTCGCCCTGCACGGCAAGCTCCCCGAGCGCGGTGCGCAGCACGACCAGCTGCTCGTCGAAGCTCACGACCTCGGCCACGCCCGTCATGGTGAGCCGACGCCGCTCGGAGAGGCTCAGCACATGGGGCGGCAAATTTTGCTCGTCCAACCATTTCCCTCCCCTCAAAGATGAGGCTGAGAAATTCTATGCGCGCGCCGAAAAAAGTATGCACCGATTTTGGCGGGGAGAATAAGCTGGAATGAGCGGCTTTGATGCCGCAAAATGGAAATGGAGGTCAAAGATTATGTGCAATGGTAACTGCGGAAACGCCTGGTGGATTATCATCCTCGTCCTGCTGCTGTGCTGCGGCTGCGGCAACGGCTGCGGCACCACCGCCTACACCAACGGCTGCGGCAACGGCTGCGGCAACGGCTGCGGCTGCTGATACACGCGAAGAGCGCCCCAATACGGGGCGCTCTACATATTTCATTCCTCGCCCTGCGTGGCCTCCTGCGTGAAATCGGTCAAAATGTCCTCCAGCGAGATGCCGAGATTGTAGTATAGCAGGTTGTCGCGCGAGGGGTTGAGGCCGGTAATCAGGCCGCGCTCGGCGTAGACTGCGTAGCTGCGGAAGAGAATGGGAATCAGCTGCGCATCCTCCATGACCATTTCGTGCAGATTGTAATAGTTGCCGGAGTTTGTCAGCGCCTCCAGCGCCATGGCGTAGATGGCGGAGTCGGACAGGCTGCCGTAGCTGAGCGAGCCGTTTGTTTTGAAGAAGGCGGTCAGGTCCATGTTGGGCGAGAGCTTTGTCTGCCCGAGGTACAGGTCGTAGTCGCCCGAGCGCAGCCGCGCGATGTAGTCCGTCGTGCCCAGCTCCAACAGCGTTACCTCCAGCCCGCACTCCTCGAGCATATCGGCGATGGCGCGCCCGGCGCGCAGACGCAGGGAGTCGTCGGAATTGAGCAGCAGCGTCACCTCCGCGCCGTAAAGGTTTTTGTCCCACAGGATTTCGGACAGGCGCGTCGGGTCATAGCTGTAGCGCGCGGCCAGCGTTTCGCTGTAGTAGGGCGATTGCGGCGAGGCCGGCAGCGTCGCGCTGCGGGCAAAGCCGTGGTAGTAGGTTTCGCACAGGGAATCGCGGTCGATGGCGTAGGTCAGGCATTGGCGCACCTCATCGTCGGCGAGCGCCTCGCAGTTGGCGCTGACCACGAGGTAGAGGAACAGCCCGGTCTCGCAGTCCCAAATCTCGTAGTCGCAGCGGTAATCGGCATAGGTGTCCGAGCCGGGGTCGGTGCATACCAAATTGACATCCGCAAATTCAAATTGGTCGCGGATGTAGCTCGCCGATTCCGCCGCGACCAAGGGGATATAGGTGGCGGAAATGGGCAGGTCGGCGCTGCACCACCACGCGCTCTGCCGGCGAAGCTGCAGGCCGCTGATGGACGATTCCAGCTGGTAGGGGCCGGTGCCAAGCGGCTGGTCGGAATCCACCTCGCTGGCCTTGACGATGGGGATGTCCAATAGCAGCGGCAGATTCTCCATCGGGGTGTCGAGCTTGATGACGATGCGGCTGCCCTCCTGGGTGATGGAGCTGACGTGCAGGAAGCGGCCGCTGTAGTAGCTGCCCGCCTCGGCCGCCTCAAGGCTGGCCATCACATCCTCCACGGTCAGGAGCGTCCCGTCCGAAAACCGCGCCGGGGCAATCTCCAAGGTGTAGGTTTTCATATCGGAGGAAACGCTGTAGGCGTTGCACAGGATGGGGGTAACATTATAGTCCGCGTCCACGTTGAACAGGCTCTGGTAGAGGAAGGAAAAGAGCGCGCGGTTGGTGAAGTTGGTGCAGGTGTAGGGGTTGAAGCCTGCGTCGGCATAGTAGCACATGCTGATGCTCTGGGCGGCGCTGTCACTCTCGTCCGCCGTGGTGGCGGAGGTGGCGGAGGTGGCGCCCTCCAGCGCGTCGCCGGTGGCGACGTAAGCGCCGCTGTCAGACACTGCGCAGCCGCAGATGCTCCCGGCGCACAGCGCCGCGCAGAGCAGAATAAGGATTGCTTTTTTCATAGTCCCTCCTGCCGCCCCACGCCGCAGGTAATCAGCGCGCCCTGCGAGCCGCGCGCATCCCCGGTAAGGCGGTGCGACCAGTAGCGCGCGCTGCTGCAGGCGGTGCATTCGCTCGAAATCTCGATGTTCTCTACCCCGGCGCGGCGCAGGGAGAGCGCGTTGAGCGCCTTTAGGTTTACATAAAACTTATCACCCTGCGGGCGAATAGCTGCCTCCGCCGCCTCGCCATAGGCCTGCCGCATCGCGCGCGGAACCTCCGCGCCGACCTCGAAGTGGCATTGACCGATGTTCGGCCCGATGGCGGCGTGCAGGTCGCCCGGCTTGCAGCCCAGCTCGCGGCACATGGCGCGGGCGGTTTTCCCCGCGATGTCCAGCGCCGTACCGCGCCAGCCCGCGTGCGCCGCGCCGACGGCGCCGCTGTGCGCATCCCACAGCAGCACGGGCGTGCAGTCGGCGGTGAAGATTGCGAGCGTCAGCCCCGGCGTGGCGGTAATCAGCGCGTCGCAGTCCGGCCATGTAGACAGGAGGGGCTGCATGTCGGCGCGCGAAACCACGCGGACGGTGTCGGAATGCACCTGATGGGTCGCAATCAGCCCCGGCAGCGAAAAGCCGAGGGCGGTGGCGAGAATTTCATAGTTTCTGCGAACATTTTCGTCGCAATCGCCCCGGTGCGCGCGCAGATTCAGCGATTCGTAGACCCCCTCGCTCACCCCGCCGAGGCGGGTGGTGAAGGCGTGAATAGCGCCGATCCCCTCTGCTGCGGTGTATTCCAGCGCGCCGATTTTCAGGGTTTTCATGCGGCGCACCTCACATTCCGGCGGTTTTGTCTTTTTGCATACAGCACTTTTTGTATTTCTTCCCGCTGCCACAGGGGCAGGGGTCGTTCGGCCCAATCTTTTTCGAAGCGCTGCGAACGGGCTGCTTCTTCACGACGCTCTCGGGCGTGCCGATGGCGCCGGTCTCCTTGGCGACCTTGCGGCGCTTGATCTCCTCCGCCGGGCGCAGGTGCACGAGGAACATCCGCTTCACGGTTTCCTCGCGGATGGCGGTGATCATCGCCTGGAACATCTCGTAGCCCTCGTTCTTGTAGGCCTCCACGGGGTCGTGCTGCCCGTAGGCGCGCAGGCCGATGCCCTGTCGCAGGTCCTCCATCGCGTCGATATTGTCCATCCAGTATTCGTCCACCACGCGCAGCATCACCACGCGCTCGACCTCACGCGCACGCTCGCCGAATTCCGCCTCCTTCTGGGCGTATTTCTCGAGCGCGGCAGCATAGACAGCGTCCGCCAGATCCGACGCGCGCATCTGTGGGTTCCATTCGAGCTTCGCCGGCAGGCAGTAGCCGATGGCGGCGGCGAGCGCGTGCATACTCTCCTCGGTGGGAGGAGCGCCGAGCGTTGCGTCCGCCACAGCGGAGTCCACCACCTCGCGGAGCATGGAGAGAATGCTGGATTTCAGATCCTCGCCGTCGAGCACCTTCTGGCGCTGGGAGTAGATGACCTCGCGCTGGGTGTTCATCACGTCGTCGTATTCAATCACGTTCTTGCGCGAGCGGAAGTTGCGGCTTTCCACGCTCTTCTGCGCGTTTTCCACCGCGCCGGAGAGAATTTTCGCGTCGATGGGCGTATCCTCGTCCAGCCCGAGGGTCTCCATCATCCGCTCGACGCGGTCGGAGGCGAACAGGCGCAGCAAATCGTCCTGCAGGCTCAGATAGAAGCGGCTTTCGCCGGGGTCGCCCTGCCGGCCGGCGCGGCCGCGCAGCTGGTTGTCGATCCGGCGGGATTCGTGCCGCTCGGTGCCGATGATGAATAGCCCGCCCGCAGCGCGGACTTTGTCCGCCTCGCCGGCAATCTGCTGCCGAAACTGTGCCAGAAGCTGCTGGTAGCGCTCCCGCACGGCGAGCACCTCGGCGTCCTCGGTTTCGGCGTAGGAATCGGCCTCGGCGAGCAGCTCCTCGGGCAAATCGGAATTTCTCAGGGCGTTTTTCGCCAGAAATTCGGCGTTGCCGCCCAGCATGATGTCGGTGCCGCGGCCGGCCATGTTTGTGGCGATGGTTACCGCACCGAATTGACCGGCCTGGGCGACGATCTGCGCCTCCTGCTCGTGGAACTTGGCGTTGAGCACGTTGTGCGCGATGCCCTCGCGCTTGAGCAGCTTGCTCAGCACCTCGCTCTTTTCAATCGAAATCGTGCCGACGAGCACGGGCTGCCCCTTCTCGTGGCATTCGACCACCTGCCGGATGATGGCACGGAATTTGCCCTGCTCGGTCTTATAGACCACATCCGGGTGGTCGACGCGGATCACGGGCTTATTGGTCGGGATCTCTACCACGTCCAGCCCATAGATGGTGCCGAATTCCTCCGCCTCAGTCAGAGCCGTGCCGGTCATGCCGGAGAGCTTGTCGTACAGGCGGAAGAAATTCTGGAAGGTGATGGTCGCGAGCGTCTTGCTCTCTCCGGCGACGGCCACGCCCTCCTTGGCTTCGATGGCCTGGTGCAGCCCCTCGTTGTAGCGCCGGCCGTACATCAGGCGGCCGGTGAATTCGTCGACGATGATGATTTGCCCGTCCTTGACGACATAATCGATGTCCTTTTTCATCAGCCCGCGCGCCTTCATGGCCTGGTTAATGTGGTGCGAGAGGGTGGTATTCTCCTCGTCGGCGAGGTTCTCAATGCCGAAATACTTCTCGGCCTTGGCGATGCCCGAGGCGGTGAGCGAAACGGTGCGGGATTTCTCATCCACGAAGTAGTCGCAGTCGAGGTTGTCGTGTACCTCCTTGTCCTCGGTTTTGGCAAAGACCTGCTTTCGCAGGGTCGAAACGAAGTAGTCCGCCATTCCGTAGAGCTTGCTCGAATCCTCACCCTTGCCGGAGATAATCAGCGGGGTGCGCGCCTCGTCGATGAGGATGGAGTCGACCTCGTCCACAATGGCGAAGGCGTGGCCGCGCTGGACAAGCTCCTGCTTGTAGATGGCCATGTTGTCGCGCAGGTAATCGAAGCCCAGCTCGTTATTGGTGCAGTAGGTGATGTCGGCGGCGTAGCTGGCGCGGCGCTGCTCGGGCTTCATGCCCGGAATCACGAGGCCGATGCTCAGCCCCATGAAGCGGTAGACCTTGCCCATCCACTCGGACTGGTACTTGGCAAGGTAATCGTTCACGGTTACGAGGTGCACCCCGCGCCCCGTGAGGGCGTTGAGGTAGCACGGGAAGATGGCCACGAGGGTCTTGCCCTCGCCGGTCTTCATCTCGGCAATCCGCCCCTGGTGCAGCACGATGCCGCCGATAATCTGTACGGGGTAGGGGCGCATTCCCAGCACCCGGTCGGCCGCCTCGCGGATGGCGGCATAGGCCTCGGGCAGCAGCGCGTCAAGCGTTTCGCCCGCGGCATAGCGGGACTTGAATTCGTCGGTCTTGGCGCGCAGCGCGTCGTCGCTCAGGCGCTTATATTCGTCCTCCATCGCGAGGATTTTATCTACCGTCGGCTGGATTTTTTTCAGCTCGCGCTGCGAGCGGGTGCCGAACAGCTTCGTCAATACTCCCATGGAAATCTCCTTTCATTTGGGCAGGGACCTGCTGCTGATAAGTATAGCACATTTGCGCGCGGCAAACAAGGGAGAATTGGAAAAAATTTATAAATTGGCGGCGCTTATGTGAATTTTGCCTGAAAATCGTACCCCGGGGCGGCGAAAAATAGGCATTGTAAAAATGCGCACTTTGTGATATAATGGCAAAAACCGGCATGGGAGGCCGCGCCGGAGGGGGAAGATCCCCGCTTTTGCTGCGCGTGGCCGGGTTCCCATGCAAAATTTATGTTTCAAATTCAGAAAGGGACGCTATGATTTTCGGAAAGCACATCAACCGGTATTACCGGCGCTACGCGCTGTGGCTGCTCGTCGGCCTGGCCGCGCTGTTCACCGTGGACTACCTTCAGCTTGAGGTGCCGAACCTCTACCAGCTTGTGATTAACGGCATGAATAACGGCGTCGTTACCGTGGACGGCGTGGAGCTGGCCTTCGACATGGATTTCCTGCTCGACCGGATTTGTATGCCGATGGTGGGCATCATCCTTGCCATCGTCGTGGGCCGCTTTGTGTGGCGTGTGGCGATTTTCGGCTCCGCCGCATGGATGGAGGAGGACCTGCGCAATCGCATGTTCGCCCACGCCGAGAAGCTCAGCCAGGAATACTATCAGGTAAACAAGGTCGGCAACCTCATGAGCCTCTTTACCAACGACCTCGATACCTTGCAGGAGTGCTTCGGCTGGGGCTTTATGCAGTTCTTTGACGCGCTGATGCTCGGCACGCTCGCAATTTGGAAAATGTGGAGGATGGATGCCCTGCTGACGGTGTTCAGCATGATTCCTATGCTGCTCCTGCTCGCCTCTGCGACCGTCGTCGGCCGCTACATGACGAAAAAATGGGACTATCGGCAGGAATGCTTCTCCAAGCTCTCGGATTTCTCGCAGGAGAGCTTTTCCGGCATCTCGGTCATCAAGGCCTTCGTCAAGGAGGGCAAGGAGCTGTGGGCGTTTGAAAAGCTCAACCGTGTCAACGAGGAGGCCAATATCGACGTTACCAAAATCAGCGTGCTGTTCCGCATCCTCGTGACCGCCTTTGTCGAGAGCGTGGTGTGCGTCATTCTCGGCTACGGCGGCTATCTCGTCTACCGCGGCTCCTTCAATGCCGGGCAGCTGATGGAGTTTATCGGCTATTTCAACTCGGTTATCTGGCCCATCATGGCGGTTTCTGAGCTGATTGATATGCATTCGCGCGGCAAGGCCTCCCTGAAGCGGGTTTCCGAGCTGCTCGATGCCGAAGTCGCGGTGAAGGACCGCGAGGGCGTGCGCGAGCTGAAGGATGCCCGCGGCGGCATTGAATTCCGCAACCTGACCTTCCGCTATCCCGACGGCGAATATGACTGCTTAGAGGATATTTCCTTCCGAATCGCGCCGGGCGAGAGCATCGGCCTCGTGGGTAAGACCGGCTGCGGCAAGACCACGCTGGTCGACCTGATCCTGCGCACCTACAATGTGCCCGACGGGACCCTCTTCCTCGACGGGCAGGATGTCAATACGCTCTCCATCCGCTCTGTGCGCGCGGCCTGCGCCTATGTGCCGCAGGATAACTTCCTGTTCTCCGATACGATTGGCAACAATATTTCCTTCGGCATCAAGGGGCAGACGCTTGACGCGGTCATCCGCGCGGCGCGGCTTTCGGATGTGGACGATGACATTTCCGGCTTCCGCAAGGGCTATGATACCATGCTTGGCGAGCGCGGCGTTACCGTGTCCGGCGGGCAGAAGCAGCGCATTTCGATTGCGCGTGCCCTGCTGCGGGATGCGCCTATCCTGATCCTGGACGATTCTGTTTCCGCCGTTGACGCCAGCACCGAGCAGACGATCCTCGACAACCTGAGCCAGTCCCGCGCGGGCAAGACCACCATCCTGATCGCGCACCGGATCTCCACCGTCGAGAAGCTCGATAAGGTGCTGTTTATGGACGAGGGGCGCATCGCTGGCTTTGGCCCGCACGCCGAGCTGTGCCGCACGAACCCCGCCTACCGCAAGATGGTAGACCTGCAAAGGCTTGAGGAGGAAGGAGCGACCCAAAATGCATGAGTATACCCCGCTTTTGATTGTCGGCGGCGTGATTGGCTTCATTACGCTGCTGATTTGCATCGCCTATCTGGCCATGCGCGCGAAGCTGAACAGCGTAGACGAGAAGGAGCGCAAGATGACGGATTCGGAGATTATCCGCCGCCTGCTCGGCTACGCTAAGCCCTATACCAGGGAATTTATCGTGATTTTCGTCATCGTGGTCATCTCGATTGCCTATGACGTGCTCTCGCCGCTGCTGATTGCTGACATCCAGAATATCATCAAGGCCGATTTCGAGCTGTCGCAGCTTTTCCGCATGGTCGCGCTGTACGCCTCGATTCTGGTGGTGAGCCTGATCTGCACCTATTTTGAGACCATGATTCTGCAAAAGGTCGGGCAGAAAATCATCTCGCAGATTCGTATGGATACCTTCACGAATATCGAGCGCCTGTCCCACGCGCAGCTCAGCGAGATCCCCGTGGGCAAGCTGGTCACGCGCGTGACCAATGACCCCAATGCCATCAGCTACCTGTTTACAAACATTCTCGTGACGCTCGTGAAGAATACGATGGTGATTATCGGCGTGCTCGTGGCGATGCTCGCTCTCAACTACGCGCTCACGCTGATGGTGCTGTGCTTCGTGCCCTTCCTCGTGCTGTTTACCCTGATTTTCCAGAAATTCTCCCGCTATGTCCACCGCGTGGTCAACAATACGCGCACGGATGTGAATACCTTCCTGAGCGAGAACCTCTCCGGCATGAAAATCACCCAGGATTTCAACCAGGAGGAGCGGAAGATGGATGAGTTCCTGACCAAGAGCCATGCCTTTGCCAAGGCGAAAATCAACCGGATGTATGTTTTCGGCGTGTTCCGGCCGATGGTGTATATGCTCTATGTCACCTCCAACCTCTTCCTGTTCTATATCGGCTGCAAGGGCTATATTCAGGATACCCAGTTCCTCGGCCAGGTGATTGACAGCTCCATCATGGTCGCGTTCTATATGTACATCTCCAAGTTCTTCAATCCCATTCAGGCGCTGGCGGAGCAGTTCGATATGCTTGAACAGAGCTTCGCCTCGGCGGAGAAAATCTTCACCATTATGGATATGCAGCCGGATATTGTGGATGCCGCCGATGCCATCGACCTGCCGGAAATCCGCGGCGAGATCGAGTTCCGCGATGTGTGGTTCGCCTATAAGCCCGGCGAATGGGTGCTCAAGGGCGTGTCGTTCCACATCCTGCCTAAGCAGACGGTGGCCTTCGTGGGCGCGACAGGCTCCGGAAAATCCACGATTTTGTCGCTGATTTGCCGCAATTACGACATTCAGAAGGGCGAAATCCTGATTGACGGCGTGCCCATTCGCAGGATCAAGCTCGCCTGCCTGCGCTCCCACTTCGGGCAGATGCTGCAGGATGTATTCCTCTTCTCCGGCGATATCCGCAGCAACTTGGTGCTGCGCGAGGAGAGCTTCACGGATGAGGATGTCATGCGATCGTGCCGCTACGTTAACGCCGACTCCTTCATCAATAAGCTCGACGGCGGGCTCGACGAGGTCGTGCGCGAGCGGGGCAATAACTTCTCGGCCGGGCAGCGGCAGCTGCTTAGCTTCGCGCGCACGATCCTGCACCGCCCGAGCGTGATGATTCTCGACGAGGCGACCGCCAATATCGACACCGAAACCGAGGTGCTGATTCAGAATTCGCTCGAGAAGATGAAGAATATCGGCACGATGCTCGTTGTGGCGCACCGGCTCTCCACCATCCAGCACAGCGATAATATCCTTGTGCTGGCGCACGGCGAGATCCTGGAGCAGGGCACACATCAGGAGCTGCTGCGTAAGCGCGGGCGCTACTACTCGCTCTACACGCTGCAATTCGACCGCGAGCAGCTGCAAAATACCTGACGAGCGGCTGCGCAATCCCGAAAATTGACCATCCCGGCGGGCGAAAGCCCTGCCGGGATGGGGCGCTTGCGCGGGCGGCGGGAGCGCGGAGCTTCCCGAAAAAAGGGCAAAAAAATCGCCCCGAGTATTCCCAGGACGATGCTCTAAGAGCCGATGTTCAATTTGTGGGGCAAAAAGCGCCGCTGCTACGCGAGGAATCGCTCTGCCTGCTGGCGGAAATCCTCCAGCTGCTCGGTGGTGCAGTCGCAGCGCACCATGATGGGCTGCGAATAGTCCAGGCTGGCCATGCCGATAAAGCTCTTCGCGTTTACGATTTCCCGGCTGCTGCTTACGATAATGCGGAACGGCTGAACGGATGCGACAGAGACAAAATCCTGCACATCTTGGAAAGACCGTATCCTTATCTCAAACTCTCGCATACGACACCCCACCGGAATTTATGACGATATTATACTCCGATATTCAGGAATTTTCAATAGGCGGTTTGGATAATCTTCACAAGTTATTCTTAAAAAAATTGGTGAAAGTGACATGAAATTCAGCTTCTATACCCTCGGCTGCAAGACCAACCAGTACGAAACGCAGGCGATGGAGCAGCTCCTTGCCGCGGCGGGGCACGAGGTTGTGCCCTTCGGCGAGCCCTGCGACGGCATCGTGGTCAACACCTGCTCGGTCACGGCCGTAGCCGATAAGAAGGCACGCGCCGTCATTCGCCGCTGCCGCGCCGAGCAGCCCGCCGCGGTGCTGGCGGTTTGCGGCTGCTATAGCCAGCGAGCCGCGCAGGAGGTGCGCGCCCTCGGCGCGGATGTGGTGGGCGGCAGCGGCAGGCGGGAGGCCTTCGTTACCGCGCTGCTTGCCGCCGCGCAGGGGCGGGAGGCGGAAAGCCCGCTCGATTGCGCCCTGCGCCGCCGCGAGTTTGAGCGGCTGCCCGCCGGCGCCCTCGGCTCGCGCACCCGCGCGATGCTCAAGGTGCAGGATGGCTGCGTCAATTTCTGCACCTACTGCATTATTCCCTATACGCGCGGCCCTGTCCGCTCCGCGCCGCTCGACCTTGCCGTGCGGCAGGCGCGGGAGCTGGCGCAGCAGGGCTACCGCGAGATCGTGCTCACCGGTATCGAGATTGCCTCATGGGGCGCGGATTTGCCCGGTAAGCCCGAAATCGGCGAGCTGATTGCGGCGGTTTGCCGCGCCGTGCCCGCGCTTCGGATTCGCCTTGGCAGCCTGGAGCCGCGCGTGATTACACCGGAATTTTGCGAAAAAATTGCAGAATTTCCCAATTTATGCCCGCAGTTTCACCTCTCCATGCAGTCCGGCTGTGATGCGGTGCTGCGCCGCATGGGGCGGCGCTATGATACGGCCCGGTTTCTGTGCAGCGTGACGCTGCTGCGCGAGCGTTTCCCCGGCTGCGCCGTCACGACGGATTGGATCGTCGCCTTCCCCGGCGAGAGCGAGGAGGAATTTGCCGAGAGTCTTGCCTTCGTGCAAAGGTGCGGCTTCTCGGCGATGCACGTTTTCCCCTATTCGCGCCGCCCGGGCACACCGGCGGATCGGCTGCCCGGTCAGCTCGGCAACGCCGTGAAGGAGGCGCGCTCGCGGCAGGCCATTGCGGTCGCACAGCACATGAGCGAGGCGTACCGCCGCACGCTCCTCGGCACGGTGCAGCAGGTGCTGTTTGAGGAGCGGGAGGGCGAGTTTTTCACCGGCCACGCGCCGAATTACGTCAGATGCTATGCGCGCGGCGAGGGGCTGCATAACGAGCTCCGCCCCGTGCGGGTTCGGGATTTCTACAAGGATGGCGTTATCGGAGATATTATGTAAACTAAATACACCATCACGCACGATGGATTTTATGGATAGGAGGTACGCTTGGCTTATGAAAAACTCCCGGATTCCCGGCGCGGTGCTGGGGCTTGCGGTTGGCGATGCGATGGGGCACACCGTCGATGCGCAGAGCATAGAGGAGATCTGCGAAACCTATGGGCCGGATGGCCTGCTCGGCTATGACCTCGCCAACGGCTATGCCGACGTGACCTCCTATACCCAGATTTTCGCCTTCACCGCCAACGGCCTGCTCGTTGCCGAGACCCACAGGCGCCTGCGTGGCCGCGCCGCGCCGCTGGCACGCTATGTCAGCGCCTCGCTGCGCGAGTGGGCGCGCTCGCAGCAGTATTCCGCCCCGGCGCGCGACATCTGTTGGCTCTCCCGTGTGCCGGAGCTGAAGCGCCGCTTCTGCATGGATACCGGCATTCTCGACGCGCTGAGCCGCGAAACGCTCGGCACGCTTGATTCGCCCGCCTACCGCTCGGCGAAGCCCAGCGTGCTCACCGAGGCGCTGGCAATCGCCATCCTCGCGCCGAAGCTGGGGCTGGATGCGCCCGCGCGCGACCGCTTTGCCGCCGAGTGCGCCGCCATGACGCACGGCCGGCCGGAGAGCTGGCTTGCGGCGGGGCTGCTCTGCCGCCTCTATGCCGGGGTGCTGGAAACCGACGCCCCGCTGCACGAGCTGATCGACGAGGCGCGCGGAACGCTTCCGGCCATATTCGGCTCGCTCGCGGGGCAGGCGCACCGCCTCTGGGAGCCAATCCAGCTCGCGCAGACGATGGCGGCCTCCGGGCGCAACAGCCGCGAGGCAATGTGCAGTCTTGGCTGCGCTACGGCCGCGGAGGCGCTGGCCGGGGCGGTCTATGCAGTCGAGACCTGCGGCGGTGATTTCGATACCGCCATGATTACGTCGGTCAACCACTCTGGGCGCAGCTGCGCCGTCGGCGCGGTCACGGGCGCGATCCTGGGCGCGCGGCTCGGGGAGGAGGCGCTGCCGGATTTCTATCTCGGCTGCTTAGAGCCGGCGGCTGCCCTGCGTGAGCTGGCGCGGGACTGCCGCACCGGCTGCACAATGGGCATCGGGAGCGGCCTGTTTGACGACGACTGGGACCGCAAGTACCTCCACGCCGGGCAGGCTTAGGACAGCCTGGGATTCATCGGCAGGACGCCGCTGCCGATTTCTTCACTTTAAAACAAAGAAAGCAGCAGGGGAGGCTATCCCCTGCTGCCGTTTTGTATGCGATGGATGCGCGCGAGAATGCTCTCGCCCGCGGGCGCGTCATCCACGGCTTCCAGGAAGATGCGCCCCTCGAAGCCGCCGCGCGCGGCCGCCTTCTCCTGCCGCGCAGCCTCGAGCTGCTCCGGCGTCCAGCCGTGGGCGGCGCATTCGGCGCGCACGACCTCCAGAATGTCCGCCAGCTCCTCAAGGCTGTGGCTTTCGAGATACTCCGCCGTTTCCTCGCGCAGCTTCTCGTCCAGACAGGCGCGGTACGGCTCGTCCTCCAGCAGCCGCGTGCGGGGCACCTGCCCGCTGCGGCGGATGATGGCGGGAATGCCGTCGCGCACAAGCTTATTGTAGATTTTCATGCGTTTTCCTCCGTTTTCCCAGCGGCCAAACGCCGCGGACGATTTGCCCCGAGCTTCTCTAAAGCGCCTCCTGCAAGCGCCGGTGGAAAATCGGCTTGCGGGCGGAAAAGGTGCATACATGGCCAAAAATCTCCAGCGCCAGCGCCGCCGCCTCGCGCGTGTATTCGCCGACGCGGGAGGCGTGGTGCGCGTCCGAGCCGACGGTAACAATTTCACCGCCAAGCTCCCGGAACCGCCGCAGGTAGTCGGCCGTGGGCAGGTAGAAGCCGCATTTCCCGATGCCGGAGGTGTTGATTTCCAGCCCGATGCCCTTGCAGGCAAGGGTTCTCAGAATTTCGTCCACGATTTCGCGGTGCTCGCGGTAGAGCAGCGGCGCCTTGGTGGGGTTGCCGGTGCATTTGCAGATATAGGTCAGATGCCCCAGCACGTCGAATCCGTCCTGCGCGCGCACGGCGCGCAGCGTCTGCTCGAGGTAGCTGCGGTAGACCTCCTCTACGCGCCGCCCCGCCCAGAATTCCGGCCAGTATACGTCCAGCCCCTGCACGCAATGCACCGAGCCGATGATGAAGTCGTATTCCCGCGCCACGGAATCGGCGCGCAGCTGCTCGGCGTTGTGCTCCGAGATGCCGAATTCCATGCCCCGGCGGATTTTCAGGCCGGGAATTTCCAGCGCGTCGTAGGCGCGGGCGTAGTCGGCCAGAGAGAATACCCAGCGCTCGTCCAGCCCCTCCACCTCGTGGTCGATGTGGTCGGTGAAGCAGATCTCGCGCAGGCCGGCGCGCTTCGCCGCCAGCGCCATCTCCAGCGCGGAGGATTTTCCGTCGCAGGATACGGTGGAGTGCATATGGTAGTCAAACATCGCCATTTTCCTCCCAAAATTGGCGGAATGCCGTCGGCAGCGCGACCTCGCGCCGGATTTGCTCCGCGTGCAGCCAGGTGTACCCGCCGCCGGGCGAGGCAAGCTCGGCGTATATGCCGCGCATTTGCCAAGTGAGGTGGGTGAAAATGTGCCGCCGCTCCACGGTCTTGTAGATTTCGCGAGGGTGCAGCCCGCGTGCGGCTAGAAGCTTTATCGCCTCCGGCGCGCTGAGAGTGCCGGGCACGTTCGGGAATTGCCAGAGCGCCGCCAGCAGCCCCGTTTCCGGGCGCCGCTCGAGGGCGAAAAGCTCGCCGCACGAGAGGATGAACACCGTCTTTTCCTCCACCGCGCGCGCCCGTTTGGGCGATTTCACCGGGTAGTCGAGCGGATTCCCCTGCGCGCGCGCCCGGCAGAAATCCCGGCAGGGGCAGCTTTCGCATTTCGTCGCGGCGTTTGGCAGGCAGATGGTTTCGCCCAGCTCCATCAGCCCCTGCGTGAAGTCGCCCGCCTCGGGCGGGTAAACCTGCGCGAGCGCCTCGCGGATCCGCGCTTTGCATTCCGGGGTGTCGATGGGACTGCCGTCCGCGCACAGGCGGGTGCATACGCGCAGCACGTTGCCGTCCACCGCCGGGGTGGGCAGCGCGAAGCAGATGGAGCCAATCGCCCCTGCCGTGTATTCCCCCACGCCCGGCAGGGCGAGGATTTCCCGGTAGGTTTCGGGGAATTTTCCGCCGTGGCGCTCCATGATTATGGCGGCGGCCTTCTTGAGGTTGCGCGCGCGGCTGTAGTAGCCCAGCCCCTCCCAGAGCTTCATCAGCGCGCCGTCGTCGCAGCGCGCGAGCGCGGGGATGTCCGGCAGCGCGGCAAGGAAGCGGCTGTAGTAGCCCTTCACCGCCTCGGCGCGGGTCTGCTGCAGCATCACCTCCGATAGCCAAACGTGGTATGGCTCCCGGTCGGCGCGCCAGGGCAGCGCGCGGCAATTGGCGTGGTACCACGGCAGGATGGCCCCCGGCAGGCGGGCGTATACCGACGCTTCCATTTCCCTCGCCTCCTTTTTCCATATTGTACACCACGATCCCCCGGTTTGTCAATCCTGCCCAACGGCCGCGTATGCGGCAAAAATATCCTTGACGAATGGGTGAAAATCCCTTATAATATGCTGCGAACAGAAACATTTGCCTTGAAAGGAAGGTTCTATTATGGCGAAGGAATATAAAATTACCGCGCTGCGCCTGCAGGATCTGGAGAAGGAGCTCAATTATCTCAAAACCACCCGCGAGCGCGAGATCGCCGCGATGATTGCCGAGGCGCGCTCCTATGGCGACCTGTCCGAGAACTCGGAATACGACGCCGCCAAGAATGAGCAGGCCAAGCTCTATGGCCGTATCGCCGAGATTGAGGAAATCCTTGGCCATGCGGTAGTGATTGAGGATGACCATGCCACCAATGGCACCGTTGGCCTCGGCTGCACCGTTGTAGTAGAGGACGAGAAGGGCGTGCAGACCACCTACCGCATCACCGGCTCGCAGGAGGCCAACCCCATGCAGCACAAGCTCTCGGAGGATTCGCCATTTGGCCGTGCAATCGTCGGCAAGGGCGAGGGCGATAATTTCCTCGTCAATGCGCCCTCCGGCTCCTACCAGATGCGCGTGATTTCTGTCACGCGCGAGGGGTGAGCGATGGCAAAGCTTGTACCGCAGGGGGAAGCGCCTCTGTCCGATCAGGTGCAGGTGCGCCACGATAAGCTTGCCGAGCTGCGCGCGGCCGGGCGCGACCCCTTCCAGATCACCAAATATCCGCAGGATAGCTATTCCGGCGAGCTGCGCGAGCGGTTTGCGGGTTTGGCGGCGGAGGAAAATTCCGGCTGCGTCGTCACGCTGGCCGGGCGTATGATGTCCAAGCGGGTCATGGGCAAGGCCAGCTTCGCCCACCTGCGGGATTTGCAGGGCGATATTCAGATTTTTGTCAAGCGGGACGCGCTGGGGGACGAGTCTTACGCCGCCTTTAAGAAGCTCGATATCGGCGATGTGATTGGCTGCAAGGGCGAGGTTTTCCGCACGAAAACAGGGGAGCTGTCCGTTCGCGTAAGCGAGGTGGTGCTGCTTGCCAAGGCGCTGCAGCCCCTGCCGGAGAAGTTCCACGGCCTGACCGATAAGGAGATTCGCTACCGCCAGCGCTATGTGGATTTGATTGTGAACCCGGAGGTCAAGGATACCTTTGTCAAGCGCAGCCAGATCCTGCGCCAGCTGCGGCATTTTCTCGACAGCAAGGGCTTCTTGGAGGTCGATACGCCCATCCTCACGCCCTTTGAGATCGGCGCCGCCGCGCGGCCGTTCTATACCCACCATAATACGCTCGACATGGATATGGTGCTGCGCATTGAAACGGAGCTGTACCTCAAGCGGCTCGTCGTCGGCGGCATGGACAGGGTGTATGAGGTCGGCCGCATTTTCCGCAACGAGGGCATGGACCCGACGCATAACCCCGAATTCACCTCCATCGAGCTGTATCAGGCGTATACTGACTATCACGGCATGATGGATTTGGTGGAGGAGATGATGAAGACCGTGGCGATGCAGGTCTGCGGAACTCTGCGGATAAGCTATCAGGGCACCGAGATCGACCTGAGCCATTGGGAGCGGATGACCATGGTGGAGGCCGTGAAGCGGTATTCCGGCGTGGATTTTGCTGCCATCGATTCTGACGAGGCCGCCGTCGCCGCCGCTAAGGAGCACCATGTGGAGCTGCCCGAGATCCCCACCAAGGGGGCGATTTTGGCGGAGTTTTTCGATGCCTTTGTTGAGCAGAAGCTGATTCAGCCCACCTTTATCTATGATTACCCCGTCGAGAATAGTCCGCTTGCCAAGCGCAAGCCCGACGACCCGGCGTACACGGAGCGCTTCGAGTATTTCATCAATGCCACGGAGTTTGGAAACGCCTTCTCGGAGCTGAACGACCCCATCGACCAGAAGGCACGCTTCGAGAAGCAGGTGGCCGACCGGCTCGCGCTCGACCCTGCCTCCCGCGCGCAGGTGGATTACGATTACGTCACCGCGCTGGAGTATGGCCTGCCGCCCACGGGTGGTCTTGGCTTCGGCGTTGACCGTCTGGTGATGCTTCTCACCGATTCCCCCTCCATCCGCGATGTGCTCCTGTTCCCGACAATGAAGCCTTTGGACTGAATAAGTCTCTATAACCCTCCATACAGTCGTGAATAGGCGCAAACAGGAGGGCTTTACCCCGAAGCTTACGCCAATTTACGCCAAACTTACGCCGGAAAATGCACCGAAATTCTGCGAACGCCTGTGCTCGCCTGCGAGAACCTACAAACGCCTAAGCCTGCTGCAAACCACGCAGCAGGCTTTTCTTTTTGCCATGCAAAAGTGATTTACACGAAACAAAGCTTACTGAGCAATCGGTAGGCTTTATTTTTTTGCCCTTTTGGAGGTTAGACGAAGTGAAAAAGGCTCCCGAAAAATTTTTTGCAAATTGCAAGAGCAAGTTGAACACTTCCGTGAAAAGTTTTTGAAAAATTTTTTTATTTTTTTTCAAAAAAGAGTTCGCTTTTTGGCCCTTGAGGTTGCGGTTGTGTATTGAAGGGTCGATGAACCCCTCACGAATCTTGACAACTGAATACACATTCATCAGAAACATTCCTAATCGGAGGGGAAACCCTCAGCCGAATGAAGGTGCGCCATGATCCTCCTGCCCGCATGGGTTATCACGGAAAGCAAGGTGGGGAGCGATTCCGAACTGATTCTGAAATATCTGTCTGCAACGGATAAGGCGATGAAACGATTATGGGATAATGATACTTCCCTATGGGGCTGGCGGAGTACCCGGCAGAGGTGAGATTCCTATGGCATCGGCTCGCAACCGATCTTCTGATGACTTCCATTTTTGCGTTTGGGGGACGAGGTCGAATTAAACGCAGGTACATAGCCGCTTTCACGGCTATGAATCTAAGAAAGGAGAAAGCCAGATGAGCAACTGCAAAACGATTGCGATCTGCAATCAGAAAGGCGGCGTTGGCAAAACCACCACGACTGTCCATTTGGGAATCGGGCTTGCCATGCAGGGCAAGAAGGTCCTGCTGGTGGATGCTGACCCCCAGGGCGACTTAACCACCTGCCTCGGCTGGCAGGACACGGACGAGCTGCCTATTACGCTGGCGGATAAGCTGCTGTCCGTGATTCAGGACAAAAGAGATGACCCTGCCAGCGGTATTCTGCACCACGCAGAGGGCGTAGACCTCATCCCATCCAACCTGGAGCTGTCCGCTTTGGAAATGAGCCTTGTCACGGCTATGAGCCGGGAGGCAGCCCTGAAGGACTATCTGCAACAGGTAAAGGACGGCTACGACTATTGTTTGATAGACTGTATGCCCTCCCTCGGCATGATTACCCTCAATGCGCTTACGGCAGCGGACAGCGTCATCATCCCGGTTCAGGCACAGTATCTCCCGGCAAAGGGTATGACGCAGCTATTGGACACCGTCTCAATGGTTCGGCGGCACACCAACCCCGACCTGAAAATCGACGGCATCCTGCTGACCCTTGTGGACAATCGGACAAACCTTGCCAAAAGCACGGTGGAAGCCCTGCGGAGCAATTTCGGCAGCGTGATACGGATTTACCGAACCGCTATCCCCATTGCCGTAAAAGCCGCAGAGGTTAGTGCCAAGGGGAAAAGCATCTACGCCTACGAGCCAAACAGTTCCGTTTCCAGAGCTTATGCCGATTTCACAAAGGAGGTGTTGGCAGATGGCAAGAAAGAGCGACTTCACGCTGTCCACGAAATCTCTCGATGAGCTGTTTTCCTCCCAGGAGGAGCGCAGCGAAGCGAAGCTCACGAAAATCTACGACCTCCCGCTGGAGCTGATAGACGATTTCCCCGACCACCCATATAAGGTGCGGGAGGATGAGGACATGATGCAGCTTGTGGAGAGCGTCAAAGAGCGAGGCGTGATCACACCGGCAACGGTACGGCAGAAGGAGGACGGCAGATATGAGCTGATTTCCGGACATCGGCGTAAGCGAGCCTGCGAGATAGCGGGATTTCCCACGCTGCGCTGTGAGGTCGTAGACCTGACCCGTGACGAAGCCATCATCCTGATGGTGGAAAGCAATTTCCAAAGGTCGCAGATTCTGCCCTCAGAGAAAGCCTACGCCTACAAAATGCGGCTGGAAGCGATGAAACGGCAAGCAGGCAGACCAAGAAAAGAAAATTCATCCCCGGTGGGGATTGATTTTCGAGGTAAGCAGTCTTTGGACATTGTGAGTGAAGAAACAGGCGACAGCCGAAATCAAATCCACAGATATATCCGACTGACTAACCTTGTCCCGGAGCTGCTGGAAATGGTAGACGAGGGCCGCATTAAGATGCGTCCGGCGGTGGAGCTTTCCTATCTGGAGGAGGATGCCCAGCGGGATGTAGTGGACGAAATCGACATGAACGACGCTACCCCATCCCACGACCAGGCCATCCGTATGCGGAAGTTCCAAAGCGAGGGCAGGCTGACCACAGAAGCCATCCAAGCCATCATGAGCGAGGAAAAGCCGAACCAGCGGGAAAAAATCATCCTTCGTGGTGACAGGGTGCGGCAGTATATCCCCAAGAATATCCCCATAACCCAGACCGAGGACTATGTCTGCAAGGCATTGGAGCATTATGCCAAATACCTGCGCCAGCGCTCTGAGCGGGACTCCCGGTAGGTTTTCCTCTCTCCTTCCCCACACCCTAACCTCTTAGTTACTTCCAGACTTACCGAGAAAGAAAATACTATCTCCTAAATTTATTCTATCTCTTGTAACAGTAGGTTATCTCAAGGGAAGTGTGCAAACTTCCACAATGTCGGAAAAACTGCTATGCTAAAAAGTTTGTCCTTCATCGCACCTTTGTTTTCTCCGCCATTTCTCGCTAAACTGGTGGCAGAAAGTGAGGGAACGCAGATGAAAAAGCACATTGTCCTTGCAGCCAGTATCCTTCTTGCCGCCGCCCTGCTGACCGCCTGTTCAGAGCAGGCAGAAACGGAAAACACGGCAATTTCTTCTTCGGGTGTTACTTGGGAGCAGACCGAAAGCGCCCACTCTGCCGATGAGGAAGGAGAGGAAACCGAGAGCCAGACACACCCCTCCTCCACAGGTACGGAGGAAAGCAGCCAATCGGAAAGTGAGCCGCAGAAAGGCAGCGCCGCCGTGCAGGAGCAGCCGAAAGAAAGCGCAGAAAGCACGGCTTGGCAGGAAAAAGAAAGCCAGATTGCCGAACAGACGGTATCGGAAGCAACTATGGAAACAGAAATACCACCATTGGAAGCAACGGTTCCGCAAACGGAACCGGCAACCGAGCCGACAGAGGCATTACCAACGGAGCCGGAATCCGGAACGGTGGTCACGGAGCCGGAAACCGACACCGAACCCACAGAGGCGGAAAGCTACGACATCGAAGCCCATCTAAGCTTCGCAAGGTCATATGCCGAAAGCATTGGATTGACTCTGGACAGCACCGCAGTCGATTGCTGGGACAATCCCATCTCTGCCAATCCGAATCTTACCAATGTGGATGAAAACATCACAAGCCGGCTGAACCGATACAAGAATGTGGAGGGCTTTACTGCCGTTTGGATTTGGGCAGTTCAGGTGTCGGAAAACGGATATGCAATCTATATCGGCTACGCATAAGCATAGCGCAATCGCAACCAAAGGACGCATCGTAGAAATACGGTGCGTTTTTCATTTCAAAGGAGGATTTTCAGAAATGACAAAATCGAACTTCAAGAAGGTCACATCGCTGCTTTTAGCGGCAGTTTTGTGTGTGACCACATTTGCAGGCATGGGCACGGCTGCCCTTGCCGCAGAAACAGGTGAAAAAGCCGAGGTGTATATGGTAGATTACCCCCGTGACGGGGATGCAAACTACTATGCCACCTGGGGACATGACAGCCTGACCTATGCCAACGGCTGGAGCAGCGGAACTGCCAGCTATATGAACCTGAAAGCCATCAACTCCTACTCCGGGAACATCGCCTACTGTATTGAACCCGGCGTTTCCCTCAGCAATGGGCAGTCTATGACCGGCCATGACGAGGACTATTTCAACAATCTCAGCTCCAACGGCGTTCTTTCCGGCGATGAGATCCGCCTGTTTATTGGGCGCATTTTGGAATATGGCTACACCGGGACCATTTCCACAAGCTGGCGCTCTCAGAATGAAAGCGACGCCAACTGCATGGCGGAAGCCTATGCGACGCAGATTCTTATCTGGGAAACGATTGTCGGAGAGCGGGATGAAAGCTTCAACCATAAGACCTACTCCGGGTACAATCAGGTGTCGGAGGTAGTCAGCAAGGACCATCCCCTTTATGACAAGATTTTCTCCTATTACAACAGCATTGTGGCAAGCGTACAGAAGCACACCATCGTTCCCAGCTTCTGCGCCCGCTCCACTTCCGGCGCAGATGTGATCAATCTGGAATGGAACGGCAGCGAATATGTGGCGACGCTGACGGACACCAACGCCGTGCTGTCGAACTACACCTTCTCTGCCAGCATCAGCGGCGTCAGCTTCTCCATCAGCGGAAACACCCTGACCATCTCCATGAAAACAGCGCCCACCAGTGCGTTTACCATCACAGCCACAAAGACGAACGCTGTCCGCCGAGGGGTCGTGGTATGGACAGAGGGACAGCACGACCCCAGCTCCTCGGTACAGGATGTGATTTCCTATGCCCAGGAGGTCAGCGACCCGGTCAAGGGCTATGTAAAGGCGGAGGTCAGCGCCGGTTCCTGTGAAATCATCAAAACCTCGGAGGACGGCAATGTGGAAGGCATCACCTTTACCATTACCGGCGACGGGGTCAGCCAGACCGTTACCACCGACAGCAGCGGAAAAATCACGGTGGATAATCTGATGCCCGGCATTTATACCGTCACAGAGCAAACCTATGACGAATACGAACCGCAGCAGTCCCAGCGTGTTACCGTGGTGGCTGGACAGACCGCAAGGGTCAGCTTCACCAACGAGCTGCGCCGGGGCGACCTCCAGGTTATCAAGTCCTCGGAGGATGGCTACAACGAGGGCGTGACCTTCCATCTGTACGGAACCTCCCTTTCCGGCATTGCCGTGGACGAATACGCCATAACCGACAGCAGCGGCATTGCAACCTTTGAAGGTGTGTTAGGGTCGTGCATACGGAAAAGCTCAAACTCCTTCAGCCCTTCTGCTCCGGCTAAGCTGCGATGATAAATGTCGTGTCCGATTTCGTGCCCGCATACCATCTTCGTCAGGTGCTCGTCCATACGGTCATTCAGGAAAATAGCTCTCTGCCGCCAGCGATACACATACATACCCAGCAAGTTGTGGAAGTCGCCAACGTAGTTTACCTGTATGCCAAGCTGCGGAGCAAGGACAAGCGGATCACGAGTGCCATATTTGTCAATCAAAGCATCTGCTTTTCGGTAGATGCCTTTTGAATCAATCATCTATACCACCTCCAGAATCCATATCGCAAAATATCGACATCCCGGAAGGGAATTATTTGCGATACTTTTTGGGGGTGTATTTTTTGTTTTCTGCTTTGGCTTTCCAGTAGAGGTCCTGCATGGCCTTCATAACGCCATCCATGTCCTCCTCGGAAAGCTCACCGCCGGCGAAAAGACCACCCATTTGGGCAATCAGCTCTTCCGCCTGCCGTTTTCCCCGGTATCCGTACTTTTCGGACGCACTCGCCACAAAATCGTCATTCTCGTTATGTAAGTAGTTGGCGTCAACACCGAGAATGTCTGCAAGAATTTTATAGACCTCTCTATTCTGCGGATAGGTCTTTCCGTTTTCATAGTTGGATATGGTATTCAAACCCAATCCAGCTCTCTTTGCAAGTTCAGTCTTAGTAAGCCCCTTTTCGGTTCTACATTGGCGGAGCTTCTCCCCAAATGTCATCTTGAACGCCTCCTCATTTCTTTTTACTCACAAACGGTTTGCGGTTTTGCTTCAAAAACCTCTTGACATTCACAAACGGTTTGCGTATAATAGAAAACACCCAAACCGTTTGTGAGTTAATTATAAAACCATTTGTGAACTTTGTCAAGGGGGTGGAACAAAATGCCCAGAAATATTTTGCACTGTGATATGAACAACTTTTACGCAAGCGTCGAGTGTATGCTTGACCCTGCCCTAAAGAAATACCCGGTTGCGGTTTGCGGCTCTGTTGCCGTGTCTAACTTGATACAACGTAACAATGCCATCTGTTACTCCTTAACGATGCACCCGCACACGTGTGCAAAAATGCACCACCCTCATAACGATACCGTGTTCATCGTTGTGGGGTATATGCGCGAGAGCTGACAGGTTGCTATATGTAATTAAGTTGCTCGATAAACTGGAAGTTGTTCTATAAAGAATTTTCATAACCATAATTCCATTTCACCTGAATCACCAAAACCAAACTTCTCATACAACTCTCGTCCTGCTGCAGATGGTTTTAACTTTATATTATGAACTCCATTATCTTGTAACCAACTAATTAACCTTTCCATTATTTCTGAAGCATAGCCGTTTCTTCTTTTTTCGGGAACACAATATACATCCATGATATATCCGTACATTGGAGTTTTGAAGAAACAAAACGGAACATCTTCTTTAATTATTGCGCCGCCACACGCAATAACATTATCATCTTCGTATAGAAGGTAATGGCAGAGCTTCTCTTCTTGGTATAATTTCTTATATTTTGCGTATATCTTTTCCTCAGCATTATCTTGCAATAAAACGATGGAACCCACTTCCATAAACATATCCATTTTCATTTTCACTACGATATTCAGATCTTTGATTTCTGCTTTTTTTATTTTCATAGCAGTGTAATCCCTTCCTTCCAAATTCAAGTTGTCTTGTTATTTATCCTTTTCTTCATACGGTTTATTCCAAGAACCAATCTCAAGATTTCCTTGTTATGAGGAATCATCCTTCTTCCAACTTCATTCGACAAGCCTTATCGCAAAACGCCACGCCATATTTCAAAATCTTCTGGAAACAGTCATATTTCAGTTCCGCTTCGTATTTGTTTTCTTCAATTTGTTGCAACGCTTCATCACATTTTGCGTCCAAATCACGGAATTTCTTTGCTACTTTGATTTCCAGAATCACAGCTAATTTATGGCGCTTCCGTTCTAATATGAGCAAATCTGGACGTCCATCACCGCTTTCTCGATTGGATTTTACGTCATATCCCTTAAAACCAACTAACAATCCCGACAAAAAGCTATGATAATAGTTTTCTTTGCTGTCATAGCAGCTGATTGTTTCGTCCAGCCAATCGCTCAAAAGCGTTTCAAATTCGTCTACATCTCCACTGATCATAGCCGTGAACAAATCATCTTAGAATGTTATCCTTAAAATTTTTAATTTCCCGATTACCATTTCTCAAAATGCACCTGGCTCTCTTCATAATCTGGGTGTTCACCATTCTTTTCTTCCGCTGGGTATCCAAATGCAATGACAGAGTGCGGAATTACCGAATCTGGCAGTGAAAAAAGCTTTCTCTGATTCTCCACTCGATCCATCTGTGGCCATGTTCCAAGCCATACTGAACCGATGCCAAGTCCCTTTGCTGCAAGTGTCATATTTTGTCCTGCAATTGCCCCATCAATCACCCAGTAATCTTTTGCTGGAGGAAATGCACGTTCCAAATCTCCAAGAATCAAAATTCCGACATCACAGTGGCGCAGAGGTTCTGCTGGTCTGCCATTGGCATCCGCCATTTTGTTCAGTGTATTCCTATCACGCACAACGAGAAAATCCCACGCCCTTGTATTTGCGCAGGTAGGTCCTGTCATAGCCGCACGGAGTATCGTGTGGAGTTCCTCATCCGTGATATGCTCATCCGTAAATTTACGAATACTTCTTCTGCTTAGTATTCCTTCAACTAATTCCATCGTATAATCCTCCTCGATTCTTTTTTTAGACTTACATCGCAATTTTCATCCCGATCGTTTTCCACTATTTAACTCTCTGTAAAATTCCGATTTGTCTTCGCTTTTATTATACCGTATATTTATGAACTTTTCTACCCATACAGCAAAAAACATCCGACTTAAAGTGTAGCGTTACAATAGATGTGAGACCAAGGTATAGAAAAAAGCGATTGAGTTT
>JAJQFT010000103.1 GCA_021200975.1 Bacillota bacterium | reverse complement strand
CGACAGGAATCTTTTCTTATTTTCTCCCTACCCCAACTATTGACATAGAGCCTTTATTTGTCGCTTCCTTAGGAGCCGCTCGGGCTCAGCGTGTCGATCAGATATTGCTGGTTGGCCTCTAGGTCAGCCACCACGACGGACATGCCGCTGATGGTGGCGAAGTAGTAGCTGCCATCGTAGGGAATGCGCTGGGAAACGATCGTGCAGTCGGCAAGCAGGGGGTAGAGCTGCGTCACAAGGGAAATGATTTCCTCATTGGTCATGTTCGTGCTCAGGCATGGGAGGAATTCGTTCGCCAGCTCCAGCGCCTGCGAGAGGGTGATGCTCCGGCAGCTTTCGATAATGGAGCTGATTACCTTCCGCTGGCGGTTCGTGCGCTCTACGTCCGTGCCGATGTAGCGGATGCGGGAGTAGTTGAGCGCCTGCTCGCCGGTGAGCAGCGTCGTGCCCGCGCTGAGCGAGTATCCGAAATTGCTGTTGAGGTAGCTCGCCTCAGCGGAGGTCAGCTCGATGCTCACGCCCCCGAGGATGTCAATCACCTCCGGGAAGCCGGTGAAGTCGCACACAAGGAAGTCGTCCACCTGCACGCCGAAGTTCAGCGCCAGCGTTTCCGAAAGCAGGCTCAGGCCGCCGAAGGGATAGGCCGCGTTGAGCTTATTATTGGAATAGCCCGGGATGGAAACGTAGAGATCGCGCATAAACGAGGTCAGGGTCACGGAATTGATCGTCGTGTCCACCGTCACGAGAATCATCGCGTCGGAGCGGGTGCGGTAGGTTTCCCCCGCGCGGCGATCCTGCCCAATCAGCATCACCTGAATCACCCCGTCGGAAGCAATCACGTCCGACGCGGTGGCGAGGGTCACATCATCGGGGTCGTCGATGGTGACATAGTCGGATGCATCCGCGTCCAGGTCGCTGTCGTCATCGGCCATGATGGAGGCCAAATCCTCCAGCGAGAGGGTGCCGTCGTCGCTCTCGCGGTTGATTTTGGAGAGCATGCTGTGGGCATAGGCAGTCACAAAAATCAGCGCAAGCAGGAAAATCGCCAGCACCGCGCAGAGCGCGGCCGCGGAGAAGGTTTGCCAAGAGTATTTTTTCTTCATGTCAGCCTCCAGATGGAAAATCGATTCCCCGCCTAATCATGCGGGCGTTCGTCCAGCGTGATGTCCAGCACCAGCGTCGTGCCGCTGCGCCACACGGTGATGGTCGTGGTGTCGCCCGCGCTGTAGCTTTGCAGGGCGCGGGTCAGGTCGTTCGTGATGGTCACGCTCGTGTCGCCCAGCGCAAGGATGATGTCCTTGCTCTGCACGCCCGCCGCCTGCGCGCAATAGCCATCCAGTACCGAATCCACATATACGCCAACGGGGATATTATAGTACTCCGCCACGCTCGAATCCATGTTCGTCACCTGCACGCCGAGATACGCGCCGGTAATATAGCCGTAGTTCACCAGGTCGGTAATCTTGTGAATCACATCGTCGATGGGGATGGCAAAGCCGATGCCCTCGATGGAGGCACCGGAGGAGGTCGTGCCGGAATATTTGGCGGTGGTGATGCCAATCACCTCGCCGTTCATATTAAACAGCGGGCCGCCGGAGTTTCCAGCGTTAATGGCCGCGTCGGTTTGGAGCATATTGATGAGCGTCCCGTCGGTCGTGATGGTGCGATCCTTTGCGCTCACATAGCCCACGGTCAGCGTAGAGGTCAGCTCGCCCAGCGGGTTCCCGATTGCCACCACCTGGTCGCCCACAATCAGGTCGCTGCTGCTGCCGATGGTCGCGGCGGACAGGCCCTGCGCGTCAATCTTAATCACGGCGACATCGTTCGCGCTGTCCCCGCCGATGTATTCGGCGGCGTAGCTCGTGGAGTCGTTGGTGGTCACGCTCAGCGTCACCGCGTCTTCCACCACATGATAATTCGTGGCAATATAGCCGTCCTCGGTCAGGATCACGCCGGAGCCGGTCGATATGCCGGAGGCGGTGGTATTCGTGATAATCACCACGCTGTCCACACATTTGGCGTAGACCTGCGCGGGCGTCAGGCCGCCGTCCATGCCGGTGTTGCTCGTACCGGAGATGGAGTTGCCCTGCCCGGTGTAGGAGCTTGACTGGATCTCCTCCTCCAGCGCGGCAACCTGCTGCATCAGCGCGGAAATCTGCCGGTCGGTAAGCGCCTTTTCGCTGCTCCAGCGGCTGTTCACCTGCGAGGCGGTGATGCCGCAGGCAGTCGCCACCAGCACCACAACCAGCGCAGCGGCGAGCAGCGCCTTCCATACGCCGTGGGACTTCTTTTTCGCCGCCTTGGGCGGCGCGCCGCTCCCGGCGGGCGCGCCATAGCTGCCGGTCGTGAATGGCAGCGGGGAGCTTTCCGGCGCGGCCGGCTCCGGCTGCGCGGCCTCGTCCCCGGCAGCCTCGGCGGCCTGCGGGCTCTGCGCTTCCTCCGTGCCCTCCGCCGGTGCTTCGGCCTCCTCAGCCGCCTCCGGCTGGGCGTCCGGCTCGGTGCCGGTCTCCCCGGCCTGCTCCGGGGTCTGCTGTGTATGGGCAGACGGTTCCTCGCCGCTCTCCGCCTTCGGCGTCAGCTCGGGGAATTCGACCTCATAATCGTGCATATTCGATCCTCCTTGACCTTCTATGTGTATACAATCCCGAAAAAATATGTCCAAAGTATGTCCTGCGCAGAAAAATTCTATAAACTCTGTATTTTGCCGCGCCGCTACACGGCTATTGTACCCATTTTTATCCGCCGCGTCAAGTAAAATTCCGCCCGCCCCGGAAAATGGGCAAAACGGCGCCCGCCGGGGCTTCCGGCGGGCTGCGGCGTCGGCTTTACTTGGCGCTTTCCTTCGCGCTTTCCTTGCTCTTGTCTATCATCCGGTGCAGGGCATTGAGCGCGTCGTTCAAGCCGCCGAGCCGGTCGATCAGGCCGCAGGAAACCGCCTCCTTGCCGTAGAGGATGGTGCCCACGTCCGTCGCCATCTCCCCGGTTGCCATCATATAGCCGAGGAAATCCTCCCGCGAAATTTTGGAATTGGCGGTCACGAAGTCGGTGATCTGCTCCTGGATCCGGTTAAAATAGCGAAAGGTCTGCGGCGCGCCGACCACCATGCCGGTCATGCGCACGGGATGCACCGTCATACTGGCGGTGGGGGTGATGAAGCTCTTTTTCGTGCAAACGGCGAGCGGGATCCCAATCGAGTGCCCGCCGCCCAGCACGAGCGAGACCGTCGGCTTCTTCATGCCGGCGACCATCTCCGCAATCGCCAGTCCCGCCTCGATATCGCCGCCCACGGTGTTGAGCAGCAGCAGGAGTCCGTCGATCTCCTCGCTCTCCTCGATCCCCGCGAGCAGAGGCAGGACGTGCTCATACTTGGTGGTCTTCACCGTTTCCGGCGCGAGCTGGTGCCCCTCCACCTGCCCGATAATGGTGAGCGTGTAGATGTTCCCCCGGCTGGAGCGGGTAATATCCGAGCCAAGCTCGAGAATCTTTTCCTCGGTGTCAATTTTCTTTTCCATAGCCATCCTCCAAAAGTGATTTCCGCTTTCCGATAGGATAACCGGAAATTGGCTCTTTACACGCCCGAAAAAATGGTGTAAAATAGAATTGGTGATAAAAATGGCGACGAAAACCAACGCCGTGCGGCTGGTAGAGCGCGCGGGGATCCCCTGCCGGGAGCAATTCTACGAATTTGACGAGCGCGATCTTCGCGGCACGCACGCGGCGCAGGCGCTGGGGATGGCGCCGGAGCAGGTATTCAAAACGCTGGTCGCGCGCGGGGAGAAGCGCGGGATCCACGTTTTCTGCATTCCGGTTTGCTGCGAGCTCGACCTGAAGAAGGCGGCAAAGGCCGCCGGGGACAAGAATATGGAGCTTGTAGCCGTGAAGGAGCTACCGGGGCTTACCGGCTATATCCGCGGCGGCTGCAGCCCCGTGGGAATGAAAAAGCGCTACCCCACCACCTTCGACGAGGCCTGCCTCCTGTGGGACGAGATCGGCCTCTCCGCCGGGGAGCGGGGGCACCAGATGCTCGTCCCGCCCGAAGAAATCGTCGCGCTGCTCGGCGCGGCCATCGCCGATGTTACCCAATCCATATTTTGAAAGGAAAAAAAGATCATGCACTATGAATACAAAACCAGCGGCACCTGTTCGCGCCTGATTTGCTTCGACGTGGAGGATGGAAAGCTGCACAATGTGCAATTCGTCGGCGGCTGCAACGGCAATCTCAAGGGCATCGGCGCGCTGGTGGAGGGCATGGATGTGGACGCGGTCATCGGCCGCGTGGAGGGCATCCAGTGCGGGATGAAGTCCACCTCCTGCCCCGACCAGCTCGCGCAGGCGCTAAGATCCGCCGTAAAATAACGCACCGCCGTCCATTCCGTCCTAAAGCATTTTTTCAGCAAGATTTTCATAAAAATCATTGACAAGCAGGAATTCTTGTGGTAATCTTGTGATTGGAAAACGAACGGGAGGGAGCAAAAATGAACAATATCTGCGCCTGTAGACTCAGTTCTATATGCGCAAGGTATTGTTGTGCCCTTCCTCCGCGGAGGGAGCGGGTTCAAATTCTTTCCTTTTGCGCATAGGCCGACTCCGTCAAACCGGCCTATGCGCTTTTTGCAGGCTCTATGTCAATAGTTGGGGTAGGGAGAAAATAAGAAAAGATTCCTGTCGT
>JAJQFT010000117.1 GCA_021200975.1 Bacillota bacterium | reverse complement strand
CTAATGAACATACTCTTTCCTTTTTTTCGGTCTCACATCATTGACAAATGGACAATTCTGAGGAAGCTTGCAAGCAAATCGTCTGCGGCGTCTTGCCGATGGATTTAAAGGAGGATGCACTATGAAAATTGGTATTGGCAACGACCATACCGGCGTGGAAATGAAGCGGGAGATCACGGAGCATCTGCGCTCGCGGGGCTATGAGGTGGTCAACTACGGCACGGATTCGACCGAGAGCTGCAACTATCCCGTCTATGGCGAGCGGGTGGCGATGGCGGTGGTTTCCGGCGAGGTGGAGCTTGGGATCCTGATTTGCGGCACGGGGGTGGGGATCTCGCTGGCCGCCAACAAGGTCAACGGCGTGCGCGCAGTGGTTTGCTCCGAGCCGTATTCGGCCAAGCTCTCGCGCCAGCACAACGATACCAACATTCTCGCCTTCGGCGCGCGCGTGATCGGCATAGAAACCGCGAAGATGATTGTTGACGAGTGGCTCAATGCGCAGTTCCTCGGCGGCCGTCATGCCGAACGGGTGGCAATGATTATGGACATCGAAAGGAGAAATTGACATGAAAAAATTCGGTTTTGGCTGTATGCGCCTGAAAATGAACGGCGACGAGGTGGATTACGCGCTCTTCAGCGAGATGATTGACCGCTTCCTTGCGGCGGGCTGCACCTATTTCGACACCGCGCGGGTGTACCTAGGCGGGCAGAGCGAGGTCGCGCTGGGCAAGTGTCTGGCCGCGCGCTATCCGCGCGAGGCTTTCCAGCTTACGGACAAGCTCAGCTCCTTCTGCTTCCAGACGGCGGAGGAGGTTCGCCCCTACTTTGAGGATATGCTCAGAGCCTGCGGCGTGGAGTACTTCGATTACCTGCTTGTCCACTCCGTCAATTCCAATACCTACGACCATTTCACCCGCTGCCGCGCCTTTGAGCAGGCGCAGGAATTCAAGGCCGAGGGAAAGGTCAAGCACGTTGGCTTCAGCTTTCACGACAGCCCGGAATTTTTGGAGATGGTGCTGCGCGAGCATCCCGAGGTGGAGGTCGTCCAGCTTCAGCTCAATTACCTCGATATGGATAGCCCCAATGTGCAATCACGGAAGAATTACGAGGTCTGCGAGCGGTATGGGAAGAAGGTAATCGTCATGGAGCCGGTCAAGGGAGGCAGCCTCGTGAACCTCCCGCGCGCGGGCAAGGAGGTATTCGATGCGCTCGGCGGCGGCAGCTACGCCAGCTATGCCATCCGCTTCGCGGCCTCCTTCCCGAATGTGATCATGGTGCTCTCGGGCATGAATACCATCGAGCAGATGGAGGACAACCTGAGCTACATGGCCGATTTCCAGCCCCTCACGCCCGAGGAGCAGACGGCGGTCGCAAAGGTGCACGATATCATCCGCTCGATGCCGAAAATCGAATGCACGAGCTGCAAATACTGCGTCGATGGCTGCCCGCAGGGGATCGAAATCCCCACCCTCTTTGCGCTCTACAATCGGCAGGTGAACTTCGTGGAGTGCCGCGCGCCGTGGAGCTACGCGGCGGCGGTGGAGGGGCACGGCAAGGCGGGCGACTGCATCCGCTGCGGCAAGTGCGAAAAATCCTGCCCGCAGAAGCTGCCCATTCGCGAGCTGCTGCAAAACGTAGCCGCGCATTATGAAAAGAAATAGGAATACATAGAGAATGAAAAAAACGTTCACGGCTTTAGACTTGACCTACTGTGCCGCCTGCGCCGCGCTTATGGCGGTATGCTCTTGGATTTCCATCGAGGTGGGGCCGGTGCCCTTCACGCTCCAGACCTTCGCGGTTTTTCTCACGCTCCTGCTGCTCGGCGGCAAGCGTGGGACGATGTCCATTCTGGTGTACATTCTGCTTGGCGCGATCGGCGTGCCGGTGTTCGCCGGCTTTTCCGGAAGCCTCAGCGCGCTGCTCGGCACGACCGGCGGCTACATCATCGGCTTTCTGGCCGCGGGGCTGATTTACTGGCTGGTCACCGCCCTGCTTGGCGAGAAGCTCGTGGTGCAGGCAGCGGCGATGGTGCTGGGCAATCTTGTCTGCTACGCCATTGGCACGGTCTGGTTTGTGGAGGTCTATAGCGCCACGAATGGCGCGGTTGGCTTTGCCATGGTGCTGAGCTGGTGCGTGGTTCCCTATATTGTGCCGGACGCGGTCAAGCTCGTGCTGGCGCTGGCTTTGGGGAAACGGCTGCGCAAAATTCTATGGAAGCGCTGAATCCGTTTTATTCAGAGCTTCCTTAAGAACCGGAAATGGGGGAGTGCTGTGGAGCTGAGCCATACAGCCGCGCGCAATGGGCGGCTTTCCTCCATCCTGCGCGGCGAGATGGGCCTATCTGCGGGGCTGATGAACCGGCTCAAGTGGAAGGAGGCCATCCTCGTCAACGGGACGCCCCGGCACACGGACTATCCGGTGCAGCCGGGGGACACCGTTACCGTGCTGCTCGACGAGCCTGCGCCCTGTTACCCCGCTGAGCCGGGCGAATTGAGCATTCTGTATGAGGATGCGGATTTGCTGGCGGTGGATAAGCGCGCAGGTATGCTCATCCATCCCTCCCGGAACCGCGACAGCGGGACGCTTGCGAATTTCGTCGAATATTACTATGCCCGCACCGGGCAGAGGAGCGCCTTCCACCCCATCACCCGGCTCGACCGCGATACCTACGGCGTGGTGCTGCTGGCGAAAAATTCCTATGTCCACGCGCGCCTTTGCCGCGCGCATGAGCAGGGACTGATTGAGAAAACCTACCACGCGCTGGTCTACGGCGCGCCGCCTGCCCCCAGCGGTTGTATCGACGCGCCTATTGCGCGCCGGCCGCTGCCGAGCCTTCTGCGTTATGTAAACCAGTCCGGGAAGCCCTCCCTTACCCGCTTTACCGTGCTGGAGCAGCTGGACGGCTATTCCCGCCTTGCGCTGCGCCCCGTCACCGGCCGCACGCACCAGCTTCGCGTGCACTGCGCCTATATCGGCTGCCCCATTCTGGGCGACCCGCAGTATGGCAGCGCCGAGAGCGGGGCTTTTTCTGCCCGGCTCGGGCTGCAAACGCAGGCGCTCTGCGCCAAAGAGCTGAAATTTCCCCACCCGATTACGGGGCAGACGCTGGAAATTTGCTCGCGGATGGACGCGAAAATTTGACGGAAACGTAAATTTTCAGGCAAATTCCAAATTTCCCCTTGCTCTGCGGTGAAAATCCCATTATAATAGTAAGACGAAAGGCGGGATTGGCTTTGAAAAAGCTGCTTTTTGTCATGAACCCCTGCGCGGGGATGAAAAAGGGAAATAAGTCGCTGGCGGAGATTTTAAGTGTGTTCAACCGCGGTGGCTGGGACGTTACGGTCTATATCACGGCCTGCGGCGGCGACGCGACGAAGGTGGTGCGGCAGCGCGCGGCGGATTTTGACCTCGTCGTATGTGCGGGCGGCGACGGCACCTTCAATGAAACCGTGACCGGCGTGCTGCGCGCGGGCGTGGATGTGCCGCTGGGCTATATCCCCTGCGGCACGACGAACGATTTGGCCGCCTCCGCGCATCTGCCACTCAACCCGGTGGAGGCTGCGCGCAACATTGTAGACGGGCAGCCGCAGCGCTTCGATGTCGGCAGGTTTGGGGAGCAGTACTTTACCTATATCGCTTCCTTTGGGGCGTTCACGCGCGTGTCCTATGCCACGCCGCAGGTCACCAAGAATGCCATCGGTCACGCGGCCTATGTGCTCAGCGGCATCCACGAGCTTTCCCAGATTCGGGCGGAGCCGGTGGTTGTCGACACCGAGAAGCAGGTGATTCAGGGGAGCTTCCTCTTCGGCGCGGTGAGCAATTCCACCTCTGTCGGCGGGGTGCTCAGCCTCGACCCGCAGCAGGTGAATCTGCACGATGGGCTTTTCGAGCTGCTGCTCGTGCGCGCGCCTAAGGATGCCGCCGAGGTGACCGACTGCATCCGCCATTTACAGCGGCAGGACTATAATTGCCAGATGCTCACCTTCCTGAGCGCGCCGAAATTCCGCATATCCTGCCAGAAGCCCTTTGACTGGACACTCGACGGCGAGCGCGCCGAGGCGGGGCGCACGGTGGAGATTGCCAATCTTCCGGGTGCGATTCAGATTGTTACGGGAGGGATCCAGCCGTGATCAACACCACGCTGTGCTACGTCCTGCGCGGCAGCGAGGTGCTGATGCTGCACCGCGTGAAGAAGCGCAACGACATCAATGCCGGGAAATGGATTGGCATCGGCGGCAAGTTCGAGCCGGGCGAGAGCCCGGAGGAATGCCTGCTGCGCGAGGCGCGGGAGGAAACCGGGCTGGACCTGACGAGCTGGCGCTGCCGCGGCGTCGTGACCTTTCTGAGCGAGGGCGGGCCGGGCGAATATATGTACCTCTTCACGGCGGACGGCTTCCGCGGCGAGCTTCGCGAATGCGACGAGGGCGAGCTGCAATGGGTGAGCCGGGAATTTTTAGACGCCCTCCCGAAGTGGGAGGGGGATAAGATTTTTCTCGACCTGCTGTGGCGCGACGCGCCGTTCTTCCTGCTGAAGCTACGCTATGACCGCGACCGCCTTGTGGAGGCGGTTCTCGATGGGAAAAAGATAAGATAAAGAGGGGATTGACCATGAACAAGCTTGCGGTTCGGATTATTTGCATTGGGCTGGTGGCGCTGCTGGTGCTGGGCATCGTGCTGTCGGTGCTGTAAAAAAAGGGCTTCTTCCGCGCGGAAGAAGCTTTTTTGGCTCTATGTCAATAGTTGGGGTAGGGAGAAAATAAGAAAAGATTCC
>JAJQFT010000122.1 GCA_021200975.1 Bacillota bacterium | reverse complement strand
AACATGGTAATTGCTGGTTTGGCTGGGTGCACTGGAAATGCATCCGGTAACCTGCTCGGAAATTTTCCTTCTATAAATTGTAATATTGCTCTTGTAACTGGGGAAATCAGTGGAGGCATCGGTACTATTTCTGTGCCGAACGGTACAGTTTCGCTGGATGTTGCATATGCAAACAATGTCATTTCTGCATCTGTCCCTGTTACGGTAGATGGCGCGCTCACAACGCTTACTGGCTATAACATTGCTGGCAATCATTACTTCCGTCCTGCCGATCTTACGTCGTTGTTATCCGCTAACGTAACAGCTTCGGAATGCATTGTGGATGGCGTTAGCTACTACAAGCTGCGTGACGTACTCCAGACTTTGGACTATGCTGTGGAGTGGAACGACGCAACAATCACTATTCGCACCACGGGAAGCTATAGTGCGTAATGTTATAAAAACGTGAATTGAATGGAGGTATAATATCGTGAAACGTAAATGCCTGTCAGTTGCGTTGGTAGTTGTGTTGATTTTAATGTTCAGCACGGTTGGTATTGTTTCCGCCGAATCAGCAACCACTGAATTTGCAGCTCTACCAGCAGGGACGTACACATATGTTGACACTTCCCCAACTGCGCAAGCCGGTTCCAATGAAGGTCAGGTGCAGTTTATTTATTCTCAAAATGAACTCGTTTGGGCTTTTGGCAGTCAGACAGTAGAAACAGGTTCTGCTATTTTGACTGGCGATGAATTGCAGTTTTTCATTGGCTTATATCTTTCTGATCGTCCGCTATATGACTGGTTAGCCAGCGATTCGAGAGACACAGAAGGGTATGAGGGAAATGTAAGTGATAATTTCCTGATCACCTTCACGGACAGCGGTAAAATTTCTACGCTCCGCGTGGATAATGGAATCACAAATGTGATAGCAATCCTTTCCTCAAACATTACGAATGATACCCTCATTGTTTCAGGTGCGACACGAGGACAACCAAACCTGTTGCAGTCGTCCATTACGCTATTTGGCAGCACAAATGCACTGTGGTTGACTGATCGCGGCAATGTTGTTCTGAACGAGCTTTCCATTGGTCATAATGAAGATGGAATTGGATTGATCAGCGATAAAATCGGTGGTGATACCTTTATCGTGAACACTGTCAACGTGGACGGTATCATTCATTGGTACAGCCGCTATGCAAATCTTCAGCCAGTTCAAGCCGGAGAAGAAGCCACCCTATCCACCAACGGGCAAGACATGATTCTCTCTGGATGCAGTGTTGGACGCATGGGACGCACCTTGAATTTTACTGCCGGTGAAGGCGGCGGAGATATCATAATCGGAGAAACGGTTTCCACGGATTATGGTCGTGCTGACCCTCTGCCTGATCCATCCACAGGCACGCTTACGCTTAGTACCAGCGGTTCCATAGATGCAGGCGAAGGCGATGTAATCATTGGAACAAATACAGAACGCGTTGTGAAGATTGATGTGATTGGAAGTATCCACGGTACCAACATCACGATTAAGCCGACAGATAACGGCACTGTTACGGATCTTGCACAATCCATCGGCAACATCACTGCAACAGGCAATGTCGATATTTTGATCGGTAAAGTCAACGAAAGCAACGACGCAACGCAGGTTTTCGGTTCCATTACAGCAGACGGTAATGTAACTCTTGTTGCAGGTGACATCAATGGAACGATTGGCGATGTCAGTGCATCTGGAAATGTTACCATGCAAGTGGCAAGCGCGATTGCTGTTGGTGAGGTCACCGGCACAACCGTAGAAAAAGATGTTGGTGAAGTTTCTGCGGACAATCAAATTTCCGCTGTTCCTATTTCCAGTTCCGTTTTGGTTGATGGCCAGACAATCGTTTTTGACGCATACACTGTGAATGGAAACAATTATTTCAAGCTTCGCGACATTGCTTATGCTCTGTCCAACACAGAAAAAGTTTTTGACATGGATTGGTATGGTACTGTCGGCGCAATAGCCACTTTGACAAGCGGACGTTCTTATGCTGAAACTGGCATAGAGCTATCAACCAGTGCAGGAACCGAGACGCAGACCGCTGTACCTGTTTCCATCAGTACCTATCTTGACGGAAAAATGATCAACGTAGGCACTTACAAAATTGGCGATGACATCTACTTCAAACTTCGCGATCTGGGAAGTGCAATTGATTTTGGCGTTACTTGGGACAGTTCTTCAAACGCAGTAATTATTGACAGCAGCACTGGTTACGTATCAGAGTAAAAATCAAGTCAGCATTATAATTGAATGCCGGGTGAACCAAAAAACTCACCCGGCATTTTTTTTGCCATATCTTCATTGGAAATTCATTTTTCGTATTGCCCCAGGCGTTGCCCCTACGTTTGTCTTAAACGCTCTGTTCATAGTCGCCGCATTGGTATATCCAACCATTGTGGCAATTTTGGAAACTGGCAAATTTGTTGTCCTCAAGAGCTCTACCGCTTTATTTACACGGGTCTGATGGACAAATTCCAAAAATCCAGTATTGTTGTATTTTTTGAACAGCCGTGTGACTGACGCCGGAGACAACTGAAACTCGGCAGCGACAGTTGCAGAATCTAGATTCGGGTCAGAATAATGGTCCAAGATATAATCTCGCATTTTCTCAAAACGTTGATAGTAAAACTCCTGTCCATCCACTCGTTTGCTCATCGTTTGCAGGCAATTGCCAAGTAGTGTTCGTAGCTCTTTTACCGTCTTTGCGTTGCGAATTTGTCCAATTTCCTGTTGTAGTGTTTCTTTGCTGATACTGTTGGCGGCACCCATGTCATAGACTGCAAGTGCAATGACATCCAACAACATATTATACAGGGTATCGTCAGAATACTGCATTTGGCGTTCAGCCTGTTCCAATTGGACGGTCAACGTGTCAAAAGCAGATATAGCGTCATCCCCAGATAGCGTAACAATGCAATCTGACAGCTTTCGTAGAACACTGAAATCTGGTGTCGTCGCTACGGCTTGCTCAAGTTCAGCTGGAATTGAGCTTTTATCCGCAACAATATTTATTTGCCCGCGTTTCATCCAATACTCAGAAATTTTCATTGCCTCACTATAGCATCGTCGTAATTCCCTGAGATTTTGGTGAACATCACTGATGAAAATTGAAAGGCAATACTGGGAAAACTGCTGCTGTATGCGTTGGCAAAAATTCAATAGTTGCTTCTCATTCACATCTGATTCAAAGCGAAACACCAAATACAAAAAATCACTGTCAGATACTATGCGACCGTTCCATCCTTCCCTTTCCAGAAAAGTCAAAATGTCATTTTCCAAAGATTCTTCGTCATATAGTCCGTTGTTTTCATATTCATCCACGCACAGAACTGCCACAGCATAATTATATTTATTGGGATCTTTGAACCATTCATCCGAAGGTACGTCCAGTTCATCTACCCGCTGACCTTGTAAAATACGTAAAAGGTAATATTTGCCGAGTATCATATCTCGTTTTCCAAGTTGCGTCTCATACAAATCAATCGTTTGTCCCAATACCGCAAATTCATCTTGAAAAGGCACTACATTTCTATTGCCGGAATTTACACGTTTCATTAAAGAAGCAAGAGGTTTGTATGTGTGCCTCATAGCAAAGAAAGCAAAAAGCATGAAAACAATTAGAAAAACGCAACTGGAGATCCACAGAAAGATGTTTGTCTGGTGCTGGTTTTCGGCAATTACATCCCGGCAGAACAGAGCGAACTTGCTCTGATTATCTTCATTGTATGTGTATGAGCAGAAGTATGCACGACCATTGTACCAGAAAGAAAATGAGCAGTCTCTGTCTGGACCAATGGTTTCATAGCTGTACTGGCTGCACAAGAAAGATCCTCCCTTGTTGTTTCGAAAGTTGCCGTAACTATCATAATAGCATATTTCCACATCCTCAAGGTCAGCCGTTAAATTGACCATCAGCGCAACATCTGGACGCTCCTCATCCATATAGTTAGGCATATAAATATCGAAGATAAAAATGACTTCCGGAAATACACAGGCTGTATATATACTGTGAACATTGTCATTGTCGGGGGAATCGCGATAGAAAAAGACACGCGGGTTTTCTGTGTTTTCTGTGTCAAAATTCTGAAGACTGCTCATTGTGATTGAACTGATACTGGAAATTGCGTTTTCCCCTAAATGGCTATTTTCTATGAGATAGTTGCTATTTACAAAATACAGGCAGGTTGTGATCTCTCCAAAATTAGAGTCAGGTGTGACTGCGAGCAGCACTTCTTCTGCCCGTTTGATCTGGGTTTCATAATCTAACGTGCTTTCATGACCAATTTCTCTTAAAAATTCATATTCCCGCAACTGTCTTACTTGTTCGGTATGGTTCCGTCCTGGTGAAACCTCTTGTATGTACTGCAGTTGCACTTCTTGTGCAGCACCAAGTATATCATTCATTGCCTCATGAGACTCGCTCAGTGCATTTTGTGTCAGAAACAGAGCAACCAGTGTTGGTACATAGGTGAACACAACAAGCAAGCCAAGCAGTGAGTAGAAGGTTCTGCCTTTTTCAAAAAACTTCTTTTTCATTTTCAGCCTCGTAAAAAAGTCATTGGGATCATTGATTTCTCGTTGTATCACATTCACTCTCAATATGTCCACATTGTATTTTCATTTCAGTTTTGGGCTAACTGGTTTCTCTGTTTTCAATTTTTTCTTCCTTTGTTTCGCAGCAGCCTCCCATGTTTAGGTTCCCGGCTTCGCAGATATTGAGGTTCCCTGTTTTGCAGTTGACGAAATGTGCAGTATTCGTGTTCCTGCGCTTATA
>JAJQFT010000065.1 GCA_021200975.1 Bacillota bacterium | reverse complement strand
AGGAATCTTTTCTTATTTTCTCCCTACCCCAACTATTGACATAGAGCCTAATAAATGTTGGGGGTCAGGCGTTCTGCCTGACCCCCAAAGTGATACAGCGGAATTTACTGCGGCTCCATGTGGAGCAGGCGCACGCCGTGCGGCTCCACCTCGGCAAGGATCGCATCGCCGTCCCATGCGAGCAGCCTGCCCGACCAGACCTCCGCGCCGAAACGTGCGTCCGCAAGGCGGTACTCCGCCAGCATCCCGGCGCACTCGGCAAGCGACGCCGAAATCGGCATCGTGCGCTCGGAGAGGTTGAACAGCGCGAGATACCACTCCCCCGTCTGCGGGTCAACCGCCGCCCAGACGCGGCTTTCCTCGTCCCGGCGCACCTGCCGCGCGCGGAAGCGCCCATTCTCCAGCCGAAGCAGCTCGGGATTCTGGAGCATGGTGAGCGTGCGCGTGTCGAGCTTCGTCAGCTCCGCGCCAAGCATCAGCGGCGAGGAGAAAATGCACCAGAGCGTGAGCATCGTCTGCTGCTCGGCAGGCGTGAAATTGGTGGGACGCTCCTGCCCGAAGCCCTTGCCCAGCAGCCCCAGCGGGAGCATATCGCAATCGGGGTAGCAGCCGGCGGAAACATGGTCCTGCCACCTTTCGCAGGTATCGAACATACTGCGCAGGGCAGGCCAAGTATCCCAAAAATCATCGGTAACGCGCCACATATTCGCGTACTTGCGGTAGTGCGCGCTCTGCTCGAGCAGCGCCGGCCCGGGCGAGAGGCTGAGCACAATCGGGCGGCCGCAGCGCGCGATTGCGCGGTGCAGCATCTCAATCTCGTGCCGCCCCGAATAGAGCCGGGTGGGGTAGAGATTGGTGACGCAGATATCGTCGCACTTGATGAAATCCACGCCCCATGAGGTATAGAGCGCAAGCAGCGAATCGTAGTACGCCTGCCCGGCGGGGGTATCGCGCACGCCGTACATATCCGGGTTCCAGCCGCAGATGGAGGCCGGGTCGGCGACCATGTCCGCCGTGGTATCCGTTCCCAGAACCGGCAGGTGCGCCTCCGCCGCCGCGCGGGGAATACCGCGCATAATATGGATGCCGAATTTCAGCCCCAGCTCGTGGATCCGCGCCGCCAGCTCCCGGAAGCCCGCGCCGCCGCGGGCGCTGGGAAATTTCTCGGGGCACGGCAGCAGCCGCCCATACGCGTCCATCTCCTTGCGCCCAAAGGGAATGTACTGAAATTTTTCGCGCATGGAGGCGGTATCGTAGGCATACCACTGGATGTCCACCACCACATACTCCCAGCCATAGGGCTTCAGGTTCATGGCCATATATTCGGCATTGGCGAGCACATCGGCCTCGGTCACATTCGTGTCGTAGTAGTCGTAGCTGTTCCAGCCCATCGGCGGGCGCGGCGCGAAGCTGTTTTTATCCATTGGAAATCCCCCTATACGGCGTTTTGGAAGCTTATTTCTTCCCGGCCCGCAGGATCGGGTCGGAGACGAAACGGTTGAAAAAGGTGATTACGGGGCCCAAGCCCAGCGCGGTCACCAGCGTGCCCAAGCCGACCAGCCCGCCGCTCAGGAAGCACACGAGCGTGCAGGTGGCGTCGGTGAGGATGCGGCACCAGAAATAGGGGATCCTGCGCGCGAACTTGTGGAAAATCAGCGCGGCGGCATCATAGGGCGAAACACCCAGACGCGCCTGCTGGTAGAGCGAAACGCCCAGCCCCGTCACCGCCACGCCCAGAAGCATCACCGCCAGCTGCGCGGCAAGCGAGCCGGGCTCGCCCAGCAGGCGGTAGCCCAGCTGGTAAACCCACGTGCCGACATAGCCGACGGTGACGGCGTTGAACACCGTGCCATAGCCCACGGTTTCGCGACCGACGGCAAGCTGCACCCCCAGCAGCGCAAGATTGAGCAGAATTTGAAAGTTGGCATACGAAATCCCTGCCAGCGCCCCGAGCGCCATGTTCATGCCGCTATAGGGGTCGTTGCCGAGCAGCGAGAGCTTGAAAATGCCCACGCCCGCGGCAATGCAGAGATTGCCGGCCGTGCTCACCAGAATGCGGCGCAGCCCGGCCTTACGAAAATAAGAAATCAGAAAACGCATAATCCTTCACCAGACAGGCCGCAGCACGGCGGCGAAGGGCGTTACCAGCGATCCTCCGGGCAGCCCTGCGCCGCCACCGAAGCCATATATTCCACCAGCCTTCCGCAGGACATGCAGGTGCCCGCGGAAAGGCTTTTGCATTTCAGGCATTTTTCCAGCCGATTTTCGCGGATTTCCTCCTCGCTGCGCGCGGACGGCTCCAGCGCGGCAAGCGCGCGGTAGAGGCTCTCCTTGCGCTGCTGGTCGAGATCCTTGCGCAGGCAGATTCGGCAAACGCGCTGCATGGCCCGCCCCTTACTTCACGCGCAGCAGCACCACGCTGTGCGCCGGAAGCGACAGCTCCAGTGCGTCGCCAAGCGCGGTGCAGCCGCGGAACTCCTGCTCGGTCACCTGCTGCGGCTCATCGAAGGTATTATGGCTCTGAATGCTCTCGCCGCATACGATGCGCGCCTCGGCAAGCGTGTGGCCGCCGGCGGCGAAATGCACCCGCAGACGCTCGCTATCCGTCGCGCTGAGGTTGGCAAGGGTGATATTCACCGTGCCGTCCGCACTCTGGGAAACGGATTCGCTGACCTGCGGCACACTGTAGCGCCCGCCGATGTCGGCCGCGCCTGTGAGGCTGCTGCTGAGCAGCTTCGCGCCCTGATGGTGGCGGTATAGATGCATCACGTGGTAGGTGGGCGTGCGGAGCATCCGGCTGCCCTCGGTGAGGATCACAGCTTGCAGGACGTTGACCATCTGCGCCAGCGCCGCCATCCTAACGCGTTCGGCATGCTTGTTGAAAATATTCAGGGTAATGCCCGCCACGAGCGCATCACGCACGGTATTCTGCTGGTAGAGGAAGCCCGGATTCGTGCCCGGCTCGGGGTCGTACCACGCGCCCCACTCGTCTACGCTCAGGCCGATTTTCTTCTCGGGGTCGTAGGTATCCATGATGGCGCTGTGGCGCTCGACCAGCTCGCGCATATACATCGCCTTAGAAAGCGTTTCGTACCAGATTTCCTCGCTGAAATCGGTGGCGCTGCCCTTGTTGTCCCATCCGCCCGGATGCACATAGTAGTGCAGCGATAGGTAGTCCATGAAGCCGTGCGCCTCCGCCGGCGCATGGTCGAAGCAGGCTTTGAGCACCTCCTGTGTCCACTCGTAGTCGTCCACATTTGCGCCGCAGCAGACCCTTTGAATCCGGCGGCCCTCGCTATAATTGCGAACATACGTCTGATAGCGCCGATACAAATCGGCATAGTAGGCCGGGCGCATATTGCCGCCGCAGCCCCAGTTCTCGTTGCCCACGCCGAAGAAATCGACTGCCCATGGCGCCTTGCGGCCGTTCTGCTCGCGCAGCTGCGCCATCGGGGACAGGCCGCCGAAGGTCATGTACTCCACCCACTCGGACATTTCCTGCACCGTGCCGCTGCCGAGGTTGCCATTGATATAGCTCTTGCAGCCGAGCTGCTCGCACAGCTCGAAATACTCGTGCGTGCCGAAGCTGTTATCCTCCGTCACGCCGCCCCAGTGGGTATTGATCATCTTCTTGCGGCTCTCCTTCGGGCCGATGCCGTCCTTCCAATGGTACTCGTCGGCAAAGCAGCCGCCCGGCCAGCGCAGGCTCGGAACCTTCAGCTCCCGCAGCGCCTCCACCACGTCGCAGCGCATCCCGCGGACATTGGGGATCTTGGAATCCTCGCCCACATAGATACCGCCGTAGATGCCGCGCCCCAGATGCTCCGAGAAGTGGCCGTAAACCTCCGGCTCGATGGTCGCGCCGGAGAGCTGCTCGTTAATAAATAAATCGGTCATTTTGGGATATACCTCCATGCTTTGGAATGCGCGCCGCCCGCCAAAGTGGAAACGGCGTGAAATATGTAGATACTCTATCAAGTTTTTGCCAAAATGTCAATCCCCTTTTGTGCAAAACAGAAAAAAGTTCTGTACATTCCGGCCGTCTTGTGCTATGCTTATGGCAGAAAACCGAAAAATGGAGGAAACGATGCAAAGCAAGCCTTCTGCGCGCAGCAGCCCCTTCCCGCTGCGCAATGTGCGCCTTACGGACGCGCCGCTGTGCAGCGCGGCGGCCGGGGAGGCGAAATACCTGCTCCGGCTCGACGCCGACCGGCTCCTCGCCAATTTCCGCGCCTGCGCCGGGCTGGATACGCGCGGCAAGCGCTGCTACGGCGGCTGGGAGCGCGGCCTGATTGGCGGGCACACGATGGGGCACTACCTCACCGCGCTGTCGCAGGCCGAATGCGACGCTTCCCTGCCGCTGCCCATGCGCAGGGCGCTCCGCGAGCGGCTGGATACCGTCCTTGCCGCGCTGCGCGAGTGCCAGCTCCACAGCCGCGGGAGGCCGGGCTTTCTCTTCGGCGCGCCCTGCCGGGACGAATCGAACGTAGAGCTGCAATTCGACATGGTAGAACAGGGGCGCAGCCAGATTGAAACCGAGGCATGGGTGCCATGGTACACCATGCACAAGATTCTCGCGGGGCTCATCGCCGCATGGGAGCTGACCGGCAGCGAAACCGCCGCGCGCACCGCCCTCGACCTCGGCATCTGGGCGGCCGGACGGGCGGCGCGCTGGAGCGCGCAGACCCGCCGCACCGTGCAGAGCATCGAATACGGCGGCATGAGCGACGCGCTCTACGAGCTCTACGGCCGCACCGGCGACGAGCGCTTCCGCCGGGGCGCGGAGCAATTCAACGAGTGGCCGCTGCTGCGCAGCCTCCGCAGCGGCGTGCCGGATGCGCTCAACGGCCTGCACGCCAACACCACCATCCCCAAGTTCCTCGGCGCGCTGAACGGCTGGCGCACCACCGGAAACACCGAGCTGCTGGAATGCGCGATCGCCTTCTTCGACACCGTGACCACCCGGCACAGCTACATCACCGGCGGCAACAGCGAATGGGAGCATTTCGGCCCCGACAACATGCTGGACGCCAAGCGCACCAACACCAACTGCGAAACCTGCAACGCCTACAATATGCTCAAGCTGGCGGCGGGGCTATACGGCGCGACCGGGGAGGCGCGCTTTTTGGACGATTTCTCGCGCACCTTCGTCAACTCCATTCTCGCCTCGCGCGACCCGGATACCGGCATGACCACCTACTTCCAGCCGATGGCATCGGGCTATTTCAAGGTCTATAGCAGCCCGGAGGCGAGCTTCTGGTGCTGCACCGGCACGGGTATGGAGAGCTTCACCAAGCTCGGCGGCGGCATCTACTACCGGCGCGGGGAGGAAATCACCGTCGCGCTCTACCTAAGCTCCGAGCTGTGCGCGCCGAGCGGCGTGCTGCGGCAGCACGCGGATCTCCCGGCGGGGCGGGCGGAGCTGACGTGCAGCGGGGAGATCCCCTCCCTGCGCCTGCGCATCCCGGACTGGGCGGCCGACTTCACCGTGTATAAAAACGGTGTTCCGGCGGCCTACACGCGCGAGGACGGCTTCGCCCGCCTCAGCGAGCCGCTGCGGGAGGGGGAGAAGCTGCTGCTACTCCTCCCGCAGCGCCTCACCGCCGAGGCTCTGCCGGATTGCCCTGGCGCGATCGCCTTCCGCTGGGGGCCATATGTGCTCAGCGCCGACCTCGGCCGGGAGGATCTGCGCACCGCGCTCACCGGGGTGGACGTGACGGTTCCCGCCGCCGTGCCCGACGGATTCACGGAGGAGATTGCGCTTCCCTATCCGGTCGAGCGGCTGAAAAGCGCACCGGAGCGGTGCTTTGCGCGCGAAGGCGAGGAGTTTCGGCTCATCGGAACCGCGCTTCGATTCGCACCCCACTACCGGCGCGGCGGCGAGCGCTACGGCATCTATTTCCGCTACCATTATAATTAGGGGCGCCCGGGCACGGGGCGCCCCTTTTTCCGCTTCCTATCCCACTCCCACAGCCTCCGGGCACAGGCGGACGACGGCGACGGTCGCATCGTCCGCGCCATCGGAAAAGCCGGCCTCAAGAATTTTCGAGGCAAGCTCCCCGGGCGAGCCCTCCGACGCCCCGAAGACGCGGCGCAGAACCTCCTCGCCGCCCGCGCCGTCGCTGAGCAGCACGAGCGTTTCGCCCCGGCGCAGCGAAAGCTTCTGCACCGTTTCCCGCCCATCGGTGACGGACAGCCCCGGCGGCGGCGTGAGGCTGCCGACCGGGATGGCCTCGCCCTGCGCGAGGATGTACGAGGGCGGCGCGCCCCACTTATACACGGTCGCCCTGCCGGTATTCAGCGCCAGCTCCGCTAAATCCACCGTGACCGCCCCCGCAAGCCCGCGCAGGGCGCACAGCGAATTGACCGTGCGCAGGGCATACTCGCTCGGGAAGCCCGCGCCGAGCAGCCGGCGCAGGATCTCCGCGCCGCGTCGCCCCTCCTCGGCCGCCTCCGCGCCGGTGCCCATGCCGTCGCACAGCACGAGGAAATAGCGCCCGCGCGGCCCGGCGAAATTCAGGCAGCGGTCGCCATTTGCGCGCTCGCGGCTGGCGGCGCACACCGCGACCTCCGGCCGGAAGCGTGTTTCGCCGGAAAAATCCCGGCGGCAGATATCATCGCCCGTCGCGCGCAGGAAAGCGGCAAGGAAGGTATACTGCTGCACCACCGCCCCGCGGTACTCGCGCCGCTTCTCGCGGTCGGCGCGTATGGCGCGCAGCTGCTCCTGGCAGCGGCGCAGCTCGCGGAGCATCCGTCCGGATTTGCGGCAGGTAAGCGGCAGGTCGCTCCCATCGCCCAGCGGGCGGTGCAGCAGGCTCTCGGGCAGGGCGTCGAGCTTCTCGCGGCAGCCTTTGCGGCAGGGGCAGCCGCTGCACGAGCGCTCGATTGCCCGGCGCAGCAGCGCGGCCTCGTCAATCGGCGGCTCCTCAGCCTCGCGAATCAGGTCGCGCGTCACATCCAGCACCGAGGCCGCCATCTCCAGCCGCACCTGCACCACGCCGCTCTCCCCACGGCGGCGCGTGAAGGGCAGCGGCTGCGGGGCAAAGACGGCCGCGACGCAGCCGATGGCAATGCCGGGCAGCGGATGCAGATCCCACGAGCCGCAAAGCGCCATCACCAGCAGGAATACCGCCGCGGGCGCGCAGGTGCGCAAGCGGTTATTCATCCATCGCGGGAGCCGAATTAGGTACGCCGCGGTGAGCACCGCGGTCATGGGCACGGGCGTGACCTGCGCCAGATCCAGCGCAAGCCCCGCCAGCGCCGCCGCCGGGAGCGCCCCGGCGCAGCTCAGGTACGCCCCCGCCGCACAGCCGAAATTGACCCACGGCGTGACGGAAATCTGCGCCAGCGCCAGCACGAACAGCCCCTGCACCGGCCAGCGCAGCGCCGAATCCTGCCGCTTGGCGGCGGCCTCGAACACCGCCGTCGAGCCGAAGGCGAGGCATACGCGCAGCAGATAGGGCGCGAAGCGCGTTTCGTCCCCCATCCAAAGCAGGTAAACCAGCCCGCTTGCCGATACCAGCAGCGCGCCGAACGCGCTCATGAGCAGCGGGAACCGCGCGCGAAGCGCGCCATCGCCCACGAGCAGCACAATGCCCAGCCCCAGCATGATCCACACGACACCCTGCGCGCCCGCCGCGCCCCAGAACAGGATGTACCCCGCCGCCGCGCCGAGCGCGAGCAGCACCGCGCTCCAGCCGGACAGGCTCAGGAGCATCCCCAGCGCGAGCGGCTGCGGAATGCTGCCAAGGCTTGCCGCTGCGAGCACCAGCCCGCCCCCGGCGCAGGCCGCACCCTGCCCGGCAGCGTGCAGCCGCGGGCTTACCGACCACCTGCGCAGCGTGCGCCGCAGCCGGCGCACCCTTACCCCAAGCGAAACCATCATTTGTACCACATTCCTTCCTAAGCTTCCTCTTTGCACATACAATCCTACCACGGGCGGGGAAATTTTTTTGTCGGAACAGGGAATGCGAAGAAAGATTCTTGCATTGTGCTTTGGAATCGTGTATAATGGTAGAAATCATCCAGGGAGAGAGGTTCGCAATGGGCAGGGAGCTGGAATTCAAATTTCGCGCCACGCCGGAGCTTCAGGAGCAGATTCGGCGCCGGTTCGGCGAATTTTCCACCATTTCGATGGAAACGGTATACTACGACACGCCCGAGGCGCTGCTCGACTCGCTTTGCATCACCCTGCGGCGGCGGCTGGAAAACGGCGTGAGCGTATGCACGCTCAAGTCCCCCGCGCCGGACGGCGCGCGCGGGGAATGGGAGCGCGAAGCCGCGCGCATAGAGGATTGCCTCGAGCCGCTCTGCCGTGAGGCGGGGCTGGAGGCGCTCTACCCCTCGCTGGCGGGGCGCTTGGCGCCCAGCTGCGGGGCGCGCTTTACCCGCCGTGCGGCGCGGGTGGAATTCGCGGGCGCGCAGCTGGAGCTTGCGCTTGACCGCGGCGCACTGCTCGGCGGCGGGCGGGAGCAGCCGCTGTGCGAGGTGGAGGCCGAGCTGAAATCCGGCCCGGACGAGGCGGCGCGCCGCTTCGCGGCGCTGCTGGCGGCGGAATTCGCGCTCGTACCCGAGCCTCTGAGCAAGGTGCAGCGCGCACGCGCTCTCGCGAAGGAGGGCGGCCATGGCCTTTGAAAGCATTCTCGAGCGCTACGACCGCTTCGTGGTGTTCGACACCGAAACCACCGGGCTGGATTTCCAGCGTGACGAAATCATCGAATTTGCCGCCGTGGCGGTGGAAAAGAGCGGCGAAATGCGCCGCATGGACGAATTTGTTAACCTCAGCTATGGCAACCGCGTGCCCGCCTTTATCGAGCAGCTCACCGGCATTTCCGATGCTGTGCTTTCCCGCGAGGGCATCCCCAAGGCGGCGCTTTGCGAACAAATCGCCTCGTTTTTTGCGGGGAAAACACTGGTTGCCGCCTATAATGCGCACTTTGACTTCAGCTTTCTATACTATCTCCTGCTTCGGCAGCAACGCACGGAGCTGCTGCGCGGCGTCGAAAAGCTCGACCTGCTCACCGTCTACCGCGACCGCCGCCCCTACCCGCACAAGCTCAAGGACGCCGTGGCGGCCTATTCGCTTGCCGGAAGGGTGTGCAATTCGCACCGCGCCATCGACGACGTGCTTGCCGCCCTCGCCGTGGCGGAGGAGATGGAAAAGGAAAAGCCCGACCTTCTACATTACATAAATCTATTCGGCTACAGCCCCAAATTCGGCATATCCGGCAAGCCCATCGGCTCCGTGACCTACCGGGCGCAGGGCTTCGAACCGGGCAAACCCATCTATGAGGAGGCAGCAATATGCTAAACGAAAGGGCTTACGCCCTCGGCTCAAACCGCAGCGCAATCCGCGACCTGTTTGAATACGGCTGCGCGCGCGCAGCGGTGGTGGGCAGGGAAAACGTGTTCGATTTCAGCCTTGGCAACCCCTCCATCCCCACGCCGGAGGCGGTGCATACGGCCATTCGGGAGGTGCTGGAGCAGACCGACCCCGTCGAGCTGCACGGCTACACCTCTGCTGTGGGCGACCTCGCGGCGCGGCAGGCCATCGCGGACGACCTGCGCGGACGCTACGGGGCTTCCGTATCGCCGGGCGAAATCTTCCTCACCTGCGGCGCGGCGCCCGCGCTGGTAGCGGTATTCGGCGCGCTGACCTTCCCCGGCGCGGAAATCCTCGCAATTGCGCCCTACTTTCCGGAATACCGGGTATTCGTCGAGGGCGTGGGGGCGCGCTTCGCCGAGGTACCGCCCGATGTGCCGGATTTTCAGATTAATCTCGAAGCGCTTGCGCGCTGCCTGAACGAGAAAACCGCCGCCGTGATCGTCAATTCCCCCAATAATCCCGCGGGCACGGTCTACACCGCCGAAACGCTCGCGCGGCTCGGCGCGCTGCTCGCGCGCAAGAGCGCGGAGTACGGCCACCCCATCTACATCGTCGCCGACGAGCCCTACCGCGAGCTGGTCTATGGCGGTGCGGCCGCGCCCTTCCTCCCCGCCATCTACCCCAGCACCATCGTGTGCTACTCCTACTCCAAGTCCCTGTCGCTGCCGGGCGAGCGGATTGGCTACGTCTATGTCCCCCGCGCGGCTGCCGACGGCGAGGCGCTCTACGCCGCCGTCGCTGGCGCGGCGCGAAACGCCGGCCATGTATGCGCCCCAAGCCTGTGGCAGAAGGTGATTGCCCGCTGCGCCGCCGTGCGGCCGAATTTGGCCGCCTACGACCGCAACCGCCGCGCACTCTACGGCGGCCTGACGGCGCTGGGCTACGAGGTCGCAAAGCCGGACGGCGCGTTCTACCTGTTCGTCAAGGCGCCCGGCGGCGATGCGAACGCCTTCTCCGAGAAGGCAAAGCGGCGGGATGTGCTGGTCGTACCCGGCGACGACTTCGGCTGCCCGGGCTATGTACGACTGTGCTACTGCGTGAAATACGAAACCATCGAGCGCAGCCTGCCGCTGTTCCGGGCGCTGCTCACAGATTAAACTGCGAAGATAGAAAGAGGATTCTCCCATGAAAAAAATCATTGCTCTCACCCTTGTCGCCGCGCTGCTGCTGGGCACGCTCTGCGGCTGCTCCGAGGTGCTCGATTCGCTCGAGTCCTACCTGAGCGACCTCAACGAGGTGATCGACACCATCGACACAACCGCCGACCCCGCCGACGAAACCGAGCCGGAGGGCAGCGCCGAATTCGACGAATTTATCGAGGAGCTGTTCCTTACGCTTTATCTGGAGGAGGACTGCCTGAGCTGGGCGCAGTGCATCGCCGACCCCGAGGCGGCCTTCGGCCGCGACTTCCCCGACGCCTCCACCGCCAGCTGGTACGCCTACGAGGCCTATACCGACGAGGAGCTGGAGGAGGAGCTGCAGGAAAACCGCGACTGGCTCGCCCGGCTCGCGGAATATGACTACGACGCCCTGAGCGCGACCCAGCAAAGCGCCTACCAGAGCGCCTACTACGCCCTGAGCGACGGTCTGGCGCTCTACGACGCGGAGCACCCGGAGTACGCGCTGCTCTCGGGCAGCTATATCTCCCAGTACGGCGGCTACGTCGCCGACTTCATGGACGCGCTCAGCTACTTCACCTATGCGAGCGAGTGGTCGGTGGAGGTGCTGTGCTACACGCTCGAATCGACCCTGACCGTGTTCCCCAGCTATGCCGACTATGCCGCCGACCGCGTGGCCGCCGGCCTGCCAATCAAGGACGCGACCCTTTCGGAAATGCAGGATTTCCTGCAAAATATCCTCGATCAGGGTGAAGACTTCTATATGTACACCTACCTGCCCGAGCAGCTCGAGGCGCTGGATTTCCTCACGAGCGTGCAGAAGGAAACTTACAGCGCGCGCATTACCGCCGCGCTCGATGAGTGCTTCTTCCCCGCGGTGGAGGCGCTCAACGAGGCGCTGGACGAATTCTACGGCTACAACACCGAGCAGGATCTATCCTACCTCGCGCAGGCGGGCAGCACCGGCAAGGAGCTGTACGAAATCCTCGCGATGGACGCTATCCAAACCGAAAATCTCGACCTCGACGCGGTCTACGACGCGCTGCTGGACTATGCCGACGAGCTGGAGGAGCAAATCTATGCGCTGCTGCTTTACGAGGTCTACGCGCTGAGCGAAAGCGACTACAACACCTTCTATAACTACGTCAGCGGCTACGAAAGCTGCTTCGGCTTTGCGTCGGCGGAGGACGCGCTGGAGGCCATCATCGACGTGTCGCCCAGCATCGTCTCCCCGCTGGATTCCGCGCCGGAGGTGGCCGTGCGGCTGACGGACGAAACCGTTGCCGCCTATGCCAACTATCTGGCGGCCTACTCCTCGAGCTTTATGGATACGCTCGAGAGCTTGGAATACATCATCGTCAACCCGCTTTCGACCGATGTGGCGGATTTGGAAAGCATCTCCACCATCGCGCACGAGGGTTACCCCGGGCACATGTATTCCTTCGTCCACGCCAAGGAGGCGGGGCTGCCGTGGCTTAGCCTGTACCCCACCTGCCTGCTGCTTTGCGAGGGCTGGGCGCAGTACGCGGGCTTCCACACCCTCATCGAGCTGGGCGAGCAGTCCGGCGACGAGGTGATTCGGCTGGCGTGCAAATATATCGCGCTCGAAAATATGTCCAGCTACATTCTCACCGGCATCTACGACCTGCAGGTGAACTACTATGGCTACAGCGCGCAGGAATTCGGCGAGGAGAACTTCTCCTATCTGAGCAGCTACGGCTATTCCGACGACGATATTCTGGAAATCGCGCGCAGCTACATCGCCTTCTTAGAGGAAATGTCGGCGGGCTACCTGCCCTACTCCTACGGCCTGATGCTGCAGGAAAGCGCGCACGAGGCCGCGCAGGAGGCGCTGGGCGACGCCTACAGCGAAACGGATTTTAACGACTATATCCTCCGCGCCGGCTACGGCCCGACGCTCGACATCTTCCAAGACTTCGTAAACGCCTACATTTCCGAGCACAGCGCCGCGGACGCGGCATAAGGAGGTTTTCCTATGAGCCGCACCGCGAAATATCGCCTGAGCATCACGTTCAACGCGCCGGTTGTGCTGCTATTTGTGCTGCTGTGCTTTCTGGCGACCCTCGCCGGGGAGCTGACGGACGGCTACGCCACCGAAAAATTCTTTATGGCCTACCACTCCTCGCTGCTCGACCCGCTTACCTACCTGCGCCTGTTCACCCATGTGCTGGGGCACAGCGGCTGGTCGCACTTCGTCGGCAACGCCTCCTACCTGCTGCTGCTCGGGCCAATGCTGGAGGAGAAATACGGCGGCAGGAATCTCGCCATCACGATTGCCGTGACCGCGCTGGTGATTGGGCTGGTGCACTACATCTTCTTCTGGAACGTCGCCATCTGCGGCGCGAGCGGCGTGGTATTCGCCTTTATCCTGCTGGCCTCCTTCACGAGCTTCCGCGATGGGGAAATCCCTATCACCTTCCTGCTCGTGGCGGCCATCTACCTCGGCCAGCAGATTTACAACGGCCTGTTCACCAGCGACAACATCTCCCAGCTGGCGCACATTCTGGGCGGCATCGTGGGCGCGGTGGTCGGCTTCGCCTGCAACCGCCGGGGGAAATAGGGCGATGCTCTTTCGTCTGCTCTACCCGCCGAAATGTGTGCTCTGCGGGCAAATTCTGGAGAAAAACCGGAAATATTGGTGTCCATGCTGCGAAAATGAAACCCTGAGCTTTCCCGCCCCGAGGCGCGGCCTGCCCTTTCTCGAGCATTGGACGAGCCTTTGGTATTACGATGGGCGGGTGCGCGAGAGCCTGCTGCGCTTCAAGTTCGGCGGGCAGCGCGGCTACGCCGAGGCCTACGGCGCGCTGCTGGCGCGGAAGATTGCCGCCCAGTTTCCCGAGGGCTTCGATCTGCTGACATGGGTGCCGACCTCCCGGCAGCGTCGTCGCAAGCGCGGCTTTGACCAATCCGAGCGTCTCGCCACCGCGCTCGGCAGGCACCTCGGCCACAAGCCGGTGCGCACGCTGCGCAAAACCATACACAACCCGCCCCAATCTGGGATCCACGGCTACGCCCAGCGCAGGGCGAACGTGCTGGGCGCCTACCGGGCCGTGGACGCGGCGGCGATCGCGGGCCGGCGGATCCTGCTCATCGACGATATCGTGACCACCGGCGCGACCGCCGGGGAATGCGCCCGCGTGCTGCTCACTGCCGGGGCGAAAAGCGTAAGCCTCGCCGCGGTAGCGGCGGCGGACAAGGACAGGAAAGGAACATCAGCATGAAACTATTCTCCAACGATTTGGGCATCGACCTCGGCACCGCCACCACGCAAATCTATGTCGATGGCAAGGGCATCGTCCTGCGCGAGCCATCCGTTATCGCAATGGACAAGAATACCGGCGCGGTGCTGCAGGTCGGCTCCGCGGCGCGCAATATGCTCGGGCGCACGCCCGGCAACGTCGTCGCCCTGCGCCCCCTGCGCGACGGCGTAATCTCCGACCACGAGATGACCGTGAAAATGCTGCGGCAATTCTTCCGCACGGTTTCCGGCGTTTCGATTTTCAACCCCAAGCCCCGCGTGGTAATCAGCGTGCCGAGCGCGGTGACGGAGGTGGAGGAGCGCACCATCATCAACGCCGCGATGGATGCGGGCGCGCGCCGCGTATACCTGATCGAGGAGCCGCTCGCCGCCGCGCTGGGCGCCGGCCTCGATCTGAATGGGCCGAGCGGCCACATGGTAATTGACGTCGGCTGCGGCACAACCGACATCGCCGTGCTGAGCATGAACGGCGTGGCGCTCTCGTCCTCGGTCAAGGTGGCGGGCGCAGCCTTTGACGAGGCCATCGGCCTGTATATCCGCCGCAAATGCGGCATCATCGTCGGCCAGCAGACCGCCGAGGACATCAAGATGCAGATTGGCGGACTGTACCCGCGCCCGACGGAGGCGACCATGACCGTCCGCGGCCGCGACGCCCGTGCCGGCACGCCGCGGGAGGCGGAAATCCACGCCTCCGAGCTGCTCGAGCCGCTCACCCGCGCGACGCGCCCGATTCTCGACCGGATCCTGTCCATTTTGGAGGAAACCGGGCCGGAGCTTGCCGGCGACATCGCCGAGAACGGCATCACCCTCACCGGCGGCGGCAGCCAGATTTGGGGCATGGACTACCTGATTGCCGAGCGCACGGGCATCCCCTGCGCCCTGGCCGACAGCCCGGAAAGCTGCGTGGCCTACGGCTGCGGCAAGAGTCTGGCATGGATGAACCACATGACCGAGGGGCCCATCAACATCGCCCGCAAGCGGCTCATGCGCTCCTGAGCGTGGCCGCCTTGCGCACCTATTCGCTGCAAAAGGCTCCGGGGCTGCCGCTCTACGAATCGCTCTACCGCGCCCTGCGGCAGGATATTCTCGACGGCACGCTCCGAAAGGGCGAAAAGCTTCCCTCCAAGCGCGCGCTGGCCGCGCACCTACAGGTGAGCAAGGTCACGGTGGAAACCGCCTACGCGCATCTGGTGGAGGAGGGCTACCTCACCGCGGTGGAGAAGCGGGGCTATTTCGTCGATTTTTCCCCCGCCGTGCCGCCCGTGCCTGCGCCCGTGCCTGCGCCCGTGCCCGTGCCTGCGCCCGCGCCGGAGGCCGGGCGGCTGCTCGATTTCACCGCCAACGATGCCGCCTCCTTCCCCTTCTGGGTGTGGCGCAGGCTTCAGCGGGAGGTCATGCTCGACTATGGCGAGGCGCTGCTGCGCCCGCTGCCGAGCCAAGGAGCGCCGGAGCTGCGGCAGGCGATTGCCGCGCATCTGGCCGCCTTTCGCGGGATGCAGGTGGACGCGCAGAACATTCTGGTTGGCGCGGGCACGGACTTTCTATACAACCTGCTCGTGCAGCTGCTCGGCCGCGACCGGCTATACGCCGTCGAGGAGCCGGGCTACGGCAAAATCCGCAGCATCTATCGCGCCGCCGGCGCGGAATTCATCACCGTGCCGATGGACGGCGAGGGCGTAAGGCCCGACGCTCTCGGCGCGAGCCGGGTGCTGCACCTGTCCCCGGCCCATCATTTCCCGACGGGCACGGTGACCTCGCTGGCCCGCCGCCGCGCGCTGCTGCAATGGGCCGAGCGCGCGGGCGCCATCGTGATTGAGGACGACTACGACAGCGAGTTCCGCCTGCGCGCCCACCCGCTGCCGGCGATGCAGAGCCTCGACCCCGCGCGCGTGATTTACATGAACAGCTTCACCAAAACCCTCGCCCCCTCCATCCGCATCGGCTACGCCGTGCTGCCGGAGCCGCTCAGCCGCCGCTTCCGCGAGGAGCTGGGCTTCTACGGCTGCACCGTGCCCTCGTTTGAGCAGTATACCCTCGCGCGCTTCCTGCGCGAGGGCTATTTTGAAAAGCACATCAACCGGATGCGAAAATTCTATGCCCGGCGGCGCGCGCTGCTGCTCGACGCGCTGCGCGCCTGCCCGATGGCGGACAGGATGGAGGTGCTGGAATCCGAGGCGGGGCTGCACCTGATCGTGCGCCTGCAAACGGACAAACCGGACGACGAGCTGGCGGACGCATGGCTGCGCGCGGGGATTCGCGTGCGCTGCCTCAGCGAATTTTTCAGCACCGCCGTGCCGGACAATGCCCGCCGCTGCCTTGTGCTCAACTACTCGGGGCTGGACGAGCGCGAGCTTTCCCGGCTAAACCATTTGGAATTTTAAGGAAATTTGCCATGAAGATTCTATTGCATATCTGCTGCGCGCCCTGCGCCAACCAATGTATCGACGTCCTGCGCGCCGACGGCTGCGACCTGACCGGCTACTGGTACAACCCCAACATCCACCCCTTCACCGAGTACCGCGCGCGGCGCAACTGCCTGCGCGAATACGCGAAAAGCGTCGGGCTGCCCCTGCTCGAGCGGGACGACTACGGCCTGCGTCCCTTTGTGCGCGCCGTCGCGGCGGATATTGACGGCCGCTGCCTGCAATGCTACGAGATGCGCCTGTTTGACACAGCCCGCTCGGCGGCGCAGGGCGGCTTCGACGCTTTTAGCTCAAGCCTGTTCATCTCACCCTATCAGAGGCACGAGCTGCTGCGCGATGTGGCCGAGCGCGCCGCCGCCGAATACGGGGTGCGGTTCCTATACCGCGATTTTCGCCCCTATTTCCGCGCCGGGCAGGAGCGCGCGCGCGAGCTGGGGCTGTATATGCAGAAATACTGCGGCTGCATATTTTCCGAGCAGGAGCGCTATCTCAAGCCCGGAAAAATTCTACACTAACGGAACAGGGGAAAAACAATGGAATACCGGTTTTGCGTGCCCTGCCTATTCGGGCTGGAGGGCATCGCAGGCGACGAGCTACGCCGCCTGAAAATGGAAAATGTGCACGTGGAGAACGGCCGCGTCCTCTTTGACGGGGACGAGGCCGCGCTTGCGCGCGCGAATATATGCCTGCGCACCGGCGAGCGGGTGCTGATTCTGCTCACCCAATTCGAGGCGACCAGCTTCGAGGAGCTGTTTCAGGGCGTGTACCGCGCGCCGCTTGAGGAATTCATCCCGCTGGGCGGCCAATTCCCGGTAAAGGGCTCCTGCCTGAACAGCCGGCTTATGAGCGTGCCGGACTGCCAGGCCATCATCAAGAAGGCCGCCGCGCGGCGGCTGGGCGAGAAATACGGCTATACCATCCTGCCCGAGACCGAGGCGAAGTACCAGCTGCAATTCCTGCTCATGAACGACCGCGTGCAGCTCTATCTCGACAGCTCCGGCGCGGGGCTGCACAAGCGCGGCTACCGCGCCATCGGCAACGACGCGCCGCTGCGCGAAACCCTCGCCGCTGCAATGGTCGAGCTTGCGAAATTTCGCGGCAAGGAGGTTTTCTGGGATCCCTTCTGCGGCTCGGGCACGATTGTCATCGAGGCCGCGCTCACCGCCAAAAACCGTGCCCCGGGGCTCGGGCGCAGCTTTGCCGCCGAGCGCTTCACGTGGGCGGACGCCGCCATCTGGAAGGCCGCGCGCGAAGATGCGCGCGAGCATGAGTTCCACGGCAGGTATACCATCCTCGGCTCGGACAGCGACCCCAAGTGCGTCTCGCTCTCCATCGCGAACGCGCGCAAGGCCGGGGTGGCGGACTGCGTGGAATTCCGCGACGGCGACGCGACCAAGATGGATCTGCCGGCGCAATCGGGCACGCTGGTGTGCAACCCGCCCTACGGCCAGCGGATGCTCGAGCAGCAATCCGCCCAGCGGCTCTACGCCGCCTTTGGCCGCCACCTGAAATTCGCCGACGGCTGGAAGAAATACGTCATCACCTCCGAGCTGGAATTCGAGCATTATTTTGGCCGCCGCGCCGACCGCAAGCGCAAGCTGTACAACGGTATGATCCCGTGCTGCTACTACATGTACACCGACCCCTCCCGGCGCGACAGCGCCCGGCGGAAGGAAGGCCCCTCCCGCCGCGCACAGCCGGGGCAAAAATAACGCCCGCCGCGCATCCGCGCGGCGGTTTTTTGCACAAATTGTATCGATAAAACCTTACTTTTTGAAAAAATTTGTCTATTTTCCCGAAAAAATGGTGGACAAACGGAAAAGAAAGCGGTATGATATACCTATCCTTCAAATTGGAGAGGTGAGGAGAAAATGGCATTCGCGTTTTTCGGCGGCGTACACCCCAAGGGGAACAAGCAGTACGCCTCCGGCCGGCCCGTGGCCGCGTTCCCCGAGCCGGATACGCTCGTGATTCCCATGAGCCAGCACATCGGCGCGCCCTGCACCCCGCTGGTGCACAAGGGCGAGCGCGTGCTGCTCGGGCAGAAGATTGGCGACGGCGCGGGGCTCTGCGCGCCTGTCCACGCGAGCGTTTCCGGCACGGTGAAGGCCGTGGAGATGCGCCCGCACGCGGGCGGCACGACCATGCTGAGCGTCGTGATTGAAAACGACCACTTGGATGCCCCCAGCCCGGACATTCAGCCGCGCACAACCGCGCAGGTGGACGCGCTCACGGGCGAGGAGCTGATGGCCATCATTCGGGAGGCCGGCATCGTCGGCATGGGCGGCGCGACCTTCCCCACACAGGCCAAGCTCAGCTCCGGCATCGGCAAGGTCGATACGCTGATTATCAACAGCTCCGAGTGCGAGCCGTACATCGTCGCGGACGACCGCGTCTGCCGCCAGTATCCCAAGGAGGTAATCGGCGGAGTAGAGATCCTGATGAAGATCCTCGCGCTCGACCACGCGACCATCGCGATGGAATCCAACAAGCCGCAGGCGGCAATCTGCCTGCAAAACTACCTCGCGCCCGGCTCGCGCATATCCATCCTGCGCCTGCCCACCCGCTACCCGCAGGGCGCGGAGAAGCAGCTCATCTACGCCGTGACCGGGCGGCAGGTTCCCTCCGGCGGTCTGCCCGCAGCGGTCGGCTGCGCGGTATTCAACGTTGCCACCTGCAAGGCCATCTACGACGCGGTATACGGCGGGATGCCCCTGATTCGCCGCATCGTCACGGTTTCCGGCGATATCGCGATGGAGCCGAAGAACCTGCTCGTGCCGGTAGGGACCTCGTTCAACGACCTGCTCGAGGCCGTCGGCCACAGCGAGAACCCCTACAAGGTGCTCTCCGGCGGGCCGATGATGGGCGTAGCGCAATTCGACCTGAGCGTACCGGTCACCAAGGGCACGAACGCCGTGACCATCCTCGGAAGCAAGAACCGCTTCCTCGCCCCCACGCCACACTGCATCCGCTGCGGTCGGTGCATGGACGTTTGCCCGATGCGGCTGCAGCCGCTGCAAATGTACCGCGCCCAGCGGCGCAGCGATGTGGAGGAAATGAAGCGCCTGAGCCTGCTCGACTGCATCGAGTGCGGCTGCTGCGCCTATACCTGCCCTGCCACCATCCCACTGGTGCAGGCCTTCCGCGCGGGCAAGCAGCAGATTCGCAGCGCGGCTCCGCCGAGAAAGTGAGGGAGAGAACATGGCGCAGATGAAATATTTCTACGAGCTGACGATTTCCAGCTCCCCGCATATCCATAGCAAGACGACCACCGCCACCATTATGCGCGATGTGTTGATCGCGCTCGTGCCCGCCCTGTGCGGCAGCGTATACTTCTTCGGCCTGCGCGCGCTTATCATGGTGCTGCTCTCGTGCGCCGGCTGCGTATTCTTTGAATGGGCCTACCGCCGGCTGCTGCGGCTTGACAGCACGGTGCACGACGGCTCCGCGCTGGTGACCGGCGCGCTGCTTGCCTTCGTCTGCCCGGTGACGCTGCCGTATTGGTGCCTGCTTATCGGCGATTTCTTCGCAATCGTGGTGGTCAAGCAGCTCTTCGGCGGCATCGGGCGGAACTTCATGAACCCCGCCCTCGCGGCGCGCGCCTTTCTATTCTCGTGGGCGGCGTATATGTCGAGCTGGGTCGTCCCCGGCTTCAACCTCACCGGCGCATGGAGCACCGCGGACGCCGTGACCGCCGCAACCCCGCTCGCGGCAATGCACCAAGGGAGCCTGGAGGGCGTGAACCTGCTGAGCCTTTTCCTTGGTAACGTGGGCGGCTCGCTGGGGGAAACCTCGGCGCTGCTCCTGCTGCTTGGCGCGGCCTACCTGCTCATCCGCCGGGTGATCTCCATCCGGATCCCCGCGGCCTACCTGCTCACCGTCGCGGTGCTGACCTTCCTGTTCCCGCGCGGCAACGACCGCCTGACATGGATGGCCGCCCAGCTTTGCGGCGGCGGCCTGATGCTCGGCGCCTTCTTCATGGCGACGGACTATGTCACCAGCCCCATCACCAAATGGGGGCAGGTGCTCTTCGGAATTGGCTGCGGCGTGATTACCGTGGTGATTCGCTACTTCGGCTCCTACGCCGAGGGCGTGAGCTACGCCATTCTTGTGATGAATGCCTGCGTGGCGCTGCTTGACCGGGTCGGCCGCCCGGTGAAATTCGGCGCGCCGAAAAAGGAGGCGGTTTCCAAATGAAAGCAATCGTTTCTCTGGCCGTCCGGCTGCTGGTGATCACCGTGGCCGTCGCGGCCGCGCTGGCGGGCGTGAACGCCGTGACCGCCGAGCGCATCTCCGCCGCCGAGGCGGAGAAGGTGCAGCAGGCAATCGTATCCGTCCTGCCCGGCTGCACCGATATCGAGCAGGTGGAGGGCGCGGAATTTGACCTTGTGACCGCCATCTATTCCACGAGCCTCGGCTATGCCGTGCAGGTGGAGCCGCAGGGCTTTGGCGGCGCCATCACAATGGTCGTGGGCGTGGGGACGGACGGCTGCGTGACCGGTGTGGAAATCGTATCCCACTCCGAAACCGCCGGCCTCGGCGCGAAGGCCGCCGCCTCGACCGGCGAGGGACCGGGCTTCCGCGCGAGCTTCATCGGCCTGAGTGGGGAGGTTACCGTGAGCAAGGACGGCGGGCAGGCCGATACGCTCACCTCCGCCACCATCACCTCCCGCGCAGTCGCCGAGGGCGTATCCGCCGCGCTGGCTACCGCCGCGGCAATGGAGGAGGGCGCGCAATGAATGTAAAGAAAATGACCCTCGATGGGCTTCTATACCAAAACCCGGTGCTGGTGCAGATGCTGGGGCTGTGCTCCACGCTCGCCATCACGACGAGCCTGTTCAACGGCATCGGCATGGGGCTGAGCGTGACCGCCATCCTCATCTGCTCGAATGTCATGATTTCGGCGCTGCGCAAATTCATTCCCAGCTCCATCCGGATTGCCTCCTACATCGTCATTATCGCGGGCTTCGTTACCGTGGTGGACCTGCTGCTGCAGGCCTTCCTGCCCACGCTTTCCGAAAATCTGGGCGTGTTTATTCCGCTGATTGTCGTCAACTGCATCGTGCTGGGCCGGGCGGAGGCCTTTGCCTCCAAGCACGGCGTGCTTGCCTCGGCGCTCGATGGGCTGACGCAGGGCATCGGCTACACCATCGCGCTGGTGCTGATGTGCGTCGTGCGCGAGCTACTCGGCTCGGGCACCTTCGGCGGCGGCATCCTCAACGGCGGCGAGGGCATCCGCATCCTGCCTGAGGAGCTTGGCGCGACGCTGATGATTATGCCGGTGGGCGGCTTCCTGACGCTCGGCTGCCTGATTGCCGCCGCGCAGTGGCTGATGAACCGCAGGAAAAAGGAGGCGCGGGAATGATTGGAGAGATTGTAGGCATCCTGCTGGCCGGGCTGCTCACGGAGAATTTTATCCTCGTGAAATTTTACGGCATCTGCCCGTTCATGGGTGTATCGAAGAAGATGGATACCGCCTTAGGGATGGGCATGGCCGTAACCTTTGTGATGGGCATCGCCTCCGCCGCCTGCTGGGCGGTGAACGCGCTGCTGCTGGTGCCGCTGGAGCTGGAATATATGCAGACGGTGGCCTTCATCCTCGTGATTGCCTCCATCGTGCAGGTCGTGGAGATGTTTCTGAAGAAGAGCGTGCCCGCGCTGTATCAGGCGCTGGGCGTCTACCTGCCGCTGATTACCACCAACTGCGCCGTGCTGGGCGTCGCGCTCGTGAACGTGCAGGAGGGCTACGGCTTCTTCTTCAGCGTGCTCAACGGCGTTGCGGGCGGCGCGGGCTTCACCCTCGCGATCGTCCTGTTTTCCTCCATTCGCGAGCGGATGGAGGAGGGCGACTGCCCGAAATCCTTCCGGGGCTTCCCCATCGCGCTGATGGCGGCAGGGCTGCTGGCGCTGGCGTTTATGGGCTTCTCCGGCCTGAAGATTGGTTGAGGAGGGGAAAGGCATGACACAAATTCTGATTGCGATTGCCGTGCTCGGCGGCATGGGGCTGCTATTGGCCCTGATTCTGGGCGCGGCGGCGAAGGTCTTCGCCGTCCAGACCGACCCGCGGCTGGAGGAGCTCACCGCCTGCCTGCCCGGCGCGAACTGCGGCGGCTGCGGCTATCCGGGCTGCGCGGGCTACGCGCAGGCGGTGCTGAGCGGCACGGCGGAAATCGGCAAATGCGCCTCCGGCGGTGACGCCGCGGCGCAGCAGATGGGCAAAATCATGGGCGTGGAGGTCGGCAAGGTGGAGCAGCGCGTCGCGCTGGTTCGCTGCTCGGGCTACCACGGGGTGGACGAGAGCGGCAAAATCCTCGGCGCGAAGCAAAAGGGCTTCTACGAGGGGCTGCAGGACTGCCTCTCCGCGACCAAGGTCGCCGGGCGCGGGCCGCTCATCTGCAAATTCGGTTGCCTCGGCTTCGGCGACTGCACAAAGGTCTGCAAATATGGCGCCATCTCCATCGTGGACGGCGTGGCGAAGGTAGACCCGGCCGTGTGCGTGGGCTGTATGCGCTGCGCCGCCGCCTGCCCGCGCTCGCTGATCGTGCCGATGAAGGTCGGCGATGAGGTAAGCATTGCCTGCGCCTCCAAGGCCAAGGGCGCGGTGACCATCCGCGGCTGCTCCGCCGGGTGCATCGGCTGCGGCAAGTGCGTCAAGGTCTGCCCCACCGGCGCGCTGACCGTTGACCAGAACCTTGCCCTGATTGATTACAACAAGTGTACCTCCTGCGGCAAGTGCATCGATGTATGCCCGCAGAAGCTGATCGTGGGCGCCCGCAGGGAAGCTGTGGAGGCGGCCGCTGAGTAAAATTTTTTCCAAATGCTGTATACTCCTCCGAAATCTGGCAATAATGTGCCTCGGAGGTGCTGAAAGCATGAACAACAAGCAAAATCGAGGCTTCCGCTTCAGCGCCAAGGGCTACTGCATAGCCCTTGGGCTGTGTGCGGTTGCAATCGCAATTTCCGGACTGCTGTACTACCGGAGCGTCCACTCCCCGAGCGCCGAGGAGCAGGGCGAAATCCCCTCGCTCGCGCTCGCCGCGACGGGCGGGGACGATGTGCAGGCGCTGGCGACGGCGCCTGCGACAAGTGCCCCGGCGGAGGAGAGCAGCGGCGCGACCGAGCCGACGGTGGAAACCAAAACCCTGACCACCGTAAGCCCACTGGAGGGCAGCACGGTTGCCGCCTACGCCATGGACTGCCTCGCCTACAACCCCACCACGCGGGACTGGCGGGTGCATGACGGCGTGGACATCGCCGCCGAGGCGGGCGCGCAGGTGCTCGCAGCTGCCGACGGCACGGTCTACACCGTCTATACCGACGACGCGATGGGCGCCACCGTGGTGCTGCGGCACGACGGCGGCTATGTGACCACCTATGCCAGCCTCGCCGCCGAAACGCTCGTCGCCCCCGGGGACAGCGTCGCCGCCGGGCAGGCTATCGGCACGGCGGCGAACACCGCCCTGCTCGAAACCGCCTTGGGAGACCACCTGCATTTTGCCGTGAGCTGCAACGGTGTGTCCATTGACCCCGCCGCCTTCCTTGGCGAAGAAGAATAAGGAAAGCCGCACCCGGCAGACCGGGCGCGGCATACATATTTATAGGGAAGCGTTACTGATAATCAAACCCGCTGGGCTTACCGAGCGGCCAATCCAGAATTTCCGGGTGCTGGCTGATGTACTGCACCAGCTTCAGGCTGCGGATGAAGTAGAAGCCGTCGCCGATGCGCTCGTCAAGCGTTACGCCCACGTCGAGAATATCGCGGATTTGGCGCGTGCCGTCGGGCATGAGGCGCTCCTCCTTGTGCAGGGTGCCAATGCTCACCATCATGCTGTTGGTGCCGTAATTGTTCAGGTGGTGGTAGATGGAGGGGCACTTGATGGAGCCGAGATTCGTCGCAAAGATGGAGCAGAAGTTGGGGTCGCCCGCGGTGAGCGCCCGGGGCGTCTTGCCCCAGAAATCGAGGAAGCGCACGCCCTTGATGATGGGCAGCAGCAGGAAGCGGGGAATTTTGGCGAAGGCCTCCACCGTTGAGTCCACGCCGCCGGTGGCATGATCGCTCTTGCGCATTTCCTTGACCTCACCGACGATGTAGCGGCTGAGGCTGTCGAGATTATCCTCCTCGGTCGGCACGATTACCATCAGCGACTCCTCGGCATGGTCCTCAAACTTCCGCTTGCAGGTGAAGCCCATGCTGATTTCGTAGCGCTCGTAGATGCGCCCGCCGCGCACGAAGCGGTTCATCAGCGGCCGCTCGCGCACCATGCGCGCGAGGATCAGCAGCACGCAGTGGAAAATCGTGGTCTTATATTCCGGGTGCGAGGCATTTTTCTGCTCCAGATAGCGCATCAGCTCGGTCACGTCCATGTCCTGATTGAGGTAAACCTCGCAGTCGGTGCGGTTCGGCAGCAGGTGCGCCATGATGGTTTGCAGCCCCGGCGCCTCCCGAACCCAGCGGCCGTCCCAGCGGTCGCCCCATTTGCGCTTATATTTTTCCATGCACATTGCCTCCATTCTTTCTTTTGTATATCGTACAACTTTTGCACGAAAATTGCAACCGATTTTTCCGAAAAACCTGAATTTTTTCATGCAGCGGGATTTTCGGTTGCATTTTTTTCGGAAATATGATACCATGAAAAGAAACGAAAGGCGGCATCTCCTATGAGCAAAATTGTCAAAGAAGCGTTGACCTTCGACGATGTGATTCTCATCCCCCAGGCCTCCACCGTCCTCCCTGCCACGGCTGACCTGCGCACCACCCTCTGCGACGGCTTGAACCTCAACATCCCGCTCATGAGCGCGGCGATGGACACCGTAACCGAGAGCAAGCTAGCCATCGCGATGGCGCGCGAGGGCGGCATCGGCATCATCCACAAGAATATGTCTATTGACGAACAGGCTGCTCAGGTCGATCGCGTCAAGAGAAGCGAGCACGGCGTAATTACCGACCCCTTTTTCCTGACCCCCGAGCAGCCTGTTCGCTGCGCTGTGGAGCTGATGGCGCGCTACCGCATCAGCGGCGTGCCCATCACCGAGGGCGGCCGCCTCGTCGGCATCCTGACGAACCGCGACCTGCGCTTTGAGGCCGACTTCGAGCAGCCGATTGCCAACGTGATGACCAAGGACAATCTCGTTACCGCGCCCGAGGGCACCTCGCTGGAGGACGCGCAGCGCATCCTCGGCAAGCACCGCATCGAGAAGCTGCCCATTGTGGACAGCAGCGGGATGCTTAAGGGGCTGATTACCATCAAGGATATCGAGAAGGCCATCCAGTACCCCAATTCCGCGCGCGACAAGAACGGCCGCCTGCTCGTCGGCGCGGCCATCGGCGCCGGCCCGGATGTACTCGAGCGCGTCGCCGCACTGAAGGCGGCGAAGGTGGATCTGCTCGTGCTGGATTCCGCGCACGGGCATTCCAAGGGCATTGTCGATGCCGTCGCGCGGGTGAAGAACGCCTATCCCGAGCTCCCGCTGGCTGCGGGCAACGTCGTCACCGCCGAAGCGACGCACGACCTGATTGCGGCGGGCGCGGACGTGGTCAAGGTCGGCATCGGCCCCGGCTCCATATGCACCACCCGCATCGTGGCGGGCATCGGCCTGCCGCAGCTCACCGCCGTGATGGACTGCGCCGAGGAGGCCGACAAGCTCGGCAAGCGTGTGATTGCCGACGGCGGCATCAAATACTCCGGCGACATTGTCAAGGCCATTGCGGCTGGCGGCAGCGCGGTGATGATTGGCTCGCTCTTTGCGGGTACGACCGAGTCGCCCGGGGAGCTGGAGATCTATCAGGGGCGCAGCTTCAAATCCTATCGCGGCATGGGCAGCCTGCCCGCCATGAACCGGGGCTCGAAGGATCGCTATTTCCAGTCCGACGCGAAGAAATTCGTCCCCGAGGGCGTGGAGGGGCGCGTGCCCTACCGCGGGGCGCTGGCGGACATCGTCTTCCAGCTCATGGGCGGCCTGCGCGCCGGCATGGGCTACACCGGCAACGCCACCATCGACGAGCTGCGGCGCAACGGCAAGTTCGCCAAGATGACCGCCGCCTCGCTCACCGAGTCGCATCCGCACGACATCTCCATCACCAAGGAAGCCCCCAACTACAGCCCCAAGGGCTAGGGATCCCGTGTTCGCAAGGAGAGGCCAAGCATGAAGCAGGAAAAAATACTTATTCTGGATTTCGGCGGGCAGTATAACCAGCTCATTGCCCGGCGGGTGCGCGAATGCAGCGTCTACTGCGAGATCCGCCCCTATTCGATGCCGCTTTCGGAAATCCGCGCCTTTGCCCCCGCCGGGATAATCTTCACCGGCGGGCCGAGCAGCGTCTATCTTCCCGATTCGCCCAAGGTGGACCCCGGCGTATTTGCGCTCGGCGTGCCGATTCTCGGCATCTGCTATGGCTGCCAGCTCATGGCGCAGCTGCTCGGGGGCGAGGTGACCGCCGCCGGGGCGGATACCGCCCGCGAATACGGCAAGACCCGCACCCATTATGACGCCGCCTGCCGCCTTTTCTCCGGATTGCCCGGCGAGGGGATCAGCTGGATGAGCCACGGCGACTATATGGCGCGCATTCCCGCCGGCTTCCGCCTCGCCGCGCACACCGAGGCCTGCCCAACCGCCGCCATCGCGGACGAGGCGCGCGGCTTCTACGGCGTGCAGTTCCACCCCGAGGTCAGCCATACCGAGCGCGGCACGCAGATGCTGCGCAATTTCCTCTACGGGATCTGCGGCTGCACCGGCACATGGACGATGGGCGACTTCTGCCGCCGCACGGTTGCACAGCTCCGCGCGCGCATTGGGCAGGGGCGGGTGCTGCTGGCGCTCTCCGGCGGGGTGGATTCGTCGGTGCTGGCGGCGCTTCTGGCGGAGGCCGTGGGCAGCCGCCTGACCTGCGTATTCGTTGACCACGGCTGTATGCGCAAAAACGAGGGCGACGAGGTTCAGGCGGCGTTTCAAAAGTGGAATATACACTTCGTCCGGGTGGATGCGTCGGCGCGTTTTCTGGAAAAGCTCGCGGGCGTGACCGACCCGCAGGAGAAGCGGCGCGTCATCGGTGCGGAATTTGGCTACGTTTTTCTCGATGAAGCGCGGAAATTCGGCATCACAAAGGCGGATTTTTTCGCGCAGGGCACGATTTATCCCGATGTAATTGAATCCGGCAAGGGCGACGCGGACGTGATTAAGAGCCACCATAACCGCCTGCTGCCGCAGGAAGTCATCGAGAGCTTTCAGGCGGTGCTGGAGCCGCTCGACCACCTGTTTAAGGATGAGATTCGCCAGCTTGGGCGCGAGCTGGGCCTGCCGGAGTATCTGGTTACGCGCCAGCCCTTCCCCGGACCCGGTCTGGCGATTCGGATTCTGGGGGAGGTCACGCGGGAAAAGCTGGACATTCTGCGCGAGGCGGACGCAATTTTCCGCGAGGAAATCGGCAAATCCGACTGCGCCGCGCAATGCAGCCAGTATTTCGCCGTCCTGACCAACGCGCGCAGCGTGGGCGTGATGGGCGACGGCCGGACGTATGACAATACGCTCGCCCTGCGCAGCGTCACCACCTCCGACTTCATGACGGCCGACTGGACGCGCATCCCCTACGAGGTGCTCGACCGCTGCTCTACTCGCATCGTCAACGAGGTCAAGGGCATCAACCGCGTCGTCTACGACATCACCTCCAAACCCCCCGCAACCGTGGAGTGGGAATAATAAAATCTTCGTTTCACAGTCCCGAAAAACGTTGAAATTCCAGCGTTTTTCGGGATTTATCATTTTTACTGGCTACAAACTGGCTACATTTGAAGTCTTTTTTGTAGCCAGACGCTCACGGCATGATACCGTCGAGCTGTCTGGCTACCTC
>JAJQFT010000079.1 GCA_021200975.1 Bacillota bacterium | reverse complement strand
TCGGGCTTCGCCCTCCCTCCGTCAGCAAAACCGCTGCTCTAATGAATAAACTCTTTCCTTTTTTTCGGTCTCACATCATTGACAAATGGACATGCTGCCTGTATTTATCAGCTTTCTTCCCGCCCTAGCAGATAGAGCAGGGCATTGCAGATGGCTGCCGCCACGCTGCTGCCACCTTTTCTGCCGCGGGCGACAATGCAAGGCGCGCCGGAGGCAATGATTTGCTCCTTGGAGGCGACGACATTGACAAAGCCCACCGGCACGCCAATAATCAGCGACGGCTGCAAAGAGCGCGCGTCCAGCAGCTCCCGCAGGCGAATCAGCGCCGTTGGCGCGTTGCCAATGGCAAAAATGAGCCTCCCGCCGAGCTGCGAGGCCTTGTCCATAGCCGCGGCGGAGCGGGTAATTCCGGCGGCCTTGGCAGCGGCGGCTACATCGGGGTCAGAGATGAAGCATCGCGCCTCGCAGCCATGGCGGCGCAGGGCGGGCTTATTGATGCCCGAATAGGCCATCTGCGTGTCGGTCACGATTGTCGCACCGGCGCGCAGGGCATCCAGCGCCTGCGGCAGCACATTTTCGGAAAAATACAGGGTGTCGGCGTAGTCGAAGTCGGCTGTGGTGTGAATCACCCGCTTGATGATGGGCGCGTAGCGCTCGTCGATGGGGTGGGGCAGCTCTTGCGTAAGGATTTCAAAGCTCCGCGCCTCGATTTTCGCTGGTTCGACAAATTCCAGCTCTGTCATACGGATTCCACTCCCTTTCCGGCGCGCACAGCCGCGTCCAAGGGGCGGTGCAGACCGTTCGCTTTGGTAATATAATCGCTCGCGCCCCATCTGACGGCGCGTAGAGAGGTTGAGCCGCTCATATGCCCTCCTCCAAAATGCGGTAGACCTGCGCCATGTCGAGGTTTTCGCGCACGGTGTCGGCGAGCAGGTCATACTGCCGCTGCCGATAGGCGGCGTAATCGAAATCCGCCGCGCGCAGGTCGGGGGAAATGCCCTTCCTCCGGCAAAGCTCTGCCACGATTCTTGTTCGAATTTCCGCCCGGTCGAAAAAGCCGTGCAGGTAGCTTCCAAGCACATTTTGGCGGATGCAGCCGTCCAGCGCCCCATTCTCCAGCCGCAGCAGCGGCTCGGCGCCGGGGTCGAGAACGGTACGTCCCATGTGGATCTCGTAGCCCTCGGCGGTCGCGCCCTCGAGCAGCGTGCCGGGCAGGCCTACGCCGCTTACACGCGTTCGTTGCTTTTCGGCGGCGAACTGCGTTCTAACCGGCAGCAGACCCATGCCATAGATGCTGCCGCCGCCTTCGCTGCCCTCGGCGTCGGTGACCGATTGCCCCAGCATCTGGTAGCCGCCGCAGATGCCGATAATCATCACACCTTCGTTGCACAGGCGGAGAATTGCCGCCTCCAGCCCGGATTCGCGCAGCCAGCGCAGGTCGGCGATGGTGCTTTTCGTGCCGGGCAGAATGACAAGATCCGGCCTTTTCAGCTCCTTTACCCGTTCAACGTAGCGGACACCCACGCCCGGCATTGCATCGAGCGCGGAAAAATCGGTAAAATTCGACAGCTTCGGCAGCCGAATTACGGCGATGTCCACCTGCGCGGGCGTCTTCCGGTCTAAGCGGGCGGAGAGGCTGTCCTCGTCGTCGATGTCGATATCCATGTATGGCACCACGCCGATACAGGGGCGGCCGGTGAGCTCCTCGAGCATGGCGAGCCCCGGGTCGAGAATGCTCTTGTCACCGCGAAATTTGTTGATGATTGTCGCCTTAACCATGCTCCGCTCCTGCTCGCTGAGCAGCATCAGCGTTCCTGCGAGCTGCGCGAATACGCCGCCGGGATTGATATCACCCACGAGCAGCACCGGCGCTTTGGCCAGCCGCGCCATGCCCATGTTCACAATGTCGTCGGTTTTCAGGTTGATTTCCGCGGGACTTCCTGCGCCCTCAATCACAAGGATATCGTTTCGCGCGCAGAGGGTGTCGAAGGCTTTTTGAATATCGGGGACCAGGCTGCGCTTCATGGCAAAATAATCCTTTGCGCGCATATTGCCCAGCACCTCGCCGTTGACAATCACCTGAGAGCCCATGTTCGTCACAGGCTTCAGAAGGATCGGGTTCATCAGCACCGATGGCTCCACGCCGCAGGCTTCGGCCTGCACCACCTGCGCGCGTCCCATTTCCAGCCCATCGGCGGTGATGAAGGAGTTGAGCGCCATATTCTGCGACTTGAAGGGCGCAACATGATAGCCATCCTGCCGGAAGACGCGGCACAGCCCTGCTGTGAGCAGGCTCTTTCCCACGTTGGACATGGTGCCCTGCACCATAATTGCCTTGGCCATGCTAGATTACCTCCTCTATGGTGCGCAGAAGCCGGTCGTTCTGCTCCGGCAGCTTCAGGCCGATGCGCCAGAAGCCCACCCCGAGGCCGGGATAATTGGAGCAGTCGCGGATGGCAATCCCTCTTGCGCGCAGCTTCTGCCCCAAGTCCGCCGGGGCAGTGAAGAGCAGGAAGCCGCAGTCGCTGCGCCACACCCGGAAGCCGAATGCCTCCAGCGCACGCTTTACCCGCGGCCTCTCCGCCTCGAGCAGGCGCAGCAGCTCTTCGCGCACCCCGGTGCATTCGGTCGCGCGCAGCCCCGCTGCCTGCGCCGGGCCGGATACGCTCCAGCACGGCGCGATTCGTTTCATTTCGGCAATGAGCGGCGTATCCGCCGTCATCGCGTAGCCCAGCCGTAGCCCGGCCATCGCGTAGGTTTTGGTAAACGCGCCCAGAATCACCAGATTTTTGTAGCGCTCCAGCAGCCCGGCGGCTGAGCTACCGCGCGTAAAGGCGAGAAAGCACTCGTCCAGCAGCAGCCTCACACCTGTGGCCACAATGCGCGCGATCAGCGCTGGGTCGATCAATTTTCCGGTCGGGTTGTTCGGCGAGCAAAGGAAAATAAGGTCGATCCCCGCAAGATCGTCCAGAATGCGGTCTGTCAGCTCGAAGTCCTCCTGCTCACGCAGAAGGTGGTAGCTTACCTCGCCACCGCTTGCCAGCACCGCATTCTCATACTCCGAGAAGCTGGGTGCGCAGACCAGCGCGCGCTTCGGCCTCGCCGCAAAACAGAGCCGGTAGATGAGGTCGTCCGCGCCGTTTCCGCAGAGGATATGTGCCGCTGGGACTGCGTGCCGTTCGCTCAGAGCCGCGCGCAGCGCGGTACATTCCGGGTCGGGATAGGTCGCAAAGGCGTCCAGCCCCTCTCTGACGGCGTCCTTTACCGCCTCCGGCATCCCGTAGGGGTTCAGATTCACGGAAAAATCCAGCTCTACCGGGCTGCCACGGTAGATATCCCCGCCATGGGCGTAGCGTTCCATCAGAAAATCACCTCAATTAGCAAAAGCCGGAGCGCGATGCCGAGCAGCATTGTCAGAAAAGCGACGACGTACATCAGCCGACACGCGCGCGGGATGTCCTCCGGCGTGATGGGGCGGATGGGGTCGCCAAGGGTCGGCTTGTGGTGCAGCTCGCCGAAGTATACTGCGTCCCCGGCAAGCTGCACATCCAGCGCGCCCGCGCAGACGGATTCGGTCTGCGCCGAGTTGGGGCTGGCGTGCTTTGCGCGGTCACGCTTAAAAATTTTCCGGGCATTGCGCCCGTCAAAGCCGAGCAGGTAAGCGGCCAGAATCATCAGCCGCGCGGCAAGGCGAGAGGGCAGGTAGTTCACGATGTCGTCGAGCTTTGCCGCCGCGGTGCCGAAATTGCGATAGCGTTCGTTTTTGTAGCCTACCATCGAGTCCATCGTGTTGATTGCCTTGTATACGCAGCCAAGCACGCTGCCGCCGAGCGCGGTGTAGATCAGCGGGGCCACCACGCCGTCGGAGCTGTTTTCGGCAACGGTCTCCACCGCCGCCTTCGTCACGCCCTCGGCGCTCAGGTTCTGCGTTTCACGGCCGACAATCATGGAAACATTGTAGCGCGCCTCCTCCAAATTCCCGCCCTGCAGGCTTTGGTAGACCTTCATGCTCTCTAAGCGCAGGGATTTCACGGCGGGGATCTGCCAGCAAAGGAACAGCTCCGGAAGCAGTGCGAGCAGGGGATGTACCCTCCAAAGAGCAGCAAGCAGCGACAGCGGCAAGAGCGCGCTCACGCCTACGGTGCATAGCACAAGCACAGCACCTGCCGCGCGCTCGCCGCCCTTCGTTTTCGGAAAAATACGGCGCAGCAGCTTTTCAAGCCGGGCGATAAGAGCGCCAATCGCGCATACAAAATGCGGGAAACCATGCGGGTCGCCGAGTAGCAAATCCAGCAAAAAGCCCAGAATAAAGGCGGCTAAGAACCAGTATGGCATGAGAACGCCTCCGCTTTCTTTACAAAGGATGCGGCAAAGCCGGGATTGGCGGGGAAATACAGGTGCGGGAAGCCCGCCCAGAGAGAGCTGCTGGCGTGAATGCAGTCGTAGCTTTTGGCGTTGCTTGCCTTGCAGGCGGTAAAATCCTCGCCGCAGCTGTCACTGTCCCAATAGTGAAATTCATGTGCGCGGATGCTTTGCCCCGCGCGGCATAAAAGATTGTCCCTTTTGGCTGTGAGGGTGACATAGCCGAAGCGCTGGAGCTTCGGCGTGCGGTAGGCGCTGCCGGGCAGGACGCCCGCCATCGGCACGCCGTCGAGGCGCTCGTGCAGGTATAGAAAGCCGCCGCACTCCGCGATGGTGGGCAGCGAGCGCGCAATGGAGCGCCGGATATCCTCTCGCATGGCTTCGTTGCGCGAAAGCGCCTGCGCGTGTAGCTCCGGGTAGCCGCCGGGCAAATACAGCCCGGAAATCCCCGCGGGCAGAGAGGCGTCCGCAATGGGGGAGAAGGGCACGATTTCACAGCCGAGGGAGGAGAGCAGCGCCAGATTTTCGGCGTATGTAAAGCAGAATGCCGCATCCTGCGCGACCGCAATCTTCACCCGGGGCGCGGGCGGGGGCGGGG
>JAJQFT010000093.1 GCA_021200975.1 Bacillota bacterium | reverse complement strand
CATATTCATGGGGTCAGGCTCACACCTGACCCCAACATTTATTATAGAACCAAAATTTGGTGAGGCTCCGTATGGAGCCTCACCTTTTCTGTTTTCCGGAAGGACTCAGGCGCGCTGCGCCATGCCGCGGTTCAGCTCGCGGTACGTCCGCACAATCACGATCAGCGCGACGACGAAGGTAAGAATATCCGCCGCGGGGAAGGAATAGAGCACGCCGTCAAGCCCGAAGCGCAGCGGCAGCAGAATTGGCAGCGCCACGCCGAGCACAATTTCGCGCGTCATCGAGATAATCGTGGAGGCAAGCGCCTTCCCCATGCCCTGCAGGTAGATGAAGGTGCCCTTGTTCAGCGTCGCCAGCGGCAGCATACACAGGTAGATTTGGAAGCACTTGATTGCGAATTTCGTGTAGTACTCGCTCTCGTTCGCCGCGCCAAAGATGGCAATCAGCTGCTGCGGCAGCAGCTCTACAATCAGCAGGGCGACGAAGCCAACCACCAGCTCGCCGATAATCAGGTAGTTGAAAAGCTGCTTGGCGCGGTCGAAGCGCTTTGCGCCCATGTTGTAGCCCACCACGGGGATGCACCCGGCAGCCATGCCGACGGCAAAGGAGATGGCAATCTGGAAGAATTTCATCACAATGCCCAGTACCGCGAGCGGGATCTGCGCATATTCCTCCTGGCCGAAGACCTCGTCGAGCGCGCCGTACTTGGTGCACATATTCTGCACAGCGGCCATGGAAATCACCAGCGAAACCTGCGTGAGGAAGCTTGTGACGCCCAGCGGCAGGAACTGCTTCATCAGGCTGCCCCAGATGCCGAAGCTCTTCCGGTTCAGCTCGATGATGTGCATGTGGAACAGGTACCACACCGACAGCACTACCGTGAGCACCTGCCCGAGCACCGTGGCGAGCGCCGCGCCGGTCATGCCCAGCTTGGGGCAGCCGAGCAGGCCGTAAATCATAATGGGGTCGAGGATGATGTTCACCACCGCGCCCGAGATGGTCGCCACCATCGCGAAGCGGGGGCTGCCATCGGAGCGGATGATGGGGTTGAGCGCCTGCCCGAACATATAGAACGGGATGCCCAGCGAAATCACGAAGAAATACTCCTTCGCGCAGGCATAGGTCTGCTCGTTGACCTTACCGCCGAACATGGTCAGGATCGGCTCGGAGAAAATCAGGTAGACGGCGCCGAGCGCCACGCCGCTGATGATGGCAAGCAGGATCGCGTTGCCGACGCTTCTGGCCGCGCTGCCAGCGTCCTTCTTGCCGAGGCTGATGCTTACGAAGGCGCAGCAGCCGTCGCCAATCATCACGGCGATGCCCAGTGCCAGCACCGTCATCGGGAAGACGACGGTATTCGCAGCGTTGCCGTAGGAGCCGAGGTAATCGGCGTTCGCAATAAAAATCTGGTCTACGATGTTATACAGCGCGGCGACCACGAGGGAGATAATGCAGGGGATAGAATACTTCTGCATCAATTTCCCGACCTTTTCTGTTTCCAGAAAGCTGTTTGCGGAATCCATAGAAAATTATCCTCCTAAAAGGGCAAAAAATAAACGCGTGGCTGAGCAACCGGATTTACGCCGTTCAGCCACGCATTGTATTTCTATTATAGCGCAAAAGCACAAAATTTTCAATTAGGAAAATTGAAACAATTTTGCTCCTGATTTTGGGCTTTTCCTGTAAAAAAGTACGGATTTGCAAATCCTTAGGGAGGCTCCAAACAAAACCGGCAGGATGCCGGGGCGATGTATCCGGAGCTTCCTTTAGAGAATCGGCTTCACCTTTTTGCGGTACTGCGCGGCGAGAGCCGCCAGCGCGTAGACCAGCGCAGCCGTTTCCGCGACCGTAACGGCGTACCACGTCGCGTCAAAGCCGAAGAAGCGGCCAAAGGCCCACGCCAGCGGGATCAGCACCGCCAGCTCGCGCACAATCGTCGCCACCATGCTCACCACGCCGTTGCCCATGCCGGAGCAGGCGAAGCCGATGCAGATGGTCAGCCCCGCAAACGGGAAGGTCATGCTCATGATACCCATCGCGCGCACGCCGAAGTCGAGCTGCTCCTGCGTTGCCTGATAGAGCCCCAGCAGGGGCGCGCCCAGCAGGTGGAATACAAGTGTTCCCAGCGCCATCACAGCAACCGCGACGACGGCGGTCAGCCTGAAGGCATCCCACACGCGCCTGCCGTTCTTCGCGCCGTAATTGTAGCCGACCACGGGAATCAGCCCCTGCGCCAGCCCGTTGACCGGCATATATAGGAATGTCCACAGCTTATAATAGATGCCGTAGAAGCCCTGCGCCAAGCTGCCATATTCCGACAGGCGCATGATTTGCAGCATGAGCATCATCATGAAGCTGTTCATCGTCTGCATCACGATTGTCGGTGCGCCGACCTTATAGATGCCACCGATGATGCCAAAATCCGGCCGGAAGCCACGAATCTGGAAGTGGATCTCCTTATTGCGCACCGCGTTCAGGGCAAGCGAGGCAGCTGCTGCCACAAATTGGCCGATGATGGTAGCGATGGCCGCACCCTCGATGCCAAGCCGCATCGTGTGAATCATGATTGGGTCGAGCACGATGTTCGTCACCGCACCGGCCAGCTGGGCAATCATCGAAAGCAGGGTGTTGCCGGTTGCTTGCAGCAGCCGCTCGCCGGTGGTGGCGAGGAAAATGCCGAGGCAGCCGACCATGCAGATGCGCAGGTAGCGCGTGCCGAGATCGACGATGGTTTCGTCCGAATTGAAAATGCGGATGAAGGCGTTCGCACCGAGGGCACCCGCAAGCATGAATACCGCTGCCCAAATCACCGCCAGCAGCAGGCCGTTGGTGGCGGCCTTGTTCACCGCGTCGAAATCCCGCTTCCCGAGCGAGCGGGAGAGCATCGAGTTCACGCCCACCCCTGTGCCGACCGAAACTGACAGCATCAGCAGCTGCGCCGAGTAGGCCACGGTGGTGGCAGTCACGCCGTCCGAGCCGATATACTGGGCTACGAAAATGCCGTCAACGATGTTGTAAAGGCTCTGCACCAGCATCGAAATCATCAGCGGCAGCGAAACCGAGCACAGCAGCCTCGGGATGGGGTACACGCCCATTTTGTTCTGCTTAAGCTTTTCCATAAATCCTCCTGAAAAAATCCTTCTAACAAAAAACGCGCAAACCAAATCGGTTTGCACGCAATGCGGTCGCTTCCTGTTATTTCCTATATTATAATACGGTAAGGGCAAAATGTCAAACGAAAAATGCTGAAAGAAAGGCTTCCATTTTCGTGAAAAGTATGATAGAATAACGCCGCAAGGGGTCTGCGCCCCAAGGAGGAGGCGCAGGCCTGAGAAGGAGGTTTTTCCATGAAATTTTGTCCCTATTGCGGCAAAAGCGTCGACGCGGGCGCTGCTTTCTGCGGATTCTGCGGCGCGGCGCTCGACCCCACTTCCGTAGAAGCGCCTGCCGCCGCGGCTCCGCCCGCTGCGGCAGAGGCACCCGCTGCCGTAGATTCACCCGCGCCGCACAGCGCGCCGTCTGCACCCAAGGCAGACCCCGCGCCCAACCCGGGCGGAAAGAAAAAGAGCAAGCTGCCGCTGGTGCTCGGAGTTTTGGCCGCCGTGCTTGTCGTGGGCGTGCTCTGCGTTGGCGCGCTCGTGCTGGCTGTATTCGGCCTGTTCTCCTCGCCGCAGTCGAGCGTGGCCAAGGCCGCCGACAAGACGGTCGACGAGCTGAGCAGCTACCTGCGCGAAAACGAGGCTATGGCCACCGTGCTGGATTTGTACACCCAGTCGGATTCCGGCATCGGCGTTGCCGCCGTGGTTGGCGACAGCGAGGTGCAGCTGTGCCTCAGCCGGGAGGAGCTTCGCATCTCCGGCGCTGGGCTTTCGAGCGCTTACTCTCTGCCGCTGGAAAATGTGAAGCAGTCGTACTACAGCTCGGCGCTGGGCGATTGGCTCGGCGAATCCGCCGAGATGGATTCGCTTCTCGATGCGCTGGAGGATTACCACGAGGGCACCTCGGCCGGCACGGAGCTTCTGGACTTCGTTTCGGAGCTGGAGGTGGAGAAGCAGGAGAAGGAAACGCTCTCCCTGCGCAGCGGGGATGCCGAGGCGACCGTGTACACCGCCTATCTCTCCGAAAGCCAGCTGGAGGAGCTGATGGCACTATTGTCCTACACGGATTTCACCGCGAGCGACGGCATGGGCGTCCGGCTCTACCTGTGCGGCGGGCTGATTCGCCGCATTGTGCTCGACTATGTCGGCTCCACCCTGACCATTACCTTAAATGGCAGCGACAACCCGTGGGATCGCATTGAAATCAGAGGCGACGACGGCGAGGTCACCATCCGGCTGAAGGTGAGCGAGAATTCCGTTTCCATCACTGCGGATGACGCGGAATGGAAGTGGAATACCTCCTCCGGCGTGATTTCGGCGCTCGGCGAGGAGCTGCCGGATGCGGAAACGGTCAATCTCCTTGCGCTGGACGAGGAGGAGCTGGCCGAGGTCGTACGCAATGAGGAGATCCTCTCCACGCTGGGGCTTAGCGGCCTGATTTCCAATCCCTACACAGCGCTTACCGGTGGGCTTGAGCAGGCGGTAAACGCCGGGAGCTTCTCGTTTGACCTGAGCTTCGACTACAACATCGACGACTACCTGAGCGAGCAGATTTCCGGCATGGTGGCCTATGACCTTTCCACCAAGACCATCCGTATGCTCCTCGAGGTGGAGGGCTACGATGTCTACCTCGCTTACGAGGATGGCAGCGGCAGCATGGCTGTGCTGATGGACGGCGAATGGTATGGGCAGGAGATGGACGAGGAAACCCTTTATTATTTCGAGGAGGTCTTCGCCTCCATGGAGGCCGATAACCTCGGCGAATTGGAGGAGATGGATTGGGCAGAGCTGCTGGAATCCGAGCTTGGCATGGACGCGGCGACCATCGAGGCCTGCCTGACCGACCTGATTGCGAAGCTCTGCACCCAGGATGCGCTGGATAATGTGCTCGGCTACGAGCATTCCTCCGACGGCGAGAGCAGCTACTACAGCTTCTCGCCCGACCTGTACAGCCTCGCGAAGCAGCGATAGAGGCGCTGAACCCGCTCTATGAGGACACGGATGCCTATCAGGAGGCGCTCGAGGAGCTGGAGGAAATCCGCAGCGAGCTATCCTCTGCCACCGTGATGCTCAGCTACAACATTACCGGCTCTTACCTGACGCGGCTGCAATTCTACTTAGGCTTTGAGGGCAGCTACATGGAGATGACCCTGTCGCTGAACGACATCGGCGAGGTTGTCGTGCCGGAGGTCAGCTATCAGAGCTTTGACGACCTCTATAGCGACCCCGAGGACGAGGTCGGCTCGGGTGCGACCTCCGAAGCCTTAGGGCTGTATGACACCGACGCGCTCGCGAGCTATGCCGAGGATTTGACCGACTCGCTGGCCTATGGCTTTGCTGTGCAGGATTACCGCAGCAATTACGGCCTCATCGGCTATGTGATGGAGGCGGGCGTTGCGGAAGCCGCCGAGTATGACGAGGATTTCTTCGACAGCATTCACGAAGAGCTCCTGAGCTACCTCACCGGCGAGATTTCCAGCTACGACTATGAGGTTACCGCCTATTTCCCCATCGAGGATCTGGGCATCGATGTCAGCGACGTGGTTGAGCTGCTCGACGAATGCGGCTGCGCCAGCGACCTGTGGCTTCTTGGTGGCGCGAGCGTGATCCTCTATTTCTACGACGAGGACGGCAACACCGTTACCTACTCGCTCGATGTGATTGTTTACGACACCGACTCCTCGGTTTATTACATGATTCCGAACCTGTAAATTCCTGCCATTCGGGGCCGCCGCGCGCGGCCCCGAATTTCTGTACTTGCTTTTTGGGGAAAAGTGTAGTAGAATGGAAAAAAATAAGGGAGAGGCAAACAATGACAACGCTTTTAGAGCCCGCGTTCGCAAAGGTCAATCTCACGCTCGATGTGCTGGGCAGGCGGCCGGACGGCTACCACGATCTGCGAAGCGTTTTCCAAACCGTTTCGGTGCGCGACGATCTTGCGCTGGATATCGGCACGGGTAAGCCGTGGCGGCTGCAATGCAGCAAGGAGGGCATTCCCTGCGATGAACGAAACCTTGCATGGAAGGCGGCAAAACTCTTCTGCGAGCTTGCCAAGGTCGAGCCGGAGGGGCTGGAAATCCGCATCACCAAGCGCATTCCCTCCGAGGCCGGGCTGGGCGGGGGGAGCGCGGACGCGGCGGCGGTGCTGCGCGCGCTGAACCGGCACTATGGCTCGCCGTTCTCGGTGGGCGCGCTGGCGGAAATCGGCGCGCAGGTGGGCAGCGACGTTCCCTTCTGCGTCCTCGGCGGCACGGCGATGGTGGAGGGGCGCGGAGAGCGGCTGCGCCCACTGCCGCCCATCCCGGAGTGCTTCTTTGTCATCTGCAAGCCGGATTTTTCCTCCTCTACGCCGGAATTGTACCGGCAGCTGGACGCGCAGCCGATTGCCTGCCGGCCGGATCACCGCGCGATGGAGGCCGCAATCCTCGCCGGGGATTTGGCGGCCATTACCCGCTCCGTCCGCAATGTGTTCGACGATGTGGTTTCCGCCGCCCATCCGGAGGTCGGCGGCATCAAGTCGGTTTTCCGCACCTACGGCGGTATGTGCGCCGAGCTGACCGGCTCCGGCTCGGCAATCTTCACGATTGTGCCCAGCTTCGAGTACGCCGCCGTAATCTGCGATATGCTGCGCGGCCAGTATTCCAATCTTTTTATCGGAAAATCCGTATAAAGCATCCAAAAACCGTCCATACTTGCCAAAAACAGGTATGGACGGTGTTCTTTTATGAAGCTTTTAAAGCGAATCTGCCTGCTGGCGGCGCTGCTGGCGGGATTTTCGTGGCTGAGCGGCGTGCTGCGCGATCGGCAGACCCTCAGCGAGAATCTGGTGCGGCTGCACGTCGTCGGCGCGTCGAATTCCGAGGCGGATCAGACGGCAAAGCTCGCCGTGCGGGACGCGCTGATTGCGCAGTATGGCGACCTGCTCGCCGGAGCCGAGGACGCACAGCAGGCGCAGGCCCTGCTTGGCGAGCAGCTGAGCGCGCTGGAGGCCGCCGCGAATGAGGCGCTGCTCGCCGCCGGCAGCGAGGATACCGCCACCGTGCAGCTCCTGCGCGAGCCCTTTTCCGCGCGCGACTACGACACCTTCTCGCTCCCGGCAGGCGTGTACTGTTCGCTGCGTGTCACGATTGGCGAGGGAGAGGGAAAAAACTGGTGGTGCGTGGTCTTCCCATCGTTGTGCATGGCGACTGATAGCAGCGCCTTGGCGGATTCGGCCGCGGGCGCGGGCTTCTCGGAGGAGCTGACCGCGACCCTCACGCACGAGGATGGGCACGAGCTGCGCTTTTTCGTGCTCGATGCTCTCGGCTGGGTGCAGAACTGGCTCTTTGGCCGCGAATGAGGCAGCTTTTCGTTGACCGGCAGGGCAAAATATGATATAATTTGTCTATTATCAATAGAAAGAAGGGCGCGCCGTGCTGAAAATTCTCTTAGGGCCTGACCCGCTGAGCATCCGCCGGGAAATTCTGCGCCGGGTGGCGGAGGATGTGCGCGCAGAGCGCCGCGGCCGGGTGCTGCTCGTGCCAGAGCTGGTCAGCCACGATACCGAGCGCCGCCTATGCGAGGCGGCGGGCGACAGCGCGAGCCTGTACGCCGAGGTGCTCACCTTTACCCGGCTGGCGCGGCGCGTGGCGGAGTCCGGTACGGGCTTGCCGCCGTGCATGGATAGCGGCGGGCGCATCGTCACGATGGCTGCCGCCGCGCGGCAGCTGCACGGGCAGCTTAAGACCTTCGCGGCTGTGGAAACGAAGCCCGCCTTCCTCGAGGCTATGGTTGAGGCGGTGGATGAATTCAAGCGCTGCTGCATCAGCTCGGCGGATTTGCAGGCGGCTTCGCGCGCATCGGAGGGCGTTCTGGCGCAGAAGCTCGAAGAACTTTCGGCGCTGCTGGCTGCCTACGACGCACTCTGCGCGCAGGGCAAGCGCGACCCGCGCGACCAGATGAACCTCGTGCTCGACGCGCTCGCCGACGGCGACTACGCCCAGCGGCACAGTTTTTACATTGATTCCTTCCCGGATTTTTCCCGGCAGCATTTGGCCATTTTGGAGCATTTGATTCGCTTCAGCCCCGAGGTGACGGTGGGCGTCCCCTGCGACGCGCCGGGGAGCCGCCAGTTCGCCTTTGAGCGCGCGGGGGAAACGGCGGCGGATTTGCTACGCATTGCCAAGGGCGCGGGAATTGCCTGCGAGGTGACCCGCGTCGCGCCCCGCGAAACCCCCACCTTTCAGGCGGCGGCCGCGCTGTTTCAGGGCACCCTGCCCGACCTTTCCGCCTCCGGCGCGGTGCGCGCGTGGCAGGCGGATGGGATGCACCGCGAAATTCAGGCGGTGGCAGAGGAGATCGTTCGCCTTGTCGAGGGCGGCGCGCGCTACCGCGAGATCGGCATCCTCTGCGCCGACATCGGCGCGCAGGGTGACGCGCTGCGCCGGGAGCTGGAGCGCTTCGGTATCCCGCTCTATCAGGCGGGCACGGAGGACGTGCTGCAAAAGCGCGTCGTTTCCGCCCTGCTGAGCGCGCTGGAGGCCGCGCTCGGCGGTATGGAACGGCGGGATGTGCTGAAGTACCTGCGCTCCTGCCTCTCGCCGATTCCGGCGGCGGACTGCGACCGGCTCGAGAACTACGCCGTAATCTGGAATATTCAGGGCAGTATGTGGGAAAAGCCGTGGAGGGCGAACCCGGAGGGGCTGGGCGCGCGGCGCACGGAGCGGACGGAAACCGTCCTCGCCGAGCTGAACGAGCTGCGCGCGCAGGCTGTGCAGCCGCTGGTGCGGCTGCGTGACCGCTTCGCCAAGGCGGAAAACCTCGCCGCGCAGGTGCGCGCGCTGTACGACTTTATGGTGGAGATCGACCTGCCCGGCACGCTCGGCTCGCTCGCCGCGCGGATGGATGCGCGCGCAGCGCAGATCCTCCAGCAGCTTTGGGAGATCCTGCTTAGCGCGCTCGAGCAGCTGCATGACGCGCTTGGCAGGCAGGTTTGGGAGGCGGAGCAGTTTGTTCGCCTGCTTACGCTGCTTTTAAGCTGCTATGATGTGGGCACCATCCCGCCGGTGCTGGATGCGGTGCAGTTCGGCGCTGTCTCGGCCATGCGCTGCCACGAGGTTCGCCACCTCTTTGTGCTGGGCGCTGTGGAGGGGGTCATGCCGGGCTACGGCGTGTCCACAGGCGTGCTCACCGATCTTGAGCGCGGCGCGCTGCGCGCGCTCGGCGTGCCCATCACGGGCGGCGCGGCAGAAACCATCAAGTCGGAATTTTCGGAAATATTCGGCGCGTTCTGCTGCGCCGTCGATACTCTCACCGTTTCCTACCCCGGCGCGCAATGCTCCTACGTCTATCGCCGCATCGCGCAGATGGCGGGCGGGGAAACGCACGTAGAGCCGCGCTACGGGCCCGCGCTTACCTCCCCCGCGGAGGCCGCCGCTTTGCTCGCTGCCAGAGGCGAGCGCAGCAGCGCCGCCTCGCTCGGGCTTCTTGCGGCCTACGACGAATTCCAGAGCCGGAGGAGCTACGCTCTCGGCACGCTGGAGCGCGGCACGGTCGCGGAGCTTTACGGCCATACGCTGCTGCTCTCCGCCTCCTCCATCGACCAGCTCGCCGAATGCCGGCTCGCCTATTTCTTCAAATATGGTCTGCGCGCCAAGGAGCTGCGCGAAGCCACCGTCGACCCCGCCGAATTTGGCTCCTATATCCATGCGGTGCTGGAGAAAACCTCGCGCCGTGTGATGGCCCTGGGCGGATTTCACGCCGTTTCGCTTGCGCAGACGCTCGAGATTGCGCGCGAGGAGGCGGCGCAGTACCGCCGCGAGCATTTCTTTGAGCTGGATAGCGACCGCCTTTCCTACCTATTTGCGCGCAATTCGCGGGAGCTGGAAATGGTGGTTGAGGAGCTTTGGCGCGAGCTGAGCCGCGTCGGCTTCGAGCCGCGCGCCTTCGAGCTGTATTTCGGCGCCGGCGGGGAGATGGAGAGCGTGAACCTCTCCGTCCCGGGGTTGAACGCTGCGCTGCGCGGCATTGTTGACCGTATCGACCTGTGGGAGCATAACGGCAGCCACTACTTCCGCGTGGTCGATTATAAGAGCGGAAAAAAGGATTTCGATTACTGCGATATTTTCAATGGCGTGGGGCTGCAAATGCTCCTGTATCTGTTTGCGCTGAGGCTGCGCGGCGAGTCGATGCTCGGCCGGCAGCCAATCCCCGCGGGCGTGCAGTACTTCCCCGCCCGCGCTCCGCTGCTGCGCGCCGAGAGCAAGCCGGACGACGAGGCCGCGGCCGAGCTGCGGCGCAGGGAGTGGCGACGCAAGGGGCTGCTGCTGGACGATGCCGAGGTGCTCGCCGCGATGGATTCCGAGGGCGATTACAGCCGCCTCGGCCTGAAGCAGAGCAAGGACGGCGCGCTATCGGGCGATCTTGCCAGCCGCGAGGATCTTGCAGTGCTGGAGCGCTATGTAGGCGCGGTGCTGTCGGAGCTGATTGCTTCCGTCGCCTCCGGCGACGTGAGCGCGAACCCCTATACGCGCGGCAGCGCGCACGACGCCTGCGCATTCTGCCCCTATGGGGAGATCTGCCGCCCGGCATCTGTGCCCGGCCGGCGAAATTACAAGGCTATGACCGCCAAGGAATTCTGGGACGGCGTGAGAAAGAAGGTGCCCAATGGCTGAGAACCTGACTCCGCAGCAGCGGCGCGCGGTTACGGACCGCGGCGGTAAGCTGCTGGTCTCGGCGGCGGCAGGCTCCGGCAAGACCAAGGTACTGGTTGACCGGCTGCTGAGCTATGTCCTCGATGAGCAAATCCACGCAAATATTGACGATTTTCTTCTGATTACCTATACCAAGGCCGCCGCCGCCGAGCTGCGCGGCAAAATCGCGGCCAAGCTGACCGAGCGTATCGCCCTTGCGCCGGAGAACCGCCATTTGCAGCGGCAGCTACAGCGGCTCTACCTCGCCAAAATCTCCACGGTGCATGGCTTCTGTGCCGAAATCCTCAAGGAATACGCCTACCGGCTGGATATTCCGGCGGATTTCCGCGTCGCGGATGAGGACGAATGCGGCGAGCTGCGCGGCGAGGCGCTGTCGAAGGTGCTCGACGAGGCCTATCTCACCGGCAGGGCAAGCGAGGCATTCCTCGCCTTTGCCGATACGCAGGGGCTTGGGCGGGACGACCGGCTGGTGCCGGAGATTGTGCTGCAGGTCTACGACGCCTCGCGCTGCCACCTGAACCCCGAGGCATGGCTGGAAAAATGCGTGTCCACCGCGCAGCTCGACGGGCAGACCGACGCGGGCGCAACCATCTGGGGACGGTATCTGATAGACGATCTGATGGACTACCTCGATTTGCAGATTGCGGCGCTTCGCCGCTGCGCCGAGGCCGCCGCACTCGCGCAGAAGATGGAAAAGCACGCCGCGCTGCTGGAGCAGACCGTGCAGCAGCTTGAGGCGCTCCGCGCCGCGTCTACATGGGATGAGATTGTGCACCGCAAGGCGCTGGATTTCGGCAGGATGCCGCCTATGACCAAGCTGCCAGACCAGGAGCTTGCCGGGCGCATCAAGGCTACGCGGGAGGCCTGCAAGAAGGGGCTTGCACGCAAGCTCAAGAATTTTTCCGACCTCTCCGCCACGCTGCTGGAGGATATGCGCGCCTGCGCGCTGCCCACGCGGGGGCTGGTGGAGCTGGTGCAGGAATTCTCCCGCGAGTACAGCCGCCGCAAGCGCCGCCGCCGGGTGCTGGATTTCAGCGACCTGGAGCATTGCGCGCTCGACCTGCTCACCGGGCGCAGCCGCAGCACGGTCACAGTCGCCGCGCGGGAGATTGGCGGCCGCTTCCGGGAGGTCATGGTGGACGAGTATCAGGATTCCAACGCCGTGCAGGATTGCATCTTTTGCGCGCTCACGCAGGAGCGGCAGAACTGCTTCCTTGTGGGCGATGTAAAGCAATCCATCTACCGCTTCCGGCTCGCCGACCCTACGATTTTTATTGAAAAGTACATAAGTTACTCCGATTCTGAGGAGAATCCGCCCCTTCAGCCGCGAAAGATTTTGCTTTCCAGCAATTTCCGCTCCTGCGGCGCGGTGCTGGACGCGGTCAACGACATTTTCCGCGCGACCATGTCCCCCCGCCTCGGCGGCCTGCGATACGGCGAGCAGGAGGCGCTGCGCGAGGGGCTCCCGCACGCGCCGCTGCCCGAGCCGGAGGTGGAGCTGCTGGCGCTGGACGTGCACGCCGATACCTACGCTGAGGAGGCCGCGATGGTCGCCTCGCGTATCCGCGAGCTGCTCGACGGCACGCATTGTGTTCGCGACGGGGAGGTGCTGCGCCCTATCCGCCCGGAGGATATCGCCATTCTGCTCCGCTCGCCGGGCAGCGTAGGCGCGGCATATACGCGTGCGCTCGCCGCGCTCGGCATCCGCTGCGTCAGCGGCGGGGGCGAGGATATGCTGCAAACGCCGGAAATTTCCGCCCTGCACGCGCTGCTGCAGGTGATTCAAAATCCCCGGCGGGACATTCCGCTGCTTGCCGCGCTGGCCGGGCCGGTTTTCGGCTTCACGGCGCAGGAGCTTGCCGAGCTGCGCGTACTCTGCCCGGAGGGCGGGCTTTACGATGCGCTCGCGGCAAGCAGGAGCGAGAAGGCGGTGCATTTTCTTGCCGTCCTCTCCCGCCTGCGCGACGTCGCCCGCACGGAAGCCCTCCCGCGCCTGCTGGATGAAATCTTCCGCCTGACGGGGATGGACAGCCTCTTCGCGGCGATGGAGGGCGGCGAGGCGCGCGCCGACAATCTGCGCAGCTTCTGCCGCATGGCGGGCGAATGCCCGGGCGATTTGGGCGATTTTCTTGAGTCGCTGGATGCACTTCGCGCGAGGGGGCTGCCCGCCGCAGGCGCGGATGCTACCGCGGGGGCGGTGACGCTGATGAGCATCCACAAGTCCAAGGGGCTGGAGTTTCCCGTGGTGTTTGTCAGCGGCCTGTCGCGCGTCTTCAACCGCGAGGATGTGCGCGCGCAGGTGCTGTGCGACAAGGATATGGGGCTGGGGCTGGCCGCCGTGGACGCGCACGTCCGCGTGCGCTATCCCAGCCTTGCCAAGCGGGCAATCGCCGTAAAAACGGCGGCGGAGAGTCTGTCTGAGGAGCTTCGGGTGCTCTACGTCGCGCTCACGCGCGCGAAGGACCGCCTGATTATGACCTATGCCGAGCAGAATCTCGATGCCGAGCTGCTCGAACAGGCGCGGCGGATCGATTTGGGCGGCATGGAGCTGCTTGCGCGCGATGCCGTCTGCCCCGGGCAATGGGTGCTGATGTCTGCCCTGCAAAGAATCGAGGCGGGGGAGCTGTTCATCGGGGGAGAGCGCCCGGCGCATTTGGCCTGCGCCCGCCACCGCTGGCGGATTCACCGCGTCAGCGCTGCCCCGGAAGCCGCGCCCGCAGCCGAGACGCCCGAGCTGCCCTGCCCCCATGCGGCGACCGAGATCGACCCCATTCGCCGCGGCCTGCAATTTTCCTACCCCCATCTCGCGGCGACCCGCGCGCCCTCCAAGCAGACCGCGACATCGCGCAAGGGGCGCGACCGCGACGAGGAGGCTGCCCAAGATACCCCCGCTCCGCGCGCCCGGCAGCGCACATGGCGCAAGCCCAGCTTCGTGGAAGCAGCGCCCACAGGCGCGGCCATCGGCACGGCGACCCACCTCGCCATGCAGTATCTGCGCTACGAGCGCTGCGGCAGCGTTGAGGCTGTGCAGGAGGAGATGGCGCGCCTGCAGGAGGAGAACTGGCTCACACCCCAGCAGCGGCAGATGGTGGACGCCCGCTGCATTGCGCGGTTTTTCGCCTCCCCGCTGGGGAAGTGGCTGCTTTCCCGCGAAACCGTCTACCGGGAGTTCAAATTCTCCATCCTCACGGACGGCGGCGAGGACGACCCCGCGCTCGCTGGGGAGAAGCTGCTGCTGCAAGGCGTGGTAGATTGCTTCGCCGTGGAGCCGGACGGCATCACCGTGCTGGACTTCAAAACCGACTTTGTCACGCCCGATACGCTCGCCGAAAAGGCTGCGTACTATCGCCCGCAGGTGGAGGCCTACGCCCATGCGCTGCGCAGGATTTTCGGCTTGCGTGTGAAGAAAACCTATCTCTATTTCTTCCGGCTTGATCAGGCCGTGGCCGTGGAAGAAACGGCGGAGGATTGTCAATGAAAGGATTCCGAGTGCCCCTTTGCGCGAGGATGCGCGCGATCGCGGCGCTGCTGCCGCTGCTCGCGCTGTGCGCCTGCGGCAGAGCGCAGCAAACCACCACGCGCACGCTCTACGCGATGGACACCGTCATGGAGCTTACGCTCTATGCCGCGGATGCGGACGAGGAGGCCGACGCGCTCGAGGCGCTGATTCGCAGCACGGAAGGCACGTGGTCGGTAAGCGCAGCCGGCTCCGTCCCTGCCGTGCTGAACGCCGGGCAGGAGCCGGAGGATGCGGCGCGCGAGGTGGTCGGGCAGGTGCTTGCCCTCTCGGAGCGCTGCGGCGGTGCCTTCTCCCCCACGCTTGGTGCGCTTTCCGAGCTTTGGGGCTTCTCCACGGGCGCGTACTACGTTCCCACGGAAGCGGAGATCGCCGCCGCATTGCAGGAGGAAAAGTGGGATTTTGGCGGTGCAATTAAGGGCTATACTGGCCAAATTGCCGCCGAATATCTGGAATCGACGGGTATTCCTTGCGCCATCATGAACCTCGGCGGAAATGTGCAGACCTATGGCGAGAAGGCGGATGGCACCGCGTGGCAGATCGGGATCCAAAATCCCGAGGGTGACGGCTGTCTTGGCATCGTGTGCGTATCCGGAACGGCCAGCATCGTCACCTCGGGCAGCTATCAGCGGTATTTTGAGGCCGATGGCGTGCTCTATCACCACATTCTCGACCCTGCCACCGGCAGCCCCGCGCGCTCCGGGCTGCGCTCGGTCACGGTCATCGCCCGCGATGGGCTGACCGCCGACGTGCTGTCGACCGCGCTTTTCGTCTTAGGACTGGAGGCCGGGAGCGAGCTTTGGCGCGAGAGCGATGATTTCGAGGCCGTCTTCGTTGCCGAGGATGGAAGCATTTGGGCGACGGAGGGCGCCGCGCTTTCCGGCTGCGACTATGAGGTAATTGCCCGTGAAACCGATTGAGAATCCGCCGGCAGGCAGCGGGAAGCGCCGCCTTGCCGCCCTATGCGCCACGCGCAGCGGGCGATTTGCCCTCGCGCTGCTGGCGCTGTTTCTGCTGCTGCTCGGCACGGGGCTGTACCTGCTCCGGCCGACAGCGGCTGCGCAGGTGGAAATCTGGTCGGAGGGTGAAAAAATTGCGACGTTCAGCCTGTACGACGACCAAACCTTCACCGTCGAAACGGCTGCCGGGAGCAATACCATCTCGATTTCAGGCGGGAAAATTGCCGTCCTCGAGGCAAGCTGCCCCGATGGCTACTGCATTCGCCGCGGCTGGTGCTCCGGCGGGAGCCCCATCATCTGCCTGCCGAACCGGCTGGAAATCCGCTTCCTTGCCGCCGGGCTGGATGGCGTGACCGGTTAGACTTTTTTTCGCACATCTCCGGCGCAGAAAAAGTTTGGCAAATTTCGCGCAAAAATGCTTGACAAATCGCAGCACTTCCGATATAATAGGTCATGCGCTTGGACGATTAGCTCAGCTGGCTAGAGCATCCGCTTGACGTGCGGAAGGTCATAGGTTCGAGTCCTATATCGTCCACCATGAAAAATGCTCCGCTTTCCCTCCCGGGTAGCGGGGCTTTTTGTATGCCTTGGCGTGTATGCTTAGTAGTGAACCAAAAGGAATGGGCGGGCAGCGAAGGCTGCCCGCCCGGGATTTTGCGTTACAATTTAGAAGTAGATTTCTCCGGCAACTTCACCGCCGCGACTGGTGGTGAGGACATCGTCTTCCCCTGTGAACCGGATGACCTCCATGCTGGGCTCTAAATAAATCTTCTTTGTCATGCCTGCATCCACCTTCCCTTACTTAGCCGTGATAGGCAAGGGCGGCGGCACAGTAGGCCTGCGCTGCGGAGGCGAGAGCTTTGGCCTCCTCTGTGGTGCCGTTGGCTGCCGCGTAGGTCATATAGTCGTTCATGCAAATGACGAGGGAACCATCCACAACATTGTCAGCGAACACGGTGCTTGTAATGTCTACCTCTGTGCTACCATAGTACAGGGTGCAGGTCACATCCTCTGTGTACTGATAAGCATACTGACCCGCGAACAGGGCGACATAGCTCCCGGCCAGGATGTTCGAGATGGTAGAACCGTCGACAAATTCGACGGTATCGGTCTGGTCTACACCGTCCTTGTCGGTATAGGCAAATACCACGGTGAAGCTGTCAATCACGTAGGCTGCGTCAACATCCGACTGCTTGAGGGCGATACCCAGCGCCAGAGAGTTGGAATAGACAGCGGTTACGCCCGCATTCATTTCGGTGGGCACAGAGGCGGCGCTCGTCAGCTTGTAGATGCAGATGTCAAGCTGACCACTTGCGTAGCAGCCAAAAAGACCGCTAGAATTATACCGCATCAAATTGCGTGTATTATCGCCGGTTGCCAAAATTGTTGCGCTGCCGGTGTCGGCATCAATGGAAATGTTCCAAGACGAGTTGTTGGACAATTCGGTTTCTGTCCTCAAATAGTTAGAGCTGCTGCTGGCGGCGTACAGATAGCCCGAGCCTGTGGAAAACGACCATGTGCCCTCCGTCAGCCCGGCGCCAATCGTCAGCTCCTGCAGGGCCTCATCGGTGCAGGTTGCCGTATTGGCATCGGCATCCTTGGTGATGTCTACAGCGTTGCGATTATTGCTCTTCTGCTCGCCCATGGCTTTGGCATAATCCTTTGCCACGATGATGACGGTGTCACCCTCTGCAAGGTCGCTTGTGCTGGTTACCAATGTGTAGGTAGCCCCTACGGATGCCGCCTTAGCAGGGGGGGGTGCCGAGGCTGCTCACCATGCCGCACACCAGAATGGCTGCCAAAAGCACGCACAGGAGCCGCTTTTTGTTCGATTTCATTGTCTTTGCCCTCCATCGTAATAGAAATTTGGCGCAGGGAATGACGAAATCAGCTGCGCTTACCCATATTATTACAGTTTTCGGCGGAAAAGTCAATACCTTTCAGCAGAATTTTATCTAAATTTTACTTAAGAAATTCCGCGCTTGACAAAGCGCGGAATTTCTGCTATACTGACCATGCCAATTTCATAGGGCCGCGCCGCCGGCGCGCCCCGACAGTTCGTAACCATCCTGTCGATAAACAAAACTAGGGATTTTGGGCAGCCCCGGCGCGGGCGGCCTCCGATGGGCGCAAGCCCATTTTTTTGTTGTTGCGGGTGCGGGCTGTACCGGCAACATTTTTCTTTTTTAGGAGGCTATCTATGCGCCATTCCACCAGAACCGTCACCACCGGCGCGGCCATCGCCGCGCTCTACACCGTGCTTACCTACCTGCAGAATTTCCTTCTGCCCAACACGACCTCCGGCGATGTGCAGCTGCGCGTATCGGAGGCGCTGTGCGTCCTCGCGCTGTTCACGCCCGCCGCCATCCCGGGGCTGACCGTAGGCTGCTTCCTATCGAATATCTACAACATCGGCTCACTGCCGCTGGACGTGGTGTTTGGCACCCTCGCCTCGCTGGCCGCTGCTGCCGGGATGTGGTGCAGCCGGAAAATCTGCGTGAAGGGCTTCCCCCTGCTCGCGATGCTCCTGCCCGCGCTTGCCAACGGCGTAATCGTCGGCGCAGAGCTGACCATTTGCTACCAGCTCCCGCTCGTCTACACCTGCGCCGGCGTCGCGCTGGGGGAGGTGGCCGTGCTGCTCACGCTCGGCTCGGCGCTCTATTATGCCATCCGCGGCCGCACGCTTGAGCGCGTGCTGTGCGAGGGCTAGGGAAGCTCCAGCACCTTCCCGATTTCGGTCGGGCCAATCAGGTACAGCTCGCGCACGATGCCGCCCTCGCCGCGGATCTCCACCTCCAGCTCCCCGCCGGGATTTTGCAGCGTGAGCCTGCCGCCCGGCGCCTGACCCGCGCACCAGAGCGCGGTCGCAACCGAGCCGGAGCCGGTGCCGCAGGCGAGTGTGAAATCCTCCACGCCGCGCTCAAAGGTGAGGATGCGCACCGCCTCGCCGCCCACGCGGCAGAAAAGGTTGGCGTTCGCGCCCTTGGGGAAGGCGGGGTCAAAGCGCAGCGCGCGCGCAAAGGCGCGGTATTCCTCCTTCTTCGCCCAATCCAGCCCCGGTATCTCCACCACCGCGTGGGGGATGCCGGGGTTTCCCAGCTCTACATAGCAGCAGCCGGGCTTGCGCGAAAAATCGACGACGCTGGGCGTATTCAGGCGAATGCGGTAGCGCTCCTCGCTGAGCCGCCAGCCCAGCACAAGCCCCGCGTCGGTCTGCACGCGCATCTGCTCCCCGGCGATGCCCAGCTCGTAGGCATAGCGGCAGATGCAGCGCGCGCCGTTGCCGCACATTTCGCCGCGGCTGCCATCGGAATTATAAAAATGCAGGCGAAAATCGGCGGCTGCGCCGTCCTCGGCGTAGTCCACGGCCATGAATCCGTCCGCCCCGGTGAGCGCGCACAGCTCGCGCGCCATGCGCGGGAAATCCCAGCTTTGCCCCCGGGCGTCTACCACCATAAAGTCGTTGCCGGCGCCGTTCATATAAGTAACTTTCATGCTTCCTCCCCAAAAAACGCTTGGTACACCGCGTTCATCCCGGCGGAGAAATACTGCTCGTCCACGCCGACCACGATGTTCAGCTCGCGCGTGCCCTGGTCGATCAGCCGCACGGGAATGCCCGCGCCGGAGATGGCGTCAAACAGCCGCACGGCGGCCTTGGCCTTGCCGACCATCTCGCGCCCGACGACGGTGATCATCGCCAGCCCGTCCGTAATCTCCAGCGAATCGGGGTGGACGGTGCTCTCGATGCTGCGCTTGAGCGCCTCCGCGGAAGCGCGCACCTCCTGCGTGGGCACAATCACGGCCGTTGAGCCGATGCCGGTGGCCAGATGCTCAAAGGAAATGCCGTGCTTCTCCAGGCAGGAGAGAATCTTGCGGCAATAGCCGACCTCGGCGTTGGCGGTGTCCTTCTCCACCTGAATGGAGGAGTAGCCCCTGCGCCCGGCCACGCTCGTAATCAGTGAGCCGGGGCGGTCGGTTTTCTCCACGATCCATGTGCCGGGGGAATCGGGGTCCATCGTGTTGCGGATATGGATGGGAATCCCCGCCCGCTTTGCCGGCAGGATGGCGTCCGGGTGCAGTACGTTCGCCCCGAGGTAGGATAGCTCGCGCACCTCGTCGTAGGTCATCACGTCCACAAGCCGGGGATTGGGCACAATCCGCGGGTCGGCGGCCAGCACGCCCGGCACATCCGTCCAGTTCTCGTAGATTTCCGAGCCGGAGGCGCGGGCGACAATCGCGCCGGAAATATCCGAGCCGCCGCGCGCGAAGGTGTGCACCGTGCCGTCCGGCATGGCGCCGTAGAAGCCCGGCAGCACCGCGCAGTCCAGCTCGCGCAGCCGTTCGCCGAGTGAGTGCTCGGCAATCTCGGGGTCGAAAGCGCCCTGCCCATTGAAAAATACAAAGTGCACGGGGTCGACGAAGGGCCGCCCAAGCAGCGCCGCCATGATCCGCGCGCTGAAATATTCCCCGCGGCTGAGGCAGAAGGCGCTGCCCACGCCGGACTCCATTGCCCACACCGTGGCGGTGAACTCCTGACTCAGGTCGAGCGAAAGAGAGAGCTGGGCGATAATCTCCTCAAACCGCGCCCGCACCGGCCGAAACGCCGCCGCGACATCCCCGCCCTCGCGGGCGGCATTGTAGCAGGCAATCAACAGGTCGGTGATTTTCACGTCGTCCTCGCTGCGCTTGCCCGGCGCGGACACCACGATGAACCGCCGCCGCGCATCCGACTCGATAATCCGCTGTACCGCGCGGAACTGCTGCGCATCGCACAGGGAGGTGCCGCCAAATTTTGCTGTAATCATCCGATAAGAATCCTTCTATCTGTATTTTTGCGCCTCATTCGGCAACCAGGTCGTCCATCTCGTAGTGCCCCGCAGCCCTGCCAAGCAGGAAGACAGCGGCATCCAGCCCGCCCTGCGCGAACAGGGCACGGTCATGCGCCTCGTGCTTGAGGGTGATGGTCTGCGTGCCGGTGGAAATGAGCACCTCGTGAATGCCCACGGTATTGCCAAGCCGGATGGAGGAGATGCCAATCTCGCCGCTCTGGCGAGGGCATTGCCCGCTGCGGCCGGTGACGATCTGCGCGCCGGGGCGCACCGAGGCGACCGCGCGCGCCAGCATTATTGCCGTGCCGCTGGGCGCGTCGGCCTTGCGGTTGTGATGCGCCTCGACAATCTCTACGTCGGCGGTGGGGAAGGCCTGAACCGCGAGCTTAACAAGTTTACATAACACGGCAATTCCAAGGCTCATATTCCCTGTGTAGAATACCGGGATCTTTTGCGCCGCGGCGAGGATATGCGCGCGCTCCTCGGCGGTGTGGCCGGTGGTGCCGACCACGATGGGCAGAGCGTGCGCCACGGCGTAGTCCACCGCCGCGGCGGTGGCGGTGTGGAAGGAAAAATCCAGCACCACATCGGCCTCACAGCGAAGCTCCTCGAAGCTTTTACACATCCCGTCGCCGCCGCGAATCTCCACCAGACCCGCGACGCTGCCTCCCCGGTAGCCGCTCTCGAGCAGGCTGCGGATTTCGCGCCCCATAGCGCCCCCGGCGCCGTTGAGCAGCACTCTCATGCGAGCACCCCCCATTTTTTCAGCTCAGCGAGCAGCTTCGCCTTCGGCGCGCTCTCCATCGGCGTGAGGGGCATACGGATGCCGGCCTCGCTGCCGTAGCCCATCGCGGCCAGCGCCGCCTTGACGGGGATGGGATTGACCTGACTGAACAGCGCTTTCACCAGCGGAAGCGTGTCGCGCTGGAGCTGCGCTGCGCCCGCCGTATCCCCGGCGAAGAAGCGATCGCAGATCGCGACCGCCTCGCGCGGCAGCACATTGGACAGCACCGATACGCAGCCGATGCCGCCCACCGAAAGCACCGGCACGATCTGGTCGTCGTTGCCGGAGTAGAGGTCGAGCCTGCCGTGCGTGAGCGCGGCGGTGGTGAGGATCTGGGTGATGTCGCCGCTGGCCTCCTTCACGCCCGCGATGCGCGGATGCTCGGCAAGCGCGGCGCAGGTTTCGGGCAGAAGATTGCAGCCCGTGCGCGAGGGGACGTTGTAGGCAATCACCGGCACGGTGGAGGCATCCGCGATCGCGCGGTAGTGGGCAATCAGCCCGGCCTGCGTTGCCTTGTTGTAGTAGGGCGTTACGACCAGCACGCCGTCCGCGCCCGCGGCGCAGGCGAATTTTGTCTTTTCAATCGCGTGCTCGGTGCTGTTGGTGCCCGTGCCCGCAATCACCGGCACGCGCCCGGCGGCGCGGCGGATGGTGAAGGCGATGACCTCCTGCTGCTCCTGCTCGCGCAGGGTGGCGCTCTCACCGGTCGTGCCGCAGGCGACGAGGGCGTTCACGCCGCTGTCAATCTGCCAGTCAATCAGGCGGCCGAAGCTGTCGTAGTCCACCTCGCCATTTTCGCGCATGGGGGTGGCAAGGGCGGTGGCAATGCCGCGGAAAATTGTTTGCTTCATGGTTGCATTCCTCCTAGGGTGTCTATGGAAGCCCGGAATCCATCGGCAGGATGCCGACGATTCGTTCAGAGCTTCCCTATATACGCTTCCAAGCGGTCCAGCCCCGCGCACAGCGTTAGCCGGTCGCAGCAGCATGACAGCCGCGCGTAGCCCGGCGCGCCGAATACCGAGCCGGGGACGAGCGCGACGCGCGCCTCGCGGATGAGACGGGTGCAGAATTCCTCGTCGCTTGCGCATAGCTGCGAAACGCGGGGAAAGAGGTAGAAAGCGCCGGCGGGCTGCACGGTGGGCAGCCCCATCGTGAGCAGCCGCGAATGGGCGTATTCGCGATTGCACGCGTACTGCGCCGCCATGTCCGAGGGGTCAAAGTCCAGAGCGGCAATCGCGGCGCGCTGCACTATCGAGCTGACGCAGGTGAGCACATGGGCGTGCAGGGCGTTGATTTTGTCGGCCAGCGCCTGCGACGCCATCAGGTAGCCGATGCGCCAGCCGGTCATGGCATAGGGCTTCGAGAAGCTCTGCACTGCGAGAATCTGCGGCTTCAGGCGCGTGAGCGCTGGGAAGGTCGGGCAGGGGGAAAGCCCCCAATACACATCGTCAGAAAGGACGAAAATGCCGGTTTTCTCCACGATTTCGCCGATTTTTTCCAGCACCTCGGCCGGGTAAATCACGCCGGTGGGGTTGTTGGGCGAATTGAGCACCAGCAGCTTGGTCTTCGGCGTGATGCAGCGCGCGAGCCGCTCCGGGCTGGGAACAAAGCCGGTGTCGCTGGTGTCCAGCGGCACGGGGGTCGCCCCGGCGATACGCGTCACGGTTTCGTAGAGCGCGAAGGCGGGCGTTGGGATAATCACCTCGTCGCCCGGATTTGTCAGCGCGCATATCGCGTCGTAAATTGCCTCCGTCGCGCCGGCGGTGATGAGGATTTCGTCGGGGGAATAGGATAGATGGCGGGTTTTCGCCTCAAATTCGGCAATTTTCGCGCGAAGCTCGGCGTCGCCCCGATTTTCGGTGTAGTGCGTCGCGCCGCCCGCCAGCGCCGCGGCGCAGGCATCCACCACCGGGCGAGGCGTGTCAAAATGCGGCTCGCCGAGCGTGAGCAGCACGCAGCCGCCGACCTCGCGCGCCAGCGCGTTATAGCGGCGGATGCCGCTGATGCGCAGGCCGTCCAGATTTCGGTTCAGTTCCATTCAAAGCCCCTCCGCCAGCAGGCACCACAGCCGCACCCCGGCGGCAAGCACGGATTCGTCAAAGTCAAAATCGTCGGAATGCAGCGCGCTCGCCGGGCCGCAGCCAAGGAAGAAGAATACCCCCGGCACCGACTGCTGGTACCATGAGAAATCCTCGGTGATTCGCGTGGGCTGCGCAAGCCGCGCCACCGGCGCGATTTTTTCCACGCGCGCCAGCAGCGCCGCGTCGTTGCTTACGGCGGGGTAGCCCTCGGAGCAGGCGAGCTTAAGCGCGCAGCCGCTCCCGGCGGCAACCTCGGCGGTGAGCGCATCCAGCTGCGCCCGAAGCTGCCGGAAGGTCTCCTCCTGCACCGCGCGCAGCGTGCCCTCCACGCGCGCGCTGCCGGCCAGCGCGTTGCGCACCGTCCCGGCGGTGAAGCGGCCGAATTTCAGAAGGTGGAAGTCCTCCTCCGGGATTTGCGCCGCGAGCTGCATGGCCGCCGTGTACCATTGCGCCGCGGCGGCGAGCGCGTCCAGCCCCTCCTCCGCCTTCGCGACGTGGGCGGAGCGGCCGGTGACCTCGAGCGTTACCTCGCACGAGCGGCACATCATCCCGCCCGGGCGGGAGGCAATCACCCCGCCGGGCAGATCCGGCCACAGGTGCAGCCCGAAGACGGCGCTCACGCGGCAGCGCGCAAGGATGCCGGTGTCGCAGATAGGCTTCGCCCCGCCGGTGGTTTCCTCGCCGGGCTGGAAAATCAGGAGAATGTTGTGATTTAGGCGCAATTCGGGAATTTTATGCGCAAATTCCAGTAGGATGCCCATGTGCGCGTCGTGCCCGCAGGCGTGCATCCGCCCGGCGTGGCGGGAGGGGAAGGGGCAGGCGGCGTTTTCGGTAATCGGCAGCGCGTCCATATCCGCGCGAAAGGCGAGCGTGTCGGGCTTGCCGAGGTCGAAATAGGCGCAGACGGCGCTCGGGATTGGCTCGCTGAGCTGGCAGGGCAGCCCCGCGAGCGCGCTGCGGATATAGGCCTGCGTGCGCGGGAGCGAAAGACCCAGCTCGGGAATCTGGTGCAATTCCCGGCGGTACTGTGCTGCTGTCAACAGCCCCACCCCTTTCCGAAGTTTTTTGGTTATTATAGCGCAAAAATGCGGCGTTTGTCAATAGATTTGCGCGCGAATGCGGGCGGCGGCATTTTCCCCGTTGCTTTTCGCGCGAAAACATGGTAAAATGAAAAAAACAGGGGAGGCCCGGCAGCGGCTCGGCAAGTCGCCGCAGGCGGTTTTCTCGAGCTTCCCCGCAGAAGGAGATGGCGCTATGAACGCTGAAGAAATTATCGAGCGGATCCGCACCGCCGAGAAGAAAACCCCGGTAAAGATCTATGTGTGGGAAACCGCGCCTACCGCCTTCCCCGGCGCGCGGGAATTTCCCGCCGGGGAGCGCACCAAGCTGGTGTTTGGCGACTGGAAGGTGGTCGCGCCGCTGCTGGAGGCGCAAAAGGAGAAAATCGAGCATATCGAGGTGGAGAATACCTGCCGCAATTCCGCTATCCCCCTGCTCGACCTGAAACCGCTTAATGCCCGCGTCGAGCCGGGCGCGATTATCCGCGAGCAGGTGGAGATTGGCGAGGGCGCGGTAATCATGATGGGCGCGGTGCTGAATATCGGCGCGGTGGTCGGCCCCGGCACGATGATTGACATGGGCGCGGTGCTGGGCGGCCGTGCGACGGTGGGCGCGCACTGCCACATTGGCGCGGGCGCGGTGCTTGCCGGGGTCGTGGAGCCTGCGAGCGCGGTGCCGGTCGTGGTGGAGGACGATGTGCTGATTGGCGCGAACGCCGTGGTGATTGAGGGTTGCCGCGTCGGGCGCGGCGCGGTCGTGGCCGCGGGCGCGGTGGTGATTGCCGATGTGCCGCCTGAAACGGTGGTGGCGGGCTGCCCCGCGCGCGTAATCAAGAAAAAGGACGAAAAGGCCGCCGCAAAAACCGCGCTGGTTGACGCGCTGCGGGAGCTGTAGAGCCGGATTCGGAGAGGGAAATATGCTTCCGGAGGCTTTTTTAGACAGAATGCGCGCGCAGCTCGGCGAGGAATATGCGGCTTTTTTGGCCAGCTTCGACCGGCCGCGGGCGACGGCGCTGCGCGTCAATCCCGGCAAGGGCGCGCCGCCTGCGCTGCCCTTTGCGCGCGAGCCGGTGCCGTGGGAGGAATACGGCTTTTACTGCGACAGCGCGGCGCGCCCGGGGCTGCACCCGTGGCATGAGGCGGGCGTATACTATTTGCAGGAGGCCAGCGCGATGGCGCCGGTGCAGCTGCTCGATCCCCGGGCCGGGGAGGCGGTGTGCGACCTGTGCGCCGCGCCGGGCGGGAAATCGACGCAGATCGCCGCGCGTATGCACGGGCAGGGCATCCTCGTGTGCAACGAGATTTCGCCCAAGCGTGCGAGGATCCTCTCACGAAATATTGAGCGGCTCGGCGTGGCGAACGCGCTCGTATGCAGCGCGCATCCGGCGCTTTTGGCGCAGGAGCTCGCCGGCTGCTTCGACCGGGTGCTGGTGGATGCGCCCTGCTCCGGCGAGGGGATGTTCCGCAAGGAGGAGGCCGCCGTGACGGATTGGAGCGAGGCGACCGTTGCCATGTGCGCCGCGCGGCAGCGCGAGATCCTCGGCTCGGCGGCGCAGCTGCTCAAGCCCGGCGGCAGGCTCGTCTACTCGACCTGCACCTTCTCCCCCGAGGAGGATGAGCAAACGGTTGCACAATTTTTAAGCGACCATCCCGAATTCTCGCCGGAGACGGTGGCCGCGCCGTGGTTCACGCCCACGGAGCCGGGCTGCTGGCGGCTTTGGCCGCATAAGCTGCTTGGCGAGGGGCATTTTGCTGCTGTTTTGCGAAAAAATGACGGGCGCGAGGGGCTCTATCCCACCCGCGCGGGCGAAAAAATGCCGAAGGAGCTGGCCGAATTCCTCGCACAAGCCGGCATTGTTCTCCCGGCGGGGGAGCTGCGAAGCCTTGGACAGCGGCTTTTCCTCGCGCCGCCGGCCTGCCCCGACCTGCCTGGCCGCGCGGTGCTGCGCGCGGGTCTGGAGCTGGGGGAGTGCCGCAAGGGACGCTTCGAGCCTGCCCACGCGCTCGCGTTGTGGCTGCGTGAGGCGGGCAGTAGCGTGGAGCTGCCGCCCGACGGCGACGAGATCCGGCGATACCTGCGCGGCGAAACGCTGCCCGCGGCGCGGCGGGGCTGGCAGCTCGTGACCACCGGCGGCTATTCGATTGGCTGGGCAAAGGGCGACGGAAGCGCGCTGAAGAATCATTATCCGAAGGGCCTGAGAAGGAACGAAATTTCTTCTTTACACGCAAACGTTTTTGTGCTATAATTCTAAAGAAACTCTGAACATTTGGCTTCGGCGGGGTGCAACATTTTCCGCCAAAATCTTTCAAGGAGTGGTTCATCCTTGTCCCGATACGTAATTCAGGGCGGCAGGCCGCTGAACGGTACTGTGACCATCAGCGGCGCGAAAAATGCCGCCGTCGCAATTCTGCCCGCCGCGCTGCTTGTAGACGGAGTTTGTCGCATCGAGCATGTGCCCGATATTTCCGATGTGCGGATTATGCTCGATATCCTGCGCGGGCTTGGCGCGCTTGCCCGCCGCGAGGAGGATGGCACGGTGGTTATCGACGCGACGAATGTGCGTGACGCCAGCCCCGACCCCGCACTGGTGGAGCAGATGCGCGCGAGCTATTACCTGATGGGCGTCCTGCTCGGCCGCTTCGGCCGTGCGCACGTTGCGCTGCCCGGCGGCTGCAACTTTGCCTCCCGTCCGATCGACCAGCATATCAAGGGCTTCGCCGCGCTTGGCGCGGAGGTTGAGGAAACCGAGGAATATGTGCAGATGCACCCCGGCCCCTCCGGCCTGCATGGTAACCGCATCAGCCTGGACGTGGTTTCCGTTGGCGCGACGGTGAATATCATGATTGCAGCCTCGCGCATCCCCGGGCAGACCATCATCGAGAATGCGGCCAAGGAGCCGCACATCGTCGACCTTGCCAATTTCCTCAATACGATGGGCGCGCGGATTTCCGGCGCAGGCACCGACACGGTGAAAATCTGGGGCGTGCAGTCGCTGCGCGGGAACACCTACGCCATCATTCCCGACCAGATTGAGGCCGGCACCTACCTCGCCGCCGTGGCGGCGACGGGCGGCAACGTGCTGGTGAAGAACGTAATCCCCAAGCATATGAGCTGCATCACCTCCAAGCTCGCGGAGATGGGCGCGGAGATCCTCAATTATGACGACGCCATTCGCATCCGCTGCGGCGCGCGATTGCACCATGCCACGGTCAAGACGCGCGTCTATCCCGGCTTCCCTACGGATATGCAGGCGCAGATTTGCGTGTGCATGGTGCTGGCCTCGGGCGTGAGCCGCCTGACTGAGAGCGTGTATGAAACCCGCTTCTTCGGCTACGTTTCGGAGCTGGAGCGCATGGGCGCGGACGTGCAAATCACCGGAAAAACCGCCATTATCACGGGCGTGGAAGCCTTAGCCGGGGCGACGGTGGACGCGCATGACCTGCGCGCCGGCGCGGCGCTGGTGATTGCGGGGCTTGCCGCGCAGGGCAGCACGATTGTGAAGGACTGCCACTACATCGAGCGGGGCTACGAGCGGCTGGTGGAAAAGTTCCGCGGCTTGGGCGCGGACATCCGGCGCATAGAGGGTTAAGGAAACTCGTAAGCAAATCGTCTGCGGCGCCTTGCACCGACTTTTGCAGCACAAAAGAAAGCGCAATCCGCTCTTGCCGATTTGTCCACAGATTCCTGAAGTACGCGGGGCGTGGGAATTCACGCCCTCGCTTTCTGTTCTGCGGGAGGCATCTTATGGAAAAGAAATTGGATAGCATCGTGCGCCAGATCCTCGACGACTACGGCCGGGGGCGCGACATTGACAAGATGGATTTCCACCGCCAGCTGCAGCGCGAGGCGGTGGTGGAGCTGGTGGAAAAGCTGCGCAGCATCATCTTCCCCGGCTTCTTTATCGATAAGACGAGCATGGTCTACACCGAAAAATATCACCTTCCCGTGCGCATTGAGGACGTTTTCTGCTGCCTGAGCGCGCAGATTACGCTCGCACTGCGCGCCGGCGGCACGCCGGACGAGGAGGCTCAGCGCCGCGGTGAGGAGCTGTGCATGGATTTCCTCTCGCGCATTCCCGCCGTCCGCGCGCTGGTGCAGACGGATTTGGAGGCCACCTTCGACGGCGACCCCGCCGCGAGCAGCTATGAGGAGATCCTTTTTTCCTACCCCGGGCTGTTTGCCATCACGGTCTACCGCCTCGCGCATGAGCTGCTTGCGCTTGGCGTGCCGCTGCTGCCGCGTATGATGACTGAGTACGCGCATTCCGCCACCGGCATCGACATACACCCCGGCGCGAAGATTGGCGCCTATTTCTTCATCGACCACGGCACCGGCATTGTGATTGGTGAGACCGCCGTGGTTGGGCAGCACGTGAAGCTTTATCAGGGCGTGACGCTCGGCGGCAAGACCACCCGCGGCGGGCAGAGCCTGCGCGGGAAGAAGCGCCATCCCACCATCGAGGACAATGTGACCATCTATGCGGGCGCCTCCATCCTGGGCGGCGACACGGTGATTGGCAGCGGCTGCACGATTGGCTCCAACGTGTTCCTCACCGAGTCGGTCGCGCCGAATACCACTGTGCGCAACCGGATTTCGTAGGGGGCGCGCGATGGCGAACATCATTGCGCTGGCCGATTTGTCGCTGCCCGAGCTGGATGTCTACGCCCGGCTGACCGAGGCGCAGCTGCGAAGCCGTGTCGAGCCGGAGAAGGGCGTGTTCATCGCTGAAAGCCCCAAGGTGATCGCCTCCGCGCTGGACGCGGGGATGACGCCGATTTCCATGCTGATGGAGCGCGGGAAAATCGAGGGGCAGGCGGCGGGCCTCCTCGCGCGCTGCGGCGAAATACCTGTGTATACCGCGCCGCGCGAAGCCCTTGCCGCGCTCACCGGTTACGAGCTTACCCGCGGCGTGCTCTGCGCGATGCGCCGCCCGCGCCTAACGGATGCGGAGGAGATTTGCCGGGGCGCGTCGCGTGTGGCCGTGCTGGAGGAGATCGTGGATTCGACGAATGTCGGCGCGATTTTTCGCAGCGCGGCGGCGCTGGGCATGGATGCGGTGCTGCTCACCGCCCGCTGCTGCGACCCGCTGTGCCGCCGCGCGATCCGCGTGAGCATGGGCACGGTGTTTTCCGTGCCGTGGGCGGTGCTGCCCGGCGCGTGGCCGGGCGACGGGCTGCCGCTGCTGTGGCGCCTCGGTTTCCGCACGGCGGCGATGGCGCTTTCCACGCGCGCGATTCCCATCGATGCCCCCGCGCTGCGCGCGCAGGAGCGGCTCGCCATTGTGCTTGGCACAGAGGGCGATGGGCTGCGCGACGAAACCATTGCCCGGTGCGACTACACCGTGAAAATCCCAATGTCGCACGGGGTGGATTCGCTCAATGTCGCGGCGGCTGCCGCCGTTGCGTTCTGGCAGCTTAGAAAAAGAGAATTCTGAGGAAGCTTGCAAGCAAATTGTAGCGTTACAATAGATGTGAGACCAAGGTATAGAAAAAAGCGATTGAGTTT
>JAJQFT010000025.1 GCA_021200975.1 Bacillota bacterium | reverse complement strand
CCCCCCCCGGGGCGTAACAAAAAATAAAAACTCATCTCCCCGGGGGCGGCTGCTTTTTTTCTTACTATTCAATCTTTTTCTGGCAGCCCGGGGCCACTTCTGTTCACTCTTAATATCTAACATCCATTGGTTACCTCGCTTTCTACAGATTTGGCGATGCCCTTCCGCGTCTAATCCCGCTTCCGCCACAATTTCTTTCCTTACTCTCATCTGCGAGATGTGCATATTGCCGGATTTTTGGATTGCCCGGAGGAATCGCCATGCGCGGCCTACCCTTCCACGAGTGTGCAAATTCCGTTTTGTCGTTTGCTTCGGTCGCCTATGTCTCCTCCAGCCCTTTGGCGATCATCGGATTTCGGCTATTCGCATTGCAAAATCGGTTTGCTTTGAAATTTTGGATGGTCTGTGGAATCGGAAGCCGGAAGAAGGAGGTCTTTGGATTGGCGCTCCCTCTTTGTGTATATAAAATACCATAAATTTTCGCATTTTGCAAGATGGGATTTTGTACAAATTTCACATTTTTCTCTTGTGCAGAACTCCGATTTTGTATCTTTTCCGCAATTTTTCCTTGACAATTTCCGCGCCATGCGGTATAGTGGATGTGTTGGGCGGCCGCAGGGCCGCCCTTTCCTGCGCAAAAGGCTCGCCCTCCCGATTCCCGGGAGGGCGAATTTTTAGACAGGCTTGGAACCAATCGGCGCAATCCGCCGCAGACGATTGGCTTACAAGCTTTCCTTAATAAAACAGCATATCGGAATAGGTGGGGAAGGGCCAGTACTCCTTGTCGGTAATCGTTTCGAGCGTATCGGCGTACTTCCTCGCCTCATCCATCGCCGGAATCACCACGGTGCGGAAATACATCGCCTGCTCCTTAGCAGGCTCGGGCAGAGCGCGCATCACGTCCTCGAGTGCGGTGAGCGCATCATAGAGGCGGTCGGTATTCTCGCTCAGCTGCGCCGCAAGCGCCTTCTCCGCCCGGCAGGATACGCCCGCAGCCTCCTTCGCCGCAATCGTGGCGCACACGCTCCCGGCATAGGCCGAAACCGCGGGAAGGATCTGCTTGTGCAGCATATCGATGCTCGTGCGCGCCTCGATATTGACAATCTTGCAATAGCTCTCCAGATGGATTTCGTAGCGCGCGCGGAACTCGGTCTCGTTATAGATGCCGTGCTTGGTCACAAGGTCGATATTCTTCTGCGAGACATACTGCGGCATACACTCGGCGGTGGAGCGATAGTTGCTCAGCCCGCGCCTTTCGGCCTCGCGCACCCAGCTCTCGTCGTAGCCGTTGCCGTTGAAAATCACGCGCTGATGCTCGGAAAGCGCCTCGTAGATGAGCTTTTGCAGGTCGCCATGGAAATCCTTGGAGCCCTCGAGCCTGTCGGCAAAGTACTGCAGCTCCTCGGCCATGATGGTGTTGAGCGCGATATTCGGCCCGGTGATGGACTGCGACGAGCCGAGCATCCGGAATTCAAACTTGTTGCCGGTAAAGGCCAGCGGGCTGGTGCGATTGCGGTCGGTAGTGTCCTTCGGGATGGATGGCAGCACATCCACGCCAATGCGCATGGTGGACTTCCCGGGGTCCTGATAGTCCGTGCCGTCGATGATGGAGCGCACAACGCCATCCAGCTCGTCGCCGAGGAATACGGAGATAATGGCCGGGGGCGCCTCGTTCGCGCCCAGCCGGTGGTCGTTGCCCGCCGAGGCGACGGTGCAGCGCAGGAAATCCTGATATTCGTCCACGCCCTTGATGAACGCCGCGAGGAACACCAGAAACTGCGCGTTTTGGCGCGGGGTGCTGCCCGGTGAGAAGAGGTTCTTGCCGGTATCGGTGCCGAGGCTCCAGTTGTTATGCTTGCCCGAGCCGTTGACGCCCGCGAAGGGCTTCTCATGCAGCAGGCAGACGAGGTTATTCGCCGCGGCGCATTTTTTCATGATTTCCATAACGAGCTGGTTGGAGTCGCAGGCGGAGTTGGCGTCGGAGTAGATGGGCGCCATCTCGTGCTGGCAGGGGGCAACCTCGTTGTGCTTGGTTTTCGAGAGGATTCCCAGCCGCCACAGCTGCTCATCGAGCACCTTCATGTAGTGCGAAACGCGGGTGCGGATCGTGCCGAAGTAGTGCTCCTCCAGCTCCTGCCCCTTGGGCGCGGGCGCGCCGAACAGGGTGCGCCCGGTCAGGCGCAGATCCTCGCGCTGGTCGTAGAGGTCACGCGGGATGAGGAAGTACTCCTGCTCCGGGCCGACGGAGGCGGTGACCTTAATCGTTTCGGTATCGCCAAACAGGCGCAGGATGCGCACCGCCTCGCGGCTGACCTCCTCCATCGAGCGCAGCAGGGGGGTCTTCTTATCGAGCGCCTCACCGGTGTAGGAGAAGAAGCAGGTGGGGATGTACAGGCTGCCATCCTTGACGAAGGCGAAGCTTGTCGGGTCCCATGCGGTGTAGCCGCGCGCCTCAAAGGTGGCGCGGATGCCGCCGGAGGGGAAGGAGGAGGCATCCGGCTCGCCGCGCACAAGCTCCTTGCCGGAGAAGTCCATAATCACCTTGCCGTCGCCCACCGGGGAGAGGAAGGAATCGTGCTTTTCTGCGGTGACGCCCGTCATGGGCTGGAACCAGTGGGTGAAGTGTGTTGCGCCGCGCTCTAAGGCCCACTCCTTCATAGCGAAGGCAATGGCGTTGGCGATGGGCATTTCCAGGGGCTTAGCCTCGGATACACACTGCTTCCACGCAACGAACACGGCCGGCTCCAGCCGCTCCTTCATGGTTGCCTCGTTGAATACGTCAATGCCGAAGATTTCGGGGACACGGATAGGTTCACTCATACGATACGCTTCCTTTCCAAAGCAACGTTTTTCGCGGTAAAACTCGGCTGCGCGCCATGCAACCGCACGGCGGGGCATCCAATACCAGAATTCTACTTCAAGCGCGCGCGAATTGCAAGGTGGGATATTTCATAAAAATTTTCCGGCCTCCAAAACCATTTTGTACAGAGGCTACAAAAATTCGTGAAATGAAATTTCCGAACGCAAAAAAATGCAAAATTTCGCTTGCAATTTCGTTCTTTTGCCTGTATAATAGAAAATGCTCTCCCCGTAATGCAGGGAGAAGCGTCAAAATTATGCAGATTCAAAGGAGCGATGTCCATGTCCCAGTACGCCGCGATGTCCCCCTCCCTGCGCGCGCAGGAGATTGCGGGGCTGAAAACGCAGCTTTCCGGCTTCGAGCAGCTTGGCTGCCAGCTCGATATGTCCCGGGGCAAGCCCGGCCGCGAACAGCTCGATTCGGTAAGCGACATTTTAACGGTTCTGGACAGCGGCGAGCAATGCTGCTTCGCCGGGCAGGACGCGCGCAACTACGGCCAGCTCGCGGGACTGCCGTGCGCGCGCGAATACTGGGCGGATATGCTCGGCTGCCGCCCGGAGCAGACCATTGTGGGCGGCAATGCCAGCCTGAACCTTATGTACGACGTGCTCGCCCGTGGCTGCCTGTTTGGCCTGCCGCACAGCCCGCGCCCGTGGTGCCAGGAGGCGGAGAAAAAATTCCTCTGCCCCGCTCCCGGCTACGACCGCCATTTCCGCATCACCGAGCAGCTCGGCTTCTCGCTGATTCCCATTCCCATGACCCCCGCGGGGCCAAATATGGACGCGGTGGAGGAGGCGGTGCGCGACCCGTCGGTGAAGGGAATCTGGTGCGTGCCGAAATACTCCAACCCCCAGGGCTATGTCTATTCCGACGAAACCTGCCGCCGCATCGCCGCGCTGCGCCCCGCCGCGCCGGATTTCACCGTAATGTGGGACAATGCCTACTGCGTGCATGAATTTGAGGGCGACTTTCTACCCTTCCCCGATATTCTCTCCCTGTGCGCCGACGCGGGGAACGCCGACATGGTCTACGAATTCGCCTCCACGAGCAAAATCACCCTCCCGGGCGCGGGCATATCGGCGCTTGCCGCCTCGGAGGAGAATATCCGCTATCATCTCGGTCTCATGGGCGTGCAGACCATTTCCTACGACAAGGTCAACCAGCTCCGCCATGTGCTCTACCTCAAGGATCGGGCACACACGCTCGCGCTCATGCGCCGCCACGCGGAGATTCTCGCGCCAAAGTTCCGGCTCGTGCTGGAGAAGCTCGACGAGCAGCTTGCGCCCTATGGGATCGCGCGCTGGAACAGGCCAAAGGGCGGCTACTTCGTGTGCGTCGAGGCGATGCCCGGCACGGCTAAGCGCGCGCTGGCGCTGTGCGCCGGGGCGGGGGTAAAGCTCACCGAGGCGGGCGCGACCTACCCCTACGGCCTCGACCCCAACGACTCGATGATTCGCATCGCCCCCAGCCTCCCGCCGCTCGAGGAGCTGGAGCAGGCGATGGATATCTTCTGCACCTGCCTGCGCATCGCGGCGCTGGAGAAGCTGGGAAGCATATAGCATATAGGGAAGCAAACGCGCTTGGACTGCCCGCCGCAATCCAAGCGCGTTTCAAAATCTATCCATCAGCGTCTGCGTGCCGGGCGCAAGGGGAAAGGGCGCTAATAGGGCAAGCTCCGTTTCGCCCGCGTGGGGCACGGCAGGCGCGCCCGCATCCGTTCCGGGGGCGAGCAGGCCGCCGAGGGCGCAGTAGGCATGCAGATTCTCATAGAATGAATCCAGAATCGCATCCAGCACCCCATCGTCATACCGCCCGGTCCGGCGCAGGTTCGCCACGGTGGAAAGCGTAGGCACCCACACCGTACCACACGCCGCCATCGCCGCAAGCGCCTCGGCATCCAGATACGCCCCGTGCTCGATGCTGTCCACGCCCGCCGCGGCGGCGGCCTCCACCGTGCGCGCGCCATTTGCGTGCGCCATGACGGAGAATCCCTCGCCGTGGCAGATGGAAACCAGCTCGCGGATTTCCGCCGCGGGCAGCCCCTCCTCGGTCAGCACGCCGAAGGCGCGGAAATCCATCAGCCCGGAAATCATGATTTTGATAAAATCCGCCCCATTGCGGCGATGTTCGCGCACAAGGCCGCAAAATTCCCGCCCCGAGGAAAAGCCCTGCCCAAGGAAGCCGGGCTCTATGTCAATAGTTGGGGTAGGGAGAAAATAAGAAAAGATTCCTGTCGTG
>JAJQFT010000115.1 GCA_021200975.1 Bacillota bacterium | reverse complement strand
CTAATGAATAAACTCTTTCCTTTTTTCGGTCTCACATCATTGACAAATGGACAATTTCTAAAATATTTTCAAACTTTTTCCCGCCCCGGATTCGACGCGCCTCGCGCCAAACGGCGGCGGGAAACCCGCCGCCGCCTGTAAATTTGGGAATTGCCGCCTACGTATCGCCCTCGGCTTCGCTCAGGGCGAGCCCCTGCTCGAACGCCTCCTGCAGGCCGGGAAGGAAGTCCTCATCCGCCACATAGCTTACCGTTTCGGCGTGAACCATGCTGCTCCAACTTGTAAATTCTTGGTCGCCTATAATAAACGTCGCCTCATAACCGTTGGATTTCCGGAGGGATATGGAACAACCTCCAATTTCATCCCAGCTGTAGGATATGTGCTCGTCGGTTTCGGTGAGGGTGAGGCTCTTCAGATATTCCAGCACCGGCCCAACCTGCTCCCCGCTGACCTCGCCACCGGGCCAGAAGGCAATCAGCACCACATCCTCGCAGAAGCTGTCGGTAAAGAGGCTGTTGTTGCTCTGCTCCGGCTCCTCGGCGGAGCAGCCGAAGCAGCCAAACGCAAGCACCACGGCAAGAAAAATTGTAAGTATCTTTTTCATAAATTGTCCTCCTCTCAGTCAACTAGGGTGTTATCCCAAGAACATGAATAGCCATCGATGGTATAAGTTTCATCATGATAGGCAATCACAATCTTGGTAGAGCTATATGGGTTCCAGAGTTCTACACAGCGCTCATCCGCGTAAAGCTCGCTATCGCCGTATGCGCAGCTATATCCATAGGCTACCAGCATGTGCCCGTTGCCATAATTCTTATGTACTATTACTGCGAACGGGCAATCCTTGTTGATATTACTTTTTACGGCCGACCACCCAATTTTTGAGCCGGTAGCGCTATAAGACAAACCATAGTAGTCAAATGCATTTAGAATATCGTCAGTACGTGCTGCTGTATACCCATAGTCAATGGCTTTCGCAACAGCTTTGTCTGTAATTCCACTATAGGACGTTTTATAGTTCACAATCGTCGCAACGCAGGCCGCCCAGCAAAGATATTGGTTGCTCTGACTTACAAAATTCGTTATCGCGCATGTTTGTGCTTCTATCGCCGGAACAACACTGCAGACAGACACGCCGGGGTCGTCAATCACAATCTGCCCGGTCTGCGCGATTGCGGCGGCAACGTCCAAGCCGGAGGACGCGTCCGCGCATTGGCTGGCGGCCGCAAGCTTGTCCGCATATGACAGCGCTTCAAACGCCTCGTCCGCGCCCACGTCAAAGCCGGTATCGTACAGCGCGATAATTTCTCCCGACGTCTGCGCATACACAATCCCTCCAGAGGTGTACAGCAGATAGTCGGCGCTCAGCCCGGCCATATTGGTATAAAGGGTGGTTTCGTCCGTCAGCGTTACATGGCCGCCGGAATCCACCTGCACCGTGCCCACGCATTCGGACTCCCGGAAAATCGGCGCTACATAGTACACGCTCTCCGAATCCGCGTTATAGATAGCCGCGGCGCTTCCCACCGTATACTCCCCGGGTATATCGGAATATGCCGCCGAAACCATGCTCTCAATGCGGTCGGCTACACTCGGCTCCGAGCCGTCCGCGCTGGTATTCGCCGCATTTGCCGTGAGGCAGAACGGAAGCATCATGCAAACAATAAGAATCCAAGAGATTATTTTTTTCATAATCGGTTTCCCTCCATATTGAGTATCGTCACGGGTTTCCTGTGCTACACTTATTGGGACAAATCACCTCCCGGAAAATCGGTTGCAGCCGAAAAAGATCCCGCTAGCCCATGGGTATCGCCTCCGTTTCTTTTGTTTTTCATCTTCAGTATAGCATACGCTTCCCGCTTTGTCAAATGTTTTTTGGAAAAAGCGGCGTTATTTTCCCGTCACGTTCTGGAAATTCAGGAATTGCCGCCTACGTATCGCCCTCGGCTTCGCTCAGGGCGAGCCCCTGCTCGAACGCCTCCTGCAGGCCAGAAATAAATTCCTCAACTGCAACATAGCTGAACTTTTCCACGTCCTCCATGCTGCTTGTACTGGTGAGCTTTAGGGTGTTCATCATAAGTGACGCCTCATAGCCGTTGGATTTTCGGAAGGATATGAAAAAGAGCCCATACAGCTGCTGTCCATCTTCCGAGGTGGTGTGCAGGTGCTCGTCGGTTTTGGTGAGGGTGAGGCTTTGCAGATATTCCAGCACCGGCCCGACCTGCTCCCCGCTGACCACCCCGCAGGGCAGGCAGGCAATCTGCACCACGTCCCCGCAGAAGCTGTCGGTAAAGAGGCTGTTGTTGCTCTGCTCCGGCTCCTCGACGGAGCAGCCGAAGCAGCCAAACGCAAGCACCATGGCAAGCGTAATGATAAATCCTTTTTTCATCGTTTTTTCTCCCTTCGCATTTTTCCGGGCGCGTCGCGAGCCTCTACTCATATAACGGGCAAGAGGGGAAATTTGCTCAGCAAAGCATCCGAAAAAGCAAAAATTTGGTAAATTCACCAATTTCTTCGCGCACAAGCTGTGCAAAGCGCCCAAGAAAAAGCGGAGCGCAGCACGCGCTTACCGCTTTATCAAATATTTTTTGGAAAAAGCAGCGCCGGGCAGTACAGCCTTATCGGCCGCTTTGCCCGGTGCTTTCCTTAAATTCCCAGCGCGGCGGTGAGCAGGATGGGGAGGTTGTCGCGGTAAATCTCCGTGAACTGCTCCAGCGGCAGGGGGTTCGTGCCCGCGCCCGCCTCGATGGTGTAGCCCGGGCGGCCGAAAAAGCGGATGAACCAATCCTTATACCCCGCGAAGGAGGATTCATACGGAACCTCGGCGAGGCGATAGCCGCTCAGCGCCGCGAACTGCTCGCCCAGCGCCTGCGCCCCGGGCACCTCCATATCGGCATACTGCCAGTATATCTCCCTGCCCTGCGTGTGATAGGCCAGCACAAGCGCGGGATCGACCGCCTCGGTATAGCCCGCCAGAGCGCGCGTTTCCGCCTGACTGAGCGGGCTGCGGCCGACATAATCGCGCGGGCCGGGGCGGGTATAGCCCTGCTCAAACTTGATTTCGCGCGCCTGCAGCCACCCGGCGGGATAATTGAGGTTCAAATCCACGCCGAGCAGGTTGGCCTTCCAGCCCTCCGGGAAGGGAATCGAGGGGTAACGCTCGGCAAGCGTCGCGGCGGCCTCGTATTGCAGGCTGCCCGGCTCGATCGCGCCCGTCACCAGATCCACCCCGTCCGGGTTCACCATCGGCACCATGTAGATGGTCGCGGCCTCGTTCACCGCCGCGCCGCTCACGCCGCCCAGCTCCCCGCCGGAGGCGATGGCCTCGGCCAGCTCCTCGCAGAATTTCAGCAGCAGGGGCGTGGTAATCCACTCGTTGGCATGGTGCGACGCGCTGTAGAGCACCTTGCGCGCGCCCGAGCCAATCACCAGCGTGCGGATTGGTCGGCCAAAGGCCGTCACCGCCAGCTCCTCGGAGCGGCAGAAGGGGTAGGCTTCGGTAAGCTTTTCAATCTCCGCCACGCAGATCTCCGCCGTGGTGGGAAGTTCCGTTTGCACTATTGGCATACGCCTCACCTCCCGACAGTATATGCCGCAGGCGCGGCAAAGGTGCAAAAATCCCCGGCGCGTGCCGGGGATTTTTTCGAATTTTGCAATGGATGCGCGCTCAGCCGCCGAAGATGGCCAGCAGCACGCCCGCCGCGAGGGCGGAGCCAATCACGCCGGCCACGTTGGGGCCCATAGCGTGCATGAGCAGATAGTTGGTGGGGTTGTACTTCTTGCCCACGTCCTGCGATACGCGCGCGGCCATCGGCACGGCGGACACGCCGGCCGAGCCAATCAGGGGGTTGATCTGCCCCTTGGTGAGCCAGCACATCAGCTTGCCCATGAGCAGGCCGCCGACGGTGGAGAGGATAAAGGCGCACACACCCAGCACGACAATCTTGATGGTATCGAGGGTGAGGAAGGTCGTGCCGACCATCGTAGCGCCCACGGAAATCGCGAGCAGGATGCAAACGATGTTCATCAGCGCGTTCTGCACGGTGTCGCTCAGGCGCTTGGTGACGCCGCAGACATTGAGCAGGTTGCCGAACATCAGGCAGCCAATCAGCGGGGCGGTATCGGGCAGCAGGCAGGCGACGAAAACGAACATCAGAATCGGGAAGATGATCTTCTCGGTCTTGGACACGACGCGGGTCTGCTTCATGACAATCTTGCGCTCTTTATCGGTGGTGAGCAGCTTCATAAACGGCGGCTGGATCAGCGGGATCAGCGCCATATACGAATACGCCGCTACGGCAATCGCGCCCAGCAGTTGCGGGGCAAGCTTGGAGGTGAGGTAGATGGCGGTCGGGCCGTCCGCGCCGCCGATGATGCCGATGGAAGCAGCCTCCGCGCCGGAGAAGCCCATGCAAACCGCGCCGAAGAAGGCGGCGAACACGCCCAGCTGCGCCGCGGCGCCCATGAGCATGGTCTTGGGATTGCTCAGCAGCGGGCCAAAATCGGTGCCGGCGCCCACGCCCATGAAAATCAGGCAGGGATACAGGCTGGACTTGACGCCGATGTAGAGAATATCAATCAGGCCGCCATTGGCCATGACGTAGCCATAGCTGTGGTAGTACTCGCTCGATTCGTCCATAAAGGCATCCCAGATGGACTGGTTATACAGCCCCGCGCCGGGAATGTTGCTCATCAGGCAGCCAAAGGCGATACCCACGAGCAGCAGCGGCTCGAACTTCTTGACGATGCCGAGGTACAGCAGCACGAAGGCGATGATAATCATCACGAGATTCTGCCACGAGCCCGTGAAAAACTGCGAAAAGCCGGAGCTATTGAGCAGCTTCATCAAAACATCGGAAATACTAAATGCAAGCATTGGCTCTCCTCCCTACGCGAGGACAACCAGAGGCGCGCCGGAATCCACGCTCGCGCCCTTGTCGGCCACAATTTGCGCGACAGTACCGGCCTTGGGCGCAACGATTTCGTTTTCCATCTTCATGGCCTCGAGGATGACCAGCACCTCGCCGGCCTTCACCGCCTGCCCAACCTTGACCTTCACCTGAATCACCACGCCGGGCATCGGGGAGAGGACGGGCTCACCGGCGGCAATCGC
>JAJQFT010000075.1 GCA_021200975.1 Bacillota bacterium | reverse complement strand
TCCAAATCTGTCACCATTTTGCCGTCTTCATCAAAGGTATAATACCCGGCAGCCATCAGGCCATTGGTTTTCGAGATGTAGTAGGTGCAGCCATGCACCACCTCGCCGGAAGTTCTCACATAATAGTAGTACCCATCAATTTCGATCAATCCGGCATAGGTTTTTACATCATTCACATAATAGTACCAGGTATCCTCTGTTTCCTTGACAATGCCGTTCAACGAGGTGACCATTTTCCCATCTTCATCAAAGGTGTAATATCCCGCATCCATCAGGCCATTCGTCTTGGAAACGTAGTAGGTGCAGTCGTGGACAACCTGGAAGCTGCTATTGACATAGTAGTAACTGCCGTCGATTTGGATCAGGCCGGCATATTCTTTTGCGCCATTCTCATTGTAATAATACAGGGATCCATTTTCCTCGACAATTCCATACTTTAAGACCATTTTGCCGTCCGAATCAAACACATAGTATCCCTGCGGCTTAAGCCCATTGGTTTTCGTGATATAGTATGTCTGACCCTTCACTTGCCCATTGGTCGAGAAATAGTAATACGTTCCAGGATACGTTTCACCTTCATCCTGCACAAGACCAGCGTGCCAGGGAATCTGCCCGTTGACCGCCCAGCGAGTTTCTCCATCGTATTCACAGAATCCATTCTGCTCGATCTGGAACACGCCGTCAGCGCCAAAAATGAAGAGGGAGGTCTCGGCGTCCGGGTAGCTTACATTATCAATATCATCCTCAGCAGCACTGTATCCGTCCAAAATGGTGGGATATGGTACCCGCTGAATCCCTGTCACTGCCGTGTGGGAATCCGGGTCATAATAGTAGACAAAGCCATTGATGATGACCCACCCGCTCAATTGAAGAATGCCGTTTTCATCGAAAGCGTAACTTCCCGCTTCAATCAGTCCTTCGGTCTGTGTTTCATCAAGCGCATAAGTCCCGTTCCTATACGCCTTAAAATCTGTCCCGAAATAGTAGTAGTGGAACGTTCCGCCCTCATCCGTAATTCCGGTCAGGCCGGTGACGGCATACCCACTCTCATCGAAGTAATACAGCTCGCCGTCAATCGTAGTCAGGCCGGTCTTGAACGAACCGCCCTCATAATACTGAGTTCCCTCATCAGTGGTCGCCCAGCCAGAGAGATAATCGGTCTCGTCAGCAATATAGCTGTCGCCGCAGACGGTGCAGGTGTAGGTGGTGTAACCCCTTGTCGTATAGGTGGGTTCCGTAACGACGGCCTCATAGGTGTGCCCCGTAGATGGGATGACCTCAGTATAGGAATCACCGCAGACGCTACAAGTCCACGTCATCACACCGTCTTCCGTGCAGGTGGCAGGAGTCGTGACCTCGCCAACATAGGTGTGCCCGGTTGCTGCAATTGTATCCGTCTTTGTCTCGCCGCAGACGGTGCAGGTGTAGGTCATCACGCCGTCCTCGGTGCAGGTGGCCTCCTTGGTGACAACGCCCTCGTCATAGCTGTGACCCAGCGCATCCACATAATTGCTCACATAGCTGTCGCCGCAGGCAGAGCAGGTGTAAGTGGTGTAGCCCTGCTCTGTGCAGGTGGGGGCGGTGACAACCGCCTCATAGCTGTGGCCTGTGGCGGAAATGGTTTCCATGTAGGTGTCGCCGCAGCGTGTGCAGGTATAGGTGATTACGCCGTCCTCGGTGCAGGTCGCCTCTTTGGTCACTTCACTGGTATAGTCATGACCCAGCGCCGGAACGACCTCCTGCTCCACGATGACTGCGCCGCAGACGGAGCAGTGGCTGCCCTCGGTCAGGCCGGATGCGGTGCAGGTGGCCGCAACAGCCTCGTCCACCACTACCGTATGTCCAGTTGCGGAAATGGCCTCGGTCTTGGTCTCACCGCAGCGAGAACAGGTGTAGGTCAGAACGCCCTCCTCGGTGCAGGTGGCTTCTGTGGTAATCACACCTTCGCCCCATTCGTGACCCAGGGCGGAGATGGTTTCGGTATAAGTGTCGCCGCAGACAGAGCAGGTATAGGTTATCACACCATCCTCGGTGCAGGTGGCCTCGGTGGTCACTTCGCTGGTATAGCTGTGTCCCGTAGCTTCCACTACAATCGTCTCCCGGCTGATCTCCTCGCCGCAGACGGTGCAGTAAACCACGCTGTCATAGGAGCCGGACTCGGTGCAGGTGGCTGCGACCTCGTTTTCAATGACTGCTTCGCCGGCGGTGTGCTCGGTGCAGGCCGTCACCCACTTCTCCTCGCTCTTGTTATAGGTGTAGGTGGTGTTGGAGGTTGCGCCCTCGGTGACGGTGTAGCTGCCATCGCCGTTCATGAGCTGGGCGGAAGTGATGCTAATATCGACATAAGTAACAGACGTCCCGGATTGCGTTGCCTGTTGAGTTGTCGTTTCTGTTCCCGCTCCGTTGGTCATGATGACCTTGCCGGTGCCCTCACTGCTTATAATGGCTGCGCCGCTTTCTGTTGTATACAGGCCGCCGCTCACATTTACGGTGCCGTTTACATCAAGAACCGCATCTTTTAGATTGCTGTTAGATCTCGTATAAGTTCGGGTTGGGGAGTAAACGGTCGGGCGGACAGCAGAACCATAGAAATAACTGTTATCCCAATCCTCCAGGTCATAAAGATAGACGTTGCTTCCAGACGAAACGGTAAGTGTTGCTCCTGCATCGACCGTCATTTCCACACCGGGAAGAACATCAATATCCTGACTCACCGTTGTAGTACCGGAATGTATGATAAGATCTATATTCGTATTCAGAGGCAGCTTATAATTAGCGGAATTGATAGTCACCGCCGACATAATTGACAAGGAGATGCTGCCCAAAGTAGCGTCTCCGTAAATCTCAAAGGATGTGCGGTCAGTGGACGGGTCATAAGATTTCACCAGACTGGAACCGCTCTCTAATTGAAACATGCCGCTGGAACCAACCAGTGCTACTGAAGAACCAACAGTCGTATTCGAAGCATAAAGGGCGGTAAATCCATACTCACTTGCACCGGCTTTAATCGTGAGTTTTGCTTCAATGTTCTGCAAATACCACTGAGAAAGGGGGAACACTCCACTTGTCATGCTTGAGGTGGCACCTCCTCCTCGAAAATCAGCAAGCTGGAACGGCTCATAAACAACAGCTCCGGATTCCGCTGTTACTTCGCCATTGCCGGAGAGATAACCCCAGCAGTACAGTCCACCGCCATTGCCAATGGTAATGCTGCTGCCATCTTCCATGTAGACATATCCATAGCTGCCAATTGTAGAGCCGCCAGATTTGTTCAAATTACCGCTTCCGCTCCCCGCTGCATTTACTTTTGCGCTGATGCTGAGAGAGCCATTTACTGTAATGGATGCTCCGCTCTCCATTGTCAGGGTGCGGTAGGCAACGGGTGAAGTCCAAGAAGTATTGTAACTATACGCCGGCTCGGTAGTATAACAAGTGCCAGCGTCATCAAAGGGAATCAAAAGTGTGATTCCAGCAGGAATGGTGTAATCGCCTGCGGGCAATGTGCCGTCTGCTACCAACGTAATGCGGGAGGCACTCATCTTCTGAGCATAGGCCACCGCTTCATTCAGGTCGGTAAACCGTCCGCCGCCTGTTTCAAATACAGGCGCATTTGTCGATCCAAACACAGCCGTCACCGTCTGGTCAGAGGAAAGGTAGAGGGAGGTAGAGGCGCTGGTGGAGAGATACTTCCCGTCCGTCGTGCTGTACCAGCCCAGAAACTGGTAACCATCCGCAGGCGTGGCTGCCAGCGAGTAGGCCGTGGTAGAGGACTGGGTGTAGGTGGTGGATGCCGTGATCTCCGACCCGTTCACCGTATAGGAGCCGTTTTCCGCCACTGCAAAGGTGGTAGTGACATCCTGCTCTACAAGCAGATAGATATCGGTGATGGTAATGGATGTGGTATAGTTCGCTCCAACTCCTGATGTAAGAACGATCTGCAGCGTGCCGTCGTCCTCGATGTCGCCGCTGTAGCTGTAGGTGCCGTCTGACGAGACAGAAGTGCCGCCGACAGTTACGCTGCCATCGTTCAACGTCACCGTGTAATTGAACATCAGCTTTGCGGTGGATGTTTTCTCGTTGGTCAGCACCAATGTGGATGTTTCTGAACTGTTAGAGCACAGTCCATCTTCACCAGTTGCGGAGCCATTGATGGTCGTGCCGCTGGCGCTCCAAGTTCCGTTTGTATACTGCACAGACAGGTCGTCCACTGTCAGGCCAGACAGAGTTTCCGCTGCATAAGCAGTCATGATTCCTCCTGGTAACAGCGAGAGCACCATTACCAGTGCCAGGGTCAGCGATAAATATCGCCTCAAAATTCGTTTTAGCATACGTTTTACCTCCGTGCTTTCTTACTCTTCATTTCAGAATATATACTCAACCCCAGGCAGAACGCAATTGCTGCCCAGATATGGCTGACGTGAAAAATGGATGTGCTACTGGATGCCCGGAAACCCTCAATGAAAAATCGAACCGCTCCATAGGACATCATGTAAAGGGGGTACAGCAGTCCCCGCTCCTCCCGCTTCTCCGTCTTGCGATAGAGGATGACCAGCAGGATCAGGTAATACAGGATCTCCGCCTCCCGGGTGGGCCACTGCAGGCCGTCTGTGCCGGGAATCACTTTTCCGTGACAGCAGCCGGAGATGATACAGTTGATGCGGGCGCACATGACGGTGAACACCATGCAGGGGGTGAACACGTCGAACACGGTAGCCGTGTCCCGCCGGGAGAGCTTCGCTCCGAGGAAGTAGGCCAGCGGCATAAAGAACACCCCGCCGAACAAGCTCATGTTGCCAATGTTGCTGAAATCCAGCGTCTCCAGCACGGCGAAGGCCTTGACGGATAGAACGCCGACCAGCGTGTGTGCCACCGCCAGCGGAATCGCCGTCCACCACCGCATCCGCAGGCGGTCTTTGTAGCGGAGCAGCCAGAAGAGGGTGAATAGAGTGCCAATTAGCAGCAGCAGGACGAGCGAATGCTCCGAAATCCATTCAAACATTATCTTCGTTTCTCTCTCCTTTCTCCCATTCGCTGCGAAACGTATTCTAAGCTGTAGGATAGATAGAACAGGTTCAGCATAAAGAACACCCCGCCGAACAAGCTCATGTTGCCAATGTTGCTGAAATCCAG
>JAJQFT010000018.1 GCA_021200975.1 Bacillota bacterium | reverse complement strand
ACACGACAGGAATCTTTTCTTATTTCCTCCCTACCCCAACTATTGACATAGAGCCAAAATTTTTGGCCGCCGCGAGGACGCGGCGGCCAAACGGGGCAGCTTCCGTCCGGGAGCCCGCCCGCGCTTAAAATTCGCAGAAGTTTGCAATATATTCTTTCAGCTCGGAGATCGGGATGCGCACCTGCTCCATCGTGTCGCGGTTGCGGACGGTCACGCAGTTGTCCGCCGGGGTATTTTCGTCGCCGACGGTCTGGAAATCGACGGTCACGCACAGCGGCGTGCCAATTTCATCCTCGCGGCGGTAGCGCTTGCCGATGGAGCCAGTGTCGTCAAAGTCCACCATGAAATCCTTTTGCAGCGTATGGTAAATCTCCTCGGCCTTGGGGCTAAGCTTTTTGCTCAGGGGCAGAACCGCCGCCTTAAAGGGGGCAAGGCTGGGGTGCAGGTGCAGCACCGTGCGGATGTCGGGGTTACCCTTCTTGTCCACGCCCACCTGCTCCTCGTCATAGGCCTCGCACAGGAATGCCAGAACCACCCGGTCGCAGCCAAGACTCGGCTCAATCACATAGGGGATATAGTGCTCGCCCTTTTCCTGGTCGAAGTATTCCAAGCTCTTGCCGCTGGCCTGCTGGTGCCGCCCCAAGTCATAGTCCGTCCGGTCGGCGATGCCCCAGAGCTCGCCCCAGCCATTGCCAAAGGGGAACTGATATTCAATATCCGTGGTGGCGCGGGAATAGAACGCCAGCTCCGCCGGGTCATGGTCGCGCAGGCGCAGGGATTCCTCCTTGATGCCAAGAGAAATCAGCCAGTTTTTGCAGAAATCCTTCCAGTAGGCGAACCACTCCAAGTCCGTATCGGGCTGGCAGAAAAATTCGCACTCCATCTGCTCAAATTCCCGGGTGCGGAAGGTGAAATTGCCGGGAGTGATCTCGTTGCGGAAGGCCTTGCCCACCTGGCACACGCCGAAGGGCAGCTTCCTGCGGGTGGTGCGCTGAATATTTGCGAAGTTAACAAAGATGCCCTGCGCCGTTTCCGGGCGCAGATATACGGTGGAGGCGGAGTCCTCCGTCACGCCGATCTGGGTCTTGAACATCAGGTTGAATTTGCGGATGGGGGTGAAGTTGTGCTTGCCGCAGTTGGGGCAGACCACATCCGGATGGGCGGCGATAAAAGCGTCCATTTCGTCAAAGCTCATGCCGTCCACATTCACGCCCTTACCGGATTCGGCGGCGGAAATCAGCTGATCCGCGCGCTGACGCGCGCCGCAGCCGCGGCAGTCCACCAGCGGGTCGGAGAAATTCCCAACATGGCCGGTGGTGACCCATGTGGTAGGATTCATCAGGATAGCGGCGTCCAGCCCCACGTTATAGGGCGACTCCTGCACAAATTTCTTCAGCCATGCCTTCTTCACATTGTTTTTCAGCTCCACGCCCAGCGGGCCATAGTCCCAAGAGTTGGCGAGGCCGCCGTAAATTTCGGAGCCGGCATAGACATATCCCCGATTTTTGCACAGATTGACAATCATATCCAGGGTTTTTTCGCTGTTTTTCATATCCAATCCTCCAAATTGGTAATTATTCCTCACAAAGCACGTTCTGCGGCCCAAGGTCGCGCGCCATCATGTCGTGAATGCGGTTGCCGATGTCCACGGCGGTGTGCCCCTTCAGCTCCTCAAATGGAATCACGCCGAGCAGGTGGAAGTCCACATCCGTGTGGCGCAGGCGCTTGGCATTGTGGAAAACGTGCTGGGTATTGGTGAGTGTGCACACCACGATTGGCACCTGCGCCTTGAGCGCGATTTTCAGCACGCCGCTGCGGAAGGGGTGGAGCTTGTGATCCTTGCTTACATATCCCTCCGGAAACACGGCTACGGAAAGCTCGTCGTTTTTAATCAGGTCGATGCTCTGGACAATTGTGCGCAGCGCCTCGCGGTCGTTCTCGCGATTCACCAGCGGGCACTTGATTTTGTGCATAATCTTGCCCACCACGAACATGCTGGAGTTTTCCCACTTGGACAGGAAGGTAATTTCCCTCGTGCCGAAATAGCGCAGCAGGATCACGGGATCCATATCGCTCAGGTGGTTGCACACGAGCAGGAAGCGGCCGGATTTTGGCAGCTGCTCCAGCCCGCGCTTGTGTATCCGCGCCTGCACAAGCGTGCAGATGGCGCCGGAATAAAGCACCCCAATGGCGCGAAAAAATTTGCTGTCGTGCTCCTGCGGCTTCGATGTATCCACCGTCGCGCAGGCAATCACGAGGAATAGAAAGGCAAGCAGCCCCAAGCCCAGAAAGCTCCCGAGGAAAGAAACCGGAAGCTCCCAAAGCCATTGCAGGCCAGAGAACGCGCCCGTGCCGAAGCAGACGCCCAGCGCGATCAGGGCGGACGCCGCCGCAATGCAGCCAAGCAGCATATACATCCCTCCAAATTCAAAATTCATCCTATTATACACGATTTTTCCGCCGGGCACAAGAGGGGAATTCCAAATTTTCGCCCTAACCGTCAAAAATTTTCCCTGTGCGCCAATCCGCCTCCTCCCTTTACAATTTCCGCAAATCGTGGTATGATAGGGGAAAGGAGGCGGGAAAATGGAAAAGCTGAAAAAATTCGGGAAAAATCTCCTTTTCCCGCCCACCGCCGTGCTTCTCGCGCTCGCGCCGGTCGCCGTAGCGTTTCTGGTTGACCTGTTCGCCTTCCCCGGTGAGAGCGTTGCGCAGGACTGCCTTTGTTATGCCATCGCGGCCTATACCCTTGTCGTTTGGCTTGCCCGCGTGCCGGGGGCGGTGGCAAGGATGCAGGATTTCCGGCACGAGAACCGCCACCTTCGCCGCTGGACAGAGGATTTGCGCCTGCGCGTCAGCTTCACGCTCTATGGCAGCTTCACATGGAACCTGGCCTACGGCGTGTTTCAGCTCTTCCTCGGGCTGTACCATGCGTCGAGCTGGTACTATTCCACCGCGGCTTACTACATTTGCCTTGCCGTGATGCGCTTCTATCTCTCGCGCCACACCCGCCGCTACGAGCCGGGCGAGAACCGGCGCGAGGAGCTTCGCCGCTCCCGCAACTGCGGCTGGATTCTGGTCGCCATGAACCTCGCCATTTCCGGTATGCTTGTTTATATGGTAAGCGAGGAGCGCATCGTGCGCCATAGCAGCATCACTGCGATTACAATGGCCACCTATACCTTCGTCATGTTCGCGCGCTCCATCGTCAACCTCCTCCGGGCGCGCCAGTACGATAGTCCGCTCGTTTCCGTCACGCGCATCATCACGCTGGCGGCAGCCTGCGTGTCGATGATTTCGCTCGAGGCAACCCTGCTTTCCACCTTCGCCCCCGCCGGGCAGGACCCACTCTTCCGCCGGAGGATGCTCTCGATTTCGGGCAGCGTGGTCGGCGTGCTGATTCTGCTGATGGCGATTGCGGTCATTTCGCGCTCAACGCTGGGCCTAAAGCGCGCGCAGCAGGAGGAATAAGTTCGCCTCGGCGGCATAGGCTTTTCCGAGGTGGGGAAATATGAAAAAGCGAATCGGGCTTCTGCTTTGCGCCCTCGTGCTATGCGGCTGCGCCGGGCAGGATTCGGGGCTTTCGCGCGCGCTGGAGCTTCGCGCGCGCCTGAATGCCGCGGCCTGCGAATTTACCGCCGTGATTACGGCGGATTTTGACAGCTATACCCAGTGCTTCACCCTTGCCTGCACGGTGCAGGCCGATGGCACGGTGGATTTCGAGGTGGAGGCGCCGGCGGAGATTGCGGGCATCACGGGGCAGGTTTCCGCCTCGGGCGGGAAGCTGCTCTTTGATGATATTGCGCTTGCCTTCCCGCTGCTGGCCGATGGCAGGCTCTCGCCGGTTGCCGCGCCGTGGGCGATGCTGCGCTCGCTGCGCAGCGGCTACCTGAATTACACCACCGTGGAGGGCGGCTGCCTGTGCATCGCGGTGGACGATACCTACGAGTCCGACGCGCTGCATATCGATGTCTGGCTGGACGCGGCGGATTTGCCGCAGCGCTCGGAGATTCTTTGGCAGGGTCGGAAAATCCTGACGATTACGCTCGAAAATTTTGCTTTTCTGTAGCATTTTTGCCGGTGCTTCATAGGATATTTTGATGGCAAAACCGGTATAAATTCCCTGTGAGCGTGGGAAAATACTCTCGGAAACGTTACATAGGGTTTTCCCGTGTAGCGCCAACAAATATCGGAGAGTGAAGCACATGGATCCATCGGTAAAGCGGGGCGACATTTATTACGCAGACCTTTCCCCGGTGGTCGGCAGCGAGCAGGGCGGCACGCGCCCGGTGCTCATCGTCCAGAACGACACCGGCAACCGCCACTCGCCCACGGTCATCGCGGCCGCCATCACCAGCCAGACGGGGAAGGCGCGGCTGCCGACCCACATCAACATCGCGGGCGGAAGCGTCGGCCTGAGCAAGGACAGCGTGATCCTGCTCGAGCAAATCCGCACCATCGACAAGCGGCGGCTGCGCGAGCACATGGGGCATTTGGACGAGCGGCACATGAGCATGGTCGATACCGCCATCGCCGTCAGCTTCGGGCTTGGCGGCACAACGTAAAAAGAGGGCGCATTGCGGGAAAAGCAATGCGCCCCAATTTTTATTTCCCTTATACCGGCTCAGTAAACGCGCGCCATGACGTCGCTGCTGATTTTCTTGGGCAGGTCGAGCTGGTTAACCGTGCCGATGATTGCGGTGACGATCGGGATAAAGCAAATAAACCAGCCAATCACGAAAGCGATGATCTTGCCGTCCCACGCGACATTGCTGTAGGTGACGTTCAGCGTGCCGCCGCTGCAATTCAGGGTCGCGGTCACGCCCACGGACATTCCCATCACGAAATTGAGCCCTCCGGTATCCTTCTCAAACTTCATGGACATGGAGTTTCCAAGTTCGGTCACGGTCACGGTGTAGCCATTTTTGCGCCAATCCTCGGCCATCTTTTCCACCATATCTGCAGGGGAAAACTCCTCGGAAACGTGCACACTTAGTTGGTCAGCCATTGTATGTACCTCTTTTCTACGATTTCCGGGCTTCCCCGGTGCAACCATTATATAGAAAGCGGGGAATTTTGTCAAGTTCCGGGCAGAAAAAATGAAAAAATCCAGTGTAACGTTACAATAGATGTAACGTTACAATAGATGTGAGACCAAGGTATAGAAAAAAGCGATTGAGTTT
>JAJQFT010000107.1 GCA_021200975.1 Bacillota bacterium | reverse complement strand
CCTTTGGCCTTTTGGGGGGGGGGGCGGGTTTTTTTTAATACCACAAAAAATATATTTCCGCCCCCCCCCCGCCCAACCCCCGCGTCCCCGGGGGGGGGGGTGCAATGCACCCGACCACGCATGGTAATCGGAAAGCGTCGATATCCTGATCCGCGACTCAGCAGGCGAGGAGCTTCACCTCTCCCTCCTCAATCGAGATGCTAATGGTGGAAATGGGATGCTCAAACGAATTGATAATCAGCTCGCTGATGGGATCCTCCAGCTCACGCTGGATGGTGCGGCGCAGGTTGCGCGCGCCATAGACAGTGGAAAACGCCTTCTGCGCGAGAAATTCCCGCAAATCCTCGCCCCATGTCAGGCTCAGGCCGCGGTCGGCCAGACTGCCCTTTAGCTCGGCAAGCATAATATCCGCGATATGGAGGAAATTCTCCCGTGTCAGGTGGTTAAAGGTGATGATTTCATCCACCCGGTTGAGGAACTCCGGACGCAGGAAGCCGGAAAGCGCCTTCATGGTCTTGTCCTTGGTCGCCTCCGCGTCCGTGCGGCCGAAGCCGATGCCGCTCACGCCCGCATCCGAGCCGCAGTTGGAGGTCATGACGATGATGGTATTTTCAAAATTCACGGTTCTCCCCTGTCCATCCGTAATGCGCCCATCATCGAGCACCTGCAGGAGGATATTCATCACGTCTGGGTGCGCCTTCTCAATCTCGTCAAAAAGCACCACCGAATAGGGCTTGCGGCGGATTTTTTCGGTGAGCTGCCCGGCCTCGTCGTAGCCCACATAGCCCGGAGGCGAGCCAATGAGCTTGGAAACCGTGTGCTTTTCCATGTATTCGGACATATCTAGGCGAATCAGGCTGTCCACAGAATCAAACAGGTCGTCAGCGAGGCAGCGAACCAGCTCCGTCTTTCCCACGCCCGTGGGGCCGACGAAAATGAACGACGCCGGGCGCCGCTTCGGCGAAATGCCGACCCGGTGGCGGCGAATCGCGCGGGTGACCGCGTCCACCGCCTCATCCTGCCCGACAATATGCTCAAGCAGGCGTCCCTTGAGGCCGTCAAGCTGGGCGTATTCCTGCGCCTTGATCTTGGAGGCGGGGATTTTCGTCCATAGCTCGATAATTCTCGCGAGGTTTTCCATCGTGACCGCCGGGGGCGGCACGGCCTCAAGCGCTTCAATTTCTCCGGCGAGCTTCATAAGCTTGCTGCGCAGAATCGCCATGCGCTCATAATTCGGCTCGCCCTGGCTGTCGGTAAGCATTTGCAGCTCCAGCTCGTAGTCGTCGCGCTCCTTTTTCTTCTCGGCGAGCATGGAAATCTCCTTGCTGCGCAGGTTCACGTCCGAGCAGGCCTCGTCGAGCAAATCAATGGCCTTATCGGGCAGGAAACGGTCGGTAATATAACGCTCGGAAAGCACCACGCACTGCCGCGCGATTTCCGGGGAGATGGTCACGCCGTGGAAAGCGGCATAGCTCTGGGCAACGCCCTGCATGATTTTGCAGGCGTCCTCAATGGACGGCTCCTCCACCGTGACAGGCTGGAAGCGCCGCTCGAGCGCAGAATCCTTCTCAATATACTTGCGGTACTCGTTGAAGGTGGTCGCGCCAATGACCTGCACCTCGCCGCGCGAGAGTGCGGGCTTGAGAATATTGGCGGCGTTCATGGAGCCCTCCGCGTCGCCCGCACCGACAAGGTTATGCACCTCGTCAATGACAAGGATGATGTTGCCGCACTCCTTAATCTCGCCGATGAGCGACTTCATGCGGCTTTCAAACTGGCCGCGGAACTGCGTGCCGGCGACCAGCGCGGTCAGGTCGAGCAGGTAAACCTCCTTATCGCGCAGCTTATACGGCACATCGCCGCTCGCAATCCGCTGCGCGAGCCCCTCGGCGATTGCGGTCTTGCCAACGCCCGGCTCGCCGATCAGGCAGGGATTGTTTTTCTGGCGGCGGTTGAGGATCTGGATCACGCGCTCCAGCTCGACCTCGCGGCCAACAAGCACGTCCAGCTTACCCTCCCGCGCGCGGCCGGTCAAATCCATGCAGTAGGTGTCGAGGAACTTGTGCTTCTTTGTTCGCCGTTTGGGAGCTTCCTCCCCACCCTCTTTGCGGGGCTGCTCCTTGCGCGGGGTGGGCAGGTTCGATCCCTCGGGCGCGCCTGCACCGGAGCCAAAAAGCTGGTTGAGCATGGGGAAGGTCGCCGTTTGGGAATCCATGTCGTCCTCGCTCTCGTCGTCGCGGTCGAGCTGGCCGAACATATTGCTCATCTCGTCGGAGAGGGTGTCCAAATCCTCGTCGCTGAAGCCCATCTGCTTCACGGCCTGGTCAATCTGGGGAATGCCCAGACTGCGGGCGCATTTGATGCAGTAGCCCTCGTTCATGGTTACGCCGTTCTCCACCTTGGTGATGAAAACCACGGCGATATTTTTCTTGCATTTGCTGCAAAGCTTCGGTTGCATATAAAAACCTCCTACAAAGGGTATATCAAAAGGAAAGGGGGTGGCAGCGATCGAATTGCTCCGTCCCGTCGTCGTACCACAGGTGGGTCATATACAGCCCGCCCGCCGGAACGGTCGGGCCGGCGGCGGTGCGATTTCCGGCCTCAAGAATCGCGCCGATGTCCCGCGGCTCGATTTTCCCCTCGGCGCAGTATACGGCGGTACCTACCATCGCACGCGCCATATTGTACAGGAAGCCGTTCGCGCATACGCGCAGGGTGATATGGCAGCCCCGCCTCTCTACCGAAAAATCGTATACGGTGCGCACGGTGGATTTGACCTCGGTGCCAACGCTGCGCACGGCGGCAAAATCGTGCGTCCCAACGAACGCATCCGCCGCAGCCTGCAGGATTCCCTCGTCCAAGCGGCGCGGGTAGAACCACGCCCGGTCTACATAGAATGGGTCGCGGATGCGGGAATTATAGATGTGATAGGTATATTCCTTGCGCATGCAGGAGCCGATTGCGTTGAAGCCCTCGTGCGTATCCCATGCGCGCAGCACCACAATATCCGGCGGCAGATGCGTATTGAGCGCGTAGGGCAGCCGCTCGGCAGGGATCGTCGCTTCCGTGCGGAAATTTGCGATGTAGATTTTCGCGTGCACCCCCGCGTCCGTCCGGCCGCAGCCGGTAATGTGGACGCTGTGCCCCACCACAGCGGCGGCCGCCGCCTCGAGCGTGGACTGCACGGTTGAAAGATTCTTCTGGCTCTGCCAGCCGTGGAAGGCTGTGCCAAGGTAGGTAAGCTCTAAGATGATATTGCGCATAGCCTCACCACCCGAACGCGCGCAGCACGCCGACCCCGGCAATCAGCGCAAACGTAACGCCAAAGCCTAGGAAATCGCAGCGGTGGTAGCGCAGCAGCTTCATCTTCGTGCGGCCCTCGCCGCCGTGGTAGCAGCGGCATTCCATCGCCGTCGCAAGCTCCCCTGCCCGGCGGAACGCGCTGATAAAGAGCGGCACCAGCACGGGAATAAGCGCCTTCGCCCGCTCTATGAGGCTGCCGGATTCAAAATCCGCGCCGCGCGCCTTCTGCGCGGACATAATCTTGTCCGTTTCCTCAATCAGCGTGGGGATAAAGCGCAGCGCGATGCACATCATCATGCTCAGCTCGTGCACCGGCGCGTGCAGCGCCTTCAGCGGGCCGAGCAGACTCTCCAGCCCATCCGTAAGCGCGATTGGAGAGGTGGTATAGGTCAGCAGGAAGGTGCTGGTGATGAGCATCAGGATGCGCATCAGCATGAAAAACGCCCGGTACACGCCCTCGAGCGTAAGGGTAATCACCCAGAAATGCACCAGCACTGTTTCCCCCTGCGTGAAAAACAGGTTCAAAATCGCCGTCATACACAGCAGGAAAATCATCGGCCTCATGCCATTCAAGAAAGCCTTGGGACGGATGTGCGAAACGGCAATCGCGGCAATCAGAAACAGCAGGCACAGCCCATAGGAAAGCCAGTTCGCCGCCACAAACAGCGCAACAATGTATACCAGCACGCACAAAAGCTTTGTGCGCGGGTCAAGGCGATGCAGGAAGGAATTTCCCGGGAAAAACTGTCCAAGTGTGATGTCTTTCAGCATGGCGCGTCCCCCGTAAGAGCGGCAATCGCCTGCTCCATTGTGTAGACGGTGGGGACATCCAACCCCTTCTCGCGCAGCACCGAGAAAACCCGCGTGACGGTGGGAATATCCAGCCCCATCTGCATCAGCTCGTCGGCGCGGCGGAATACCGCCTCCGGCGTCCCATCCATAGCCAGATGGCTCTCGTTCATCACCAGCAGGCGATCCGCCATGCGCGCCACATCGTCCATCGAGTGGCTGACCATCACAATGGTGGCCTTGTTCTGGCGGCGATAGTCCAGGATATTGCCAAGGATTTCCTCCCGCCCGGCAGGGTCAAGCCCGGCGGTCGGCTCGTCGAGAATCAGGATTTCCGGCTCCATCGCAATCACGCCCGCGATGGCGACACGGCGCTTCTGCCCGCCGGAGAGGTCGAACGGAGAGGCCCTGAGCTGCTCATCCGTCAGCCCCACGAGCGCCGCCGCCTTGCGAACACGGCGGTCGATTTCCTCGCGCGGGAGTTTCATATTCTTCGGCCCGAAGGCGATATCGGCGTAGCAGGTTTCCTCGAACAGCTGGTACTCCGGGTACTGGAACACCAGCCCGATGCGGAACCGCGCCTGCCGGGTAAAGGCCTTGCTGCTCCACAAATCGGTGCCATCGAGCAGCACCGTGCCGGCGCTTGGCTTCAGCAGGCCGTTCAAATGCTGGATGAGGGTGGATTTCCCGGAACCGGTATGCCCGATAATTCCGACAAATTCCCCCTTTTCCAGAGAAAACGAAACATTTTCCAGCGCGACATGCTCAAAGGGCGTGCCCTGGGAATAGATATGCGTCAGGTTGCGCACTTCCAATAATGGCATAATCTCCTCCTGCGGCTCAGGCCTTGCCCGCGTTCCAAATCGACTGCGCGCATTCCTCCGGCTGCAGGCAATCCAGCGGCAGCCGGAAGCCGTGCCGGTTGAGCGCGTAGCAAAGCTCCACCGTGTCCGGCGCGGTAAGCCCCAGCTTGTGCAGCTCCTCAACGTGTGAAAACACCGCCTTCGGCGCGCCGTCGAGAGCGACCTCACCGCGGTGCAGCACCACCACGCGCTGCGCGCGGGCGGCCTCATCCATGTGGTGGGTGATGAGGATCACGGTAATACCCTTCTCGCGGTTGAGGCGCAGGACGGTATCGAGCACCTCCCGCCGCCCCTTGGGGTCGAGCATTGCCGTCGGCTCATCGAGCACAATGCACCTGGGCTCCATCGCCAGCACACCGGCGATGGCAATGCGCTGCTTCTGCCCGCCGGAGAGCAGGTGGGGCGCGTGGCTGCTATAGGCGGACATATCCACCGTTTTCAGCGCATTGTCGACGCGGCGGCGGATTTCTGGCGAGGCAACGCCGAGATTCTCGGGGCCGAAGGCCACATCCTCCTCCACCACATTGGCCACGATTTGGTTATCGGGGTTCTGGAAAACCATGCCCACGGTGCGGCGGATGGCGAGGAGCTTTTCCTCATTGGCGGTATCCATGCCATAGACCCACACCTTGCCGCCGCTCGGAAGCAATATGGAATTGAAATGCTTGGCCAGAGTGGATTTCCCGCAGCCATTCGCGCCAAGAATGGCAACGAAGCTGCCCTCAGCAATTTCGAGATTGAGGTCCTCAAACACACGCACGCCGGGCGCAGTATCGTCTGCGCCCGGATAGGTAAAGGACAGGTGTTCGGCCGTAATTGTCGTATTCAATATTCTTTCCTCTTCCTGATTTCTTACGCGATGGTCCATCTGCCGGTCGCGCCGCAGGGCAGGGTTAGCCCCGAATCGCGCACGGGCAGTCCCAGCTCGCCGACCTCGGTGCGCCCGCCGTAGCGCGCGCCAAGGGCGGCATTGGCCGCATAGCCGACAGCGGAGGGCGCGAGCCCGGTCGTATAGGAATTGATGATTACAAACAGGGGGTCGTCGGTAAGCAGCTTCGCCACCTCAAGCAGGAAGGGATAGAAGCTTGTTTCCATCTTCCAGATTTCCCCGCTTGGCCCGCGGCCATAGCTGGGCGGATCCATAATGATGCCGTCGTAGCGGCGGCCGCGGCGAAGCTCCCGCTGGATAAACTTCCCGCAGTCGTCTACGATCCAATGGATGGGCTTATCCGCCAGCCCGGAAGCAATCGCGTTTTCCTTTGCCCACGCGACCATTCCCTTGGCCGCATCGACATGATAAACCTCCGCGCCGCCCGCGGCGGCGGCAAGTGTCGCGCCGCCGGAATAGGCGAACAGGTTCAGCACCCGCACTGGGCGATGCGCCGAGGCGCAGCTTTCGCGGATATAGTCCCAGTTCACGGCCTGCTCCGGGAAAACGCCGGTGTGCTTGAAATTCATGGGCTTCACATGGAAGGTCAGGTAGCCGCCGTAGCGGATTTGCCAGCGCTCCGGCAGCGAATGCGCCGACCAGTGCCCGCCGCCCGTGGCGGAGCGCAGATAGCGCGCGTCGAATTTCTGCCAGCGCGGATCGGTCTTGGGTGTGCTCCAGATTACCTGCGGGTCAGGTCGTACAAGGGTATACTTTCCCCAGCGCTCCAGCCGCTCGCCGTCGGAGGCATCCAGCACCTCATAGTCACGCCATGCATCCGAAATCCAAATCATGGCGTTTCCTCGTCCTCTCCGCCGCCGTCATCCGTGACAAGGCCGGCGAGGCTTTCGGCTGTATGCGTGGTGCAGACCTTATACGGCAGCGTATTGGAGGTAAGCGAACCGCTTAGCCCGTAGTAAACGCCGGGCGTACCATCGTCATTGATCAGATAGATATAATTGTCGGAATAATAGGACGAGCCGAGGCCGCTCTTGGAGGCCTGGTAGACGGCGTCCACCTCGTCCTGCGTCATCACCACAAGCGCCTTTTGCGAAATGGTGTTCAGCCCCAGCTCCGCCAGCTGCTTACAATAGGTGTTCGCGACCGCGTTGCAGCTGTCGCACCAATCCACCAACACATGGCAGTCGCAGGTTTCGGTGGGCGCATCCTCCGGATAGACCAGCGCCGTAGTAACACGGGAGGCCGAGCGCGGATCCAGATAGCAGGCATCGGTGGCGAGCTTGCCGCAGTCGAGACAGACCGAAACGGTAATCATTTCGCTTGCGTCATACATTACCTCACTCGACAAGCCGGTGTGCAGCTGCTCCATCACCGCCTTCCACAGCCGCGAGGCAGGGTTCGTAGTCGTGCCGGTGAGGGTGATCACCTCCGGGCTGTCGTAGCCGCACCAGACGGCGGCAGTGTAGTAGTTGGTATAGCCGCAGAACCAGCGGTCCTTCGCCGAGGAGGTCGTGCCGGTCTTGCCGCACACGTCGATGCCCATGCTCGAGAGGTCGGCAGCCGTGCCGGTGCCGGAGTTGACCGCGTTGTCGAGGCAGTAATTGATATAGTTTACGGTCTTTTCGCTGAGAATCTGGTCGGATTCCTGCGTATTATCGAGCACAAGGTTACCGTCGGAATCGTAGACCTTGGTATAGGTGCGGGCATTGCGCCATGTGCCATTGTTGGCAAAGGTGGCGTAGGCCGCCGCCATATCCCGCACGGTAACGCCCCTTGTCAGCGCACCCAAGCCCAGCGGGGCATAGTCAATGTCGGTCATGACTGTGCCGGAGGAGCTGGTGTACGTCTCCACCATGCCGTTGAGACGGAACTTATACTTCGCGAAATTGAAGCAGTAGGTCGTGCCGAGCATCTTGACCGTGTTCACGGAAACGGCGTTGACAGAGCTGACGATACCGCTCAGCACCGTGCGGCTATAGGAATAGGTCCGGGTGTCGTTTTTGGGGAAGGGCGTCGAGCCGGTATAATACAGCGGCAAATCGTCAATCACGCTCGCGGGCGTGAGCAGGCCGGATTCAAAGCCGGGCGCGTAAACCGCCAGCGGCTTGATGGCCGAGCCGGTTTGCAGCAGCGCATCGGTCGCGCGGTTGTAGTCGTCAAAGCCCTTGTCGTCCCCCACGCCGCCGGCCATGCCCACAATATCGCCGGTAGCATTGTCAATCACCACGATGGCGGACTGGAGCTGCTGCACGCTCTGCGTGGTGGGGATCTTGCTCAAATCCTGATAGATATTATCAATGGCAGTCTGTACATCCATATCGAGCGTGGTATAGATGTGGTAGCCGCCCTGCGCGATGGTGGTGCTGATGAAGGTGTGGCGCTCCTCGCTCGTCATGCTCGACCAATCGAGGCCATAAATCTGCGTGGCCATATCCTCGCCGACATCCTCCAGTACGGTATCCATAAACCAAGAGTAGACGGATTCGGAGGCATCCGAGCCAATATCCGTCAGCTCGCCACAGTTGGGGCAGTAGTAGCCCTCCTCGCTCTCAATAAAGGTGGAAAGCTTGCCATGATAGCCGCAGCTGGTGCAATCCTTGTTCTGGTCCTCCGCATCCAGCCCGCGCTTGAGCGTAAGCTCCTCCGCCAGCGCCTCCTCATATTCCTCGTCGGTCAAGTAGCCCTGGTTGTGCATTTCGTAGAGCGTGTTGGTGCGGCGGATGTCGTTTTCCTCCATGCCGGTCAGGCCGTCGGAATCCAGCGTCGTGCGATAGGGGTTATATTTAGAGGGGTTATTGGTAATGCTGATCAGCGCGGCGCATTCCGCGGCGGTCAGATCCTCCAGCTCCTTGCCGAAGTAGGCAGCGGCGGCGGATTTCACGCCGGTGCAATGCTCGCCGAGATAGATGATATTCAGGTAATACTCCATAATCACGGTCTTGTCGTACTTCTTTTCCAGCACCGCCGCGCGGAAGATTTCCAGCACCTTCCGCTGCACGGTTACGTCGTCGTCGCCCGTGATATTTTTCACCACCTGCTGCGTAATCGACGAGCCGCCGAAGGAGCTGTCCGAGCCGGCGAACATGGTAAGGCAGGCGCCGATGGTGCGGATCCAGTCCACGCCCTGATGCTCGTAAAAGCGCTTGTCCTCAATGGCGACCGCCGCATGGATAAGGTATTCGGGGATATCCTCATAGTCCACCCATTGGCTGTCCACATCGGCATAGATTTTTTGCAGCTGCTGGATATTGCCGTTGCTGTCGATATAGTAGGCATAGGAGTTTTGCCCCAGCGTTACATAGCTAAGGTCGATTTCCAGCGCTTCAGTGAGCACGTCGTCCTCCAGATAGTCGCCAAGCAGGCCAATAAACACGATCAGGCAGATTGCGCCAATCAGCGCAACGGTCGCAAGCGCGCCGAGGAGTATTTTCAGAGCCGAAAATGCGACCACCCACACGGCGTGCAGCACGCGCAGCAGCCGGTTCGGCTTCCAGTTTTGGCGGCGAACCTTTCGCTTTTTGGGGGTGGATTGATCTTCCATGTCAGACCTCCTTGGTGCAGTAAGAATTGGAATTGGCTGACCTATAGTCTTGCCTATTATACCACACCGGCGTCAAAAACGAAAGCCCCAATTTGTTAATATATCAAGAATTTTGCGGCATACTAGCCCCGGAGGTGGAACCGATGGCAAAGAAATTTCGTATTTTATATTGTAGCCTTTTCCTGAGCTTCCTGCTGGGCGTGCATGAGGGCCGGCTTGCACTATGGCGCGCGGGCGACGCGAAGCCGATTCAGGTCTTCCCCGTTCCCGTTTCCATGCTTCCGGAGCTTGACCAGCAGGCGCTCGAGGCGGGCATTCCGGTGGAGAGCTTCCGACAGGCGATGGAGGCGCTGCAGGACTACCTGAGCTGAGGCATCCGGCAGCGAAGCGAAAATAGTACTTGATTTTCTCCCGGAAATCGGCTACAATAGGGGCACAGCTACGAAGCATAGAAGGAGGCAGCCGATATGGAGGATCAATTCGGTTCAGACTTTATCACGATTTCCGACGAGGACGGTGTGGAATACGAGCTGGAGGTGCTGGCCACCGTGGAGTACAACGGCAGCGAGTATCTGGCCGTGATTCCTGCGAGCGAGGGGGACGAGGAAGACCCCGATCTCGAGGTGAGCATCCTCAAAAACGCTGTCGAGGACGGCGAGGAGGTTCTCTGCGCGATTGAAGACGAGCAGGAGCTGAAGGCCGTTTACGAGCGGATTATGGAAGAGCTTTATGCCGACGGCGAGGCGGACGGCGAATAAGAAGCGCTTTCTTATTCCATAAAAACCTCCTGCTTGGTGCGTGATGTTGCTCGTTTGGACCCACATTTTTATATCGGGATGTTGACTTCCGCCGCCTTTTGCAGACCTCCCGCCCCTGCATCGACAGCGGGTGGACGCTGGGAGCAGTTCGGCGTTTGGAGCGGCAACCCACCTGCCATTCGTGCAGGTCATAATCGGCGCACACGGCCAAAGCGGGGTTGGGGCATGGGGAGCGTTTGCTCCCCATGTTTTTTGCCTGAACGCCGCAAACTTTTTTGTAAATTTGCGAGAAAAACACTTGAAACTTGGAGGCAAATCCGCTATAATGTAGCCACTTGTATGCGCAAAAGAAGGCGCAGCAATCGACAATGAGAGGAAATGATACTACCATGAGCGCATCAGACAAGAAAAAGCAACGCAAAGAGCAGCAGGCCGCCGCCATGACCGAGCGGCAGAAGAAAGCCCGGAAGGAGCAAAGGCAGCTCGCCGCCATGACCACCACCTTCATCGTGGTGATGGTTCTGATTGTGGCGATCGTTGTGGGAGTTGCCGTAGCCCCCTACATCTCGAGCTACACCGCTACGCATACTGTGGCCGCGATTGTTGGCGATCACAGCCTGAATGCTGTGGAGTTTAACTACTTCTACATCGACGCGATCGACAACTATGCCGACTCTGTCTACAACTACTACTACAGCACCTTTGGCGACTACTGGATGTATATGCTGCCCTTCGACTACGCCTCGCCGCTCGACGAGCAGACCTACGACTCCGACACCGGCGAAACATGGGCGGACTACTTCATCTCCGCCGCGCTGGAGAACGCCGCCGCCATCTATGCCATCGCGGACTTGGCTGAGTCTGAAGGCTATACCCTCAGCGAGGACGAGCAGACCTCCATCAGCACCTATATCAGCAATCTGACGTTCTACGCGGTCTACTACTACGGCTACACCGACACCGAGAGCTACCTGAAGGCTATCTATGGCACCGGCACTACGGTGGACAGCTACACTGAGTACTACACCATGACCACCCTCGCCAGCTCCTACTACAACGCCTATGAGGACGCCATCGAATACACCGATGACGACCTGCGCGCCTACGAGGCGGACTGCTTCGACGATTTCTCCACCGTTTCCTACGCAGTCTATACCCTCCGCCAGTCCTACTATCTGGAGGATTCCTCCTCCGCAACCGACGAGGAGAAGGAGGCCGCCACAGCCTACGCACTGGCCGACGCCCAGATTCTTGTCAATGCCGGCATTACGGATGTGGATTCCTTTAACGAGGCCATCGGTGAGCTTGCCGTCAGCGAAAGCAGCTCCATCACCGCCTGCACAGAGTATAGCAGCCTGACTCCGAATCTGAGCAGCACTTACTCCGACTGGCTCACCGAGGAGGGCCGCGCCGCCGGCGACATGACCTATATCGACATCACCACCAGCTCGACCGACGACGATGGCAACACCGTGGAAACCACCACCGGCTACTATGTGCTGCTCTACATCGGCAAGGACGACAACTATACCAACCTCGTCAGCGTGCGGCACATTCTCTTCCAGTACGACACCGACGACGACGGCGAGTACATCACCGACGATGATTCCAAGGCCGCCCTCTACGCTGAGGCCGAGGAGGCGCTGAATTCCTTCCTGGAGGGCGAGCAGACCGAGGAGTCCTTCGCGGAGCTGGCCGAGGAGCTGAGCGACGATACCGGCTCGAACACCAATGGCGGGCTCTACACCGATATTTATCCCGGGCAGATGGTCGATGCCTTTGACGAATGGTGCTTCGATTCCAGCCGTCAGAGCGGCGACACCGGCATTGTGGAAACCTCCTACGGCTACCATGTGATGTACTTCGTGGAAACGCAGGATATGACCTACCGCGACTATCTGATTACCAACACCATGCTCTCCGAGGAAATGGAGGAGTGGTACAATTCTCTGAAAGACTCGCTGGCTACCGAGCTGAAAAATACCAGCCGGGTGAACACCTCCTACACGATGAGCAGCTAATTGGAATGCAATCTAACCGAAAAACGACCGGGGCAGCCCGGTCGTTTTTGTATCTTTGCACACAAGGCGGGAAAGCTATTGCGAGGTGAAAAGCGAACCATGAAAAAGCAAGTTGCGCTTGCCGTATGCGGCGCGGCGGCCGGGGTGGTCAACGGCCTGTTCGGCGCAGGCGGCGGCATGGTGCTCGTACCGCTGATGACACTGCTCGGCGCGGCGGAGCCGGAGGAGATTTTCCCCAGTTCGGTGAGCATCATCTTTCCGATGTGCATCGTTTCGTTTGCCGTGCGCGCGAGCGCGGCGACTGTGCCCCTTGCCGAGAGCTGGGAATACCTCGCCGGCGGCGCTGCAGGCGGGGTTCTGGCCGCAATTTTCGGGAAAAATGTGCCGGTGCTGTGGCTGCACCGGCTGCTGGGCGTCCTGATTCTTTACAGCGCGTGGAGGTATTTATGCTAGAAAGCCTGCCGGTCACTCTCGCTGTAGGCGTCGCGCTGGGCTTCCTCTCCGGCATCGGCGCGGGCGGAGGCAGCATGCTTCTGCTTTGGCTGACGCTGGTGCTGGGCGTGGAGAACGCCTCCGCGCAGGTGGTGAACCTGCTGTTCTTTCTCTTCGCGGGCGGGAGCGCTGTGCTCACCCGCCTGCTGCGCCGGGAGGCCAATCTGCGGCTCGTGCTTCCGGCCATCGCCGCTGGCTGCGCCGCGGCGGGGGTCTTCTCCTTCGCCGGCCGGATGCTGCCGGAAAGCTGGCTGCAGCGGGGCTTCGGACTGCTGCTGCTCGCCATTGGGCTGAAGGAGCTGCTCTACCGCGACCGGAAGCGCAGATAGCTCTCCAAAATCAGAGAGGCCGCCACGGCATCGACGGTGTTTTTCCGCTTCCTGCCGTGGTAATTGGCCTGCGAGAGGATGTTATGCGCCTCCACGGTCGTGCGCCGCTCGTCCCACATGGTCACACTGATGCCCGTGGCCTTTTTTAATTCCTCTCCAAAGGCGCGGCAGAGCGCTGCGCGCGCTCCCTCCGTGCCGTCCATATTTCTTGGCAGGCCGAGCACCAGCTCCCCCACATCGTTCTCGCGCGCAAGGCGGGCGAGGTCGGCAATCGCCCTCTCCGGCACGCGGCTGGGGATTACCGCAGTCTGCCCGACAATGCTGCAGGTCAAATCGGAGATGGCCACGCCGGTGCGGGCGTCGCCATAATCGATGCCCATGATTCGCTTCATTTGCTTCTCCTCGATTCGGTTGTTTGCTGTGATTATACACCGCTTTGCCAAAAAAGGCAACCGAAACACGATATTTCCCAAAATTTTTATTGACAAGCCGCCCACTTTGTAGTAAAATAGACGCACCTGTGAGAAACGGGTTCTATTTTTGTGCCCATTTTTCAGCCCCGGCGGATTCGTAGTTCTCCGTTCCCCAAAATTTACATTGGGCGGGGTGATACAGGGAGGCAATTTTTAAGGAGGTGCCGAACATGCGCGTTAAAGTCACAATGAGATGCTCGGAGTGCAAGCAAAGAAACTACAACACCATGAAAAACAAGAAGAACGATCCCGACCGTCTGGAAATGAAGAAGTACTGTCCGTTCTGCCGGAAGCACACCGTCCACAACGAAACGAAGTAAGGAGGGCTCCACATGGCAAAGGAAAAAAAGGAAAACTGGTTCGTGAGAACCTGGGGCAAAATCCGCAAGTACTTCCGCGAGCTCCGCAGCGAGCTGAAGAAGGTCGTGTGGCCTACCCCCAAGCAGGTGCTGAAGAATACTGTCATCGTCGTTGTCTGCGTCATTTTCATCGGCCTGTTCATCTGGCTGTTTGATACCGCCGCGACCCAAGGCATCGACCTGCTCCTGTCGCTGAAAGCTGCGTAAGGTGCGCTATGGCAAACGCGGCAAAATGGTATGTAGCCCACACCTATTCCGGCTACGAAAACACCGTAAAGGCAACCATTGAAAAAACGGTCGAAAGCCGTCAGCTTCAGGATCAGATTTTAGCCGTATCCATCCCCACGGAATCCGTGACCGAGATCTCCGATTCCGGCGTAAGCAAAACCTACGAGCGTAAGGTCTACCCCGGCTATGTGCTGGTCAAAATGTACCTAACCGACGACACCTGGCACGTTATCCGCAATGTGCGCGGCGTGACCGGCTTTGTCGGTACCTCCAGCAACGAGCCCACCGCCCTGACCGACGCAGAGGTCTATGCTATGGGCGTGGAGAAGAAGGAAATCCTCGTGAACTACGCCGTGGGCGACACCATCCGCATTCTGGAGGGCCCGCTCTCCTCCTTCACCGGCACCGTAGAGAACATTGATCTCGAGGCCAACACCGTAACGGTCGTCGTTTCCATGTTCGGCAGGCAGACCCCCGTCGAATTCTCGCTCGACCAGGTGGAGGTCATTTCCCAGTAAACGCATCGGGTCAAGTACTTGGCCAGAACGTGGGAGGGGCTATCGCCCCGAAAACGTGCGACAAGCGCACAATCACCACATTTTATTCAGGAGGTGCTTATTATGGCACAGAAAGTTACCGGTATTATCAAGCTTCAAATTAACGCCGCAAAGGCTACCGCTTCTCCCCCTGTCGGCCCCGCTCTGGGTCAGCACGGCGTGAACATCGCCGCCTTTATCAAGGAATTCAACGCCCGCACCAAGGACCAGGAGGGCTACAAGATTCCTGTCGTCATCACCGTCTACGCGGATCGCAGCTTCACCTTTATCACCAAGACGCCCCCCACTCCCCTGCTGGTTCTGAAGGCCGCAGGCCTGGAGAGCGGCTCCGGCGTGCCCAACAAGACCAAGGTCGGCTCTTTGACCGCTGCGCAGGTCACCGAAATCGCCAAGACCAAGCTGCCCGATCTGAACGTCAATTCCCTGGAGGCTGCCGAGAGCCAAGTTCGCGGCACCTGCCGCTCCATGGGCATTACCGTCGTCGGTTGAGAAAATGCTGACCGGGGTTTTGAAATGACCTCGGAAATGTGGGAGGATTATTCCGCATCACCACTTTAAGGAGGATAAAACATTGTTTAGAGGTAAAAAATATAAAGAGAGCGCGAAATTGATCGATCGCTCTGTGCAGTACGATCCCAATGAGGCGCTGGATCTGGTCATCAAGGGCGCTACCGCAAAATTCGACGAAACCGTAGAGCTGCATATCAAGCTGGGCGTGGATTCCCGCCATGCTGACCAGCAGGTGCGCGGTGCCGTCGTGCTGCCCAACGGCACCGGCAAGACCCGCCGCGTGCTCGTATTCGCCAAGGACGCCAAGCTGGAGGAAGCCAAGGCTGCCGGCGCCGATTACGCCGGCGGTATGGAGCTGGTGGAAAAAATCACCAAGGAAAACTGGTTTGATTTCGACGTGGTCGTTGCTTCCCCGGACATGATGGGCGTGGTCGGCCGTCTTGGTAAGCTGCTCGGCCCGAAGGGCTTGATGCCCTCCCCCAAGGCCGGCACCGTAACCCCCAACGTCGCCGCGGCCGTGAAGGAAATCAAAGCCGGTAAGGTGGAGTACCGTCTGGACAAGACCAACATCATCCACTGCCCCATCGGCAAGGTATCCTTTGGCACTGAGAAGCTGGGTGAGAACATGGATACCCTGATTCGTGCCGTCGTGCGCGCCAAGCCCGCGGCTGCCAAGGGTCAGTATATCCGCTCTTGCACCGTGGCCTCCACGATGGGTCCCGGCGTGAAGGTTTCGACCTCGAAGTACCTGTAAGCGAATTTTCCTCCAAAGCTTTCCCCACGGAAGCTTTGGAGGTTTTTTCGCCGCCGATTGAGAGAATTCCCGCAAAAATACGTAAAAAAAGCTTGACAAAATGAAGAAAATATGATATACTCCCTGCGTTGCCAAAGACAGCAGGTGCGCTTGCCGCATAAATCCTGCCGAGGTGCGTTTGAAAGAGTCTTTCTGCGTGTCTTTCTGTCTGTTGGCAGAAAGACATTTTCATTTTCGGAGGTGAAAATTATGCCCAGCGCAAAGGTTCTGGAGGGCAAGAAGGCCGTCGTATCGGATCTGTCCAAGAAAATTCAGGAATCGACCTCCGTCGTTTTCGTGGACTACAAGGGCATCACCGTGGCGCAGGATACCGAGCTGCGTAAGCAGTTCCGGGATGCGGGCGTGGAGTACAGTGTCGTGAAAAACACCCTGACCCGCTTCGCGACCCAGCAAAACGGCTACGATTTCGACGAGGTGCTCAACGGCACGACCGCCATGGCCACCACCACCGGCGACCCCATCGCCCCCGCACGGATCGTGTGCGACTTCGCCAAGAAGAACAAGGGTCTGAAGATTGCCATCAAGGGCGGCGTTGTGGAAGGCTCCGTCCTTTCCGCCGATCAGCTCAATAGCTTCGGCGAGCTGCCCAGCAAGGCCGCTTTGGTCGCTTCTGTCCTTGGCACGTTCCTGGCCCCGATCTCCAGCCTGGCTTTCGTCCTGGATCAAATCCGGGAGCAGAAGCAGGGCGGCGCGGCTGCGCCCGAAGCCCCTGCGGAAGCCTGATTCCCAAAACCCACCAAAACACATACCAATTTAGGAGGAAAAAACTATGGCAAGCGAAAAAATTGCTGCTCTTGTTGAAGAAGTGAAGGGTCTGACCGTTCTGGAACTTTCCGAGCTGGTGCACACCCTGGAGGAAGTTTTCGGCGTTTCCGCCGCTGCTGCCGCTGTGGCCGGCCCTGCTGCTGCCCCTGTGGAAGAGGTTGAGGAGAAGACCGAGTTCGATGTCATCCTGAAGGCTGCCGGCGCTTCCAAGCTGGGCGTCATCAAGGTTGTCCGCGAAATCACCGGCCTTGGCCTGAAGGACGCCAAGGATTTGGTTGACAACGCTCCCAAGACCCTGAAGGAAGGCATCTCCAAAGAGGACGCCGAGGCTATGGTTGCCAAGCTCAAGGAAGCCGGCGCCGACGCGGAGCTGAAGTAATTAAGTTGTTTGTTTCTACAGCCGCCCTTCTCGGGCGGCTGTTCCCATCTGGAGGTGTATATGGATTCCATTCTTGCTTTTCTGCAAAATCTGCTGCCCGCCGATTTTGATATTTCATCCTTTTCCCTTACCGCTGCATCCATCTGCCTGGCCGCGCTGGCGATTGCCGGGCTGGGGCGGCTGATTTTCGGCAAATGCTGCCTGCTCTGCCGGAGCGTCAGCGCGCTGATTGGAATTCTCTTCATCTATGTGCTGACGGTCACCATCCACACGCTCTCGCTCAATCTGGAATTTTTGCTCTCTCCCCTGCCCTTTGTGTCCATTTCCGGGCAGACGCTGCAAATCCTTTCCATCGCCGGGGCGGACTATACCGCCGTTTGCGGCGAGGTGCTGAGTATGCTCGTCCTGGCCTTCCTTGTGAATGTCCTCAATGGCTTCCTTGACCGGGGGAAACGGGTTCTCTCGTGGCTATGCTTCCATGTACTGGCCGTCGTGCTGGGGATGGCGGTGCATACGGCGGTATCCTACCTTGCGCGCACGCTCCTGCCCGCGGACATCCCCACCTACGCGCCCGCGATTTTGCTGGGCATCCTTGTGATTGCCTTCATTCTCGCGCTTCTGAAGCTCATTTTCGGCGTAGTGTTCGCCCCGCTGGTCGCGGTCTGGGGCTTCTTCTTTGACTCCACCGGCGGGCAATACCTATCCCGCGCGATGCTCACCACCGCGCTGTTCACCGGCGGCATATACGCTCTCGGCTGCTTCGGCTGCACGGCGCTGAATGTTGGCGAAAGCGCACTGGGCGCTTATGTGCCCTTCCTTGCGGTGCTGCTCGGGCTGTGGTACCTGATTGGGAAAATTTTTTGAGGTGAAATATGGTAACTTTTGAACAAATTCGGCAAAATCCGGATATTCAAGCATACATTGAAAAGGCCGACGAAAGCCTCTCGGCGCTCGGCTATACTGAGCATTCCTTCGCCCACGTCAGCCGGGTTTCGCAAACGGCAGGCTACATTCTCGAAACGCTCGGCTACAGCGCGCATGATGTGGAGCTGGTAAAAATCGTGGGCTATCTGCACGACATCGGCAATCTCGTCAACCGTGTTGACCACTCGCAGAGCGGCGCTATCATGGCGTTCCGCATTCTCGACCACATGGATATGGACGCGGGCGACGTTGCCACCGTCGTCACAGCCATCGGCAACCACGACGAAGGCACAGGTGTGCCGGTGAATCCCGTCGCCGCCGCGCTGATTCTGGCCGACAAGTCGGATGTGCGGCGCAGCCGGGTGCGTAACCCCGACGCTTCCAATTTCGATATTCACGACCGTGTGAATTACTCGGTTAAAAAGTCGGTTCTGAAAATCAATGAAGAAAGGACGCTGATCAAGCTCAAGCTGGACGTAGACGTGAAGTACGGCAGCGTGATGGACTACTTCGAGATTTTTATGGCGCGGATGATTCTTTGCCGCAAGGCGGCGGAGAAGCTTGGCCTGCAATTCAAGCTGATTATCAACGAGCAGCAGCTCATTTAACCGGAAAAGCGGCAGGATGCCTCCATCCTGCCGCTTTTCCATTCAGGCGAATTGCTTACTTATTGATGATGTCGCCAATCTTTGCCCCGACATCGCTCACCGCGCTTCCGATGGCCTCTCCGGCCTTTTCCACCGTGGCGGAAACCTTCTGCTTGGCAAGCTCGATGGCGAAGTGATGCTCCAGCAGCCCCTTGAGCGCCTTTCCGTGGCGGGCCTCATCGCGCGCCATTTCATGCACGGTGTCGTGAATCGCGTCGAGCCCATTGCGCTTGGCGCAGGCCGCCAGATCCACCTTTCCCTGCGTCGCGCCGAATTCGCAGTCCACGCGCCATGCCAGATTCTTCATGGTGGAGGCGGTCATATTCGGCTCCAGCTCGCTGCCGAGAAGCTCGGCAAACTTGGCAGCGTGCTCCGCCTCCTCATAAGCGGCCTTCTCCCAGTACATACCAATTTCGGGGTAGCCCTCCCGCGCGGCGACGCGCGCCATACACAGGTACATACCCACCTCGCTACACTCGCCGTTGAAGTTCGCCTTCAGCTGCTCGAGAATATACGCCTTGTCCTCAGCGGACACATCGGGGTTATTGGCCACGGTAGCGGCATACACACCGAATTCATGCTCAGCGGCGAGCTTGTTCTCCGCCAGCACCTTAAACTTCGAGCCGGGGACGCCGCAGGTGGGGCACTTGAAATCCTCGGGCAGGGAATCGCCCTCGTACACATACCCGCAAACCGGACAGACAAATTTCATAAGGATACCTCCATAAAATAGTAGAATAATTAGAATAAGAACAGTTCTTATTTCTTGCACCCATTATAACATATCTTTAGCGATTTGTAAAGCATTATCCGCTTTTTTTGCACAGAATTTTCAAAAGCGCTCTTGCGATCACGGCAAAGGCCGCGGTAAAACCGGATTCCTTTGGCTCAGCTACGGCAAAAGCGGTGTGAAGGAGGCTCTACAGCCTTCCAATCACATCCACCGCCTGCGCCATCGAATCGGTTAGCAGGGTTTCCATCTGCCCGCTGTCACAGGCCTGCGCTACAGCGGGGTCGATGGGCAGCCGTGCCAGCACCGGCAGCTGGAAGCGGCTGGCAACCTCGTCAAGATGGCTGCTGCCGAACACCTCGATTCGCCTGCCGCAGTCCGGGCACAGCAGATAGCTGTAGTTCTCCACCACACCGAGGGTGGGAATGTGCATCATTTCCGCCATCTGCACGGCCTTGCTGACAATCATCGAAACCAGCTCCTGCGGGCTTGTGACAATCACAATGCCGTCCACCGGCAGGCTCTGGAAAACCGTAAGCGGCACGTCGCCGGTTCCGGGAGGCATATCCACAAAGAGGTAGTCCACATCGCCCCAGCATACATCCGTCCAGAACTGCTTCACCGCCCCGGCAATCACCGGCCCGCGCCAAACAACCGGCGAGGCAGGGTCATCGAGCAGAAGATTGATGGACATGATTTTCATGCCCGTGCGGGAAATCGCGGGGTACATTCCGCCCTCGTCCGCGCCGCTGCACTCGCTCACGCCGAAGGCCTTCGGGATGGAGGGGCCGGTAATATCGGCATCGAGAATGCCGACCTTCTTTCCCTGCCGCGCCATTGCGACAGCCAGCAGGCCGGTAACGGTAGACTTGCCAACCCCGCCCTTGCCGGAAACGACGGCAATCACCTTTTGCACATTCGAGCGCGGATTCGCCGCGGCGAGCAGGCTCTCCTGCTTGCGGTCGCCGCATTCAGAGACGCCACAGGAGGAACAATTTCCATCACAAGAACTCATAATATCGATTCTCCTTTTTTGGGCTGTGCCCATAGTATTTCCGGGAAAGCCGGAGATTTGCGCGAATGGCGCCGGCTTTCCGAAAACGTTTACTGTGCTTCCGCCAGCGCGTCCCACTGCTCCAGAAGCGCCATAAGCTGCGCCTCGGCAGCTTCCTTCTCCCCAAGCAGGCGGGTGAGCTCCACATAGTCGGCGGAGGCAGCGTCGATTTTTGCGTCCAGCTCGGCAATGCGCGCCTCCTGCCCGCTCACCTCCCGCTCCAGCTTGGCGAGCTGCTTCGCGGGGTCCTTGGCAGTGGGCTTACGGACGCGCTCCTTCTTCGGCGCGCCTGCGGCAGGCTGCTTTTGCGCGGCCTCATGCTCGACAATGGAGCGGTATTTCCGGTAGCCGCAGTCGAATACGCGCAGCGTCCCATCCTCGAGCAGCCAGATGCGCTCGGCAAACTTCTCGATGAAGTAGCGGTCGTGCGAAACGAAGAGGAGCGTCCCCTCGAATTCCTCGATGGCAGCCTCCACCCATTCGCGTGAGGCGATATCGAGGTGGTTGGTCGGCTCGTCCAGAATCAGCAGGTTGATTTTCTCGTCCATAAGCATACACAGCCTCAGGCGGGACTGCTCCCCGCCCGAGAGCGTGCCGACGGGCTTGAACACATCGTCACCCTGAAAGAGAAACTGCCCCAGCCGGTCGCGCGCGACCTGCGGCGAGCAATTCTTCTCGTAGAGCATGGTATCATAAAGCGTGCGCTCGGGATGGTCGAAATGGATGATCTGCGGCAGGTAGGCCCATTTCACCGTCGGGCCGAATTCGACCCTGCCGGTGCAGGTCTCCTCGCCGAGGATGCAGCGCAGGAGCGTGGTTTTGCCGCTGCCGTTGTCGCCAAGCAGGGCAATCCGCTGCGCGCCCTCCACCAGCAGGTTAACATCCGAAAATAGCGGGCGCTCCCCATAGCTTTTTGACAGGCCCCGCGTTTTGAATACCACATCGCCGTGAAACTCCCGCTCGCCGAAGGAGGCCGACATCGTGCGCTCCTTCTTTGGCTTCTCGGTCTTGCGGATGCGCTCCATGCGGTGCTCGATGGACATCGCCCGCCGATAAAGCGTGCGGTTGTTGATGCCCCAGCCCTTCATGCGCTCGACGGTGTAGCCCAGCTGCCGCAGCTTCGCCTGCTCCTGCTCATACTGCTTGAGCTGGAGATTGAAGCGCGCCTGCTTCTCGTCCATATAGAATGAATAGTTGCCAGAGTAGAATTCCGCGTGGCCGTCCGTAATTTCCATCACGCGCTGCGCGACTTGGTCGATAAAGTAGCGGTCGTGCGACACCACAAGCACCGTGCCCTTAAAGGCGCGGATATAGCCCTCGAGCCACTCGACGCTGCGCAAATCCAGGTGATTCGTCGGCTCGTCGAGCAGCAGGATATCGGTCTTTTCCAGAAGCAGCCGCCCCAGATTGACCCGGGTTTTCTCCCCGCCGGAGAGGCTGGCAAAAAGCTGCTCGCGCTGCGCGCGCAGAATGCCAAGGCCGTTGCAGACCTTGTCGGTCTCTACATCCATGTCGTAGCCACCGCCGGTCAGGTAGCGATTGGAAAGCCGGTCGTAGAGCGCAAGGTCGGCCTCCTCGCCGCGCGCCATCTGCGCCTCCAGCTCCTCCATACGCCGTCTCGTGGCGGCCAGCTCGGCAAAGGCGGAGCGCAGCACATCCTCAACGCGGTAGTGCGGCGGAAAATTGGGGATCTGGGAAATCAGGCCGAGCTTCTTCCCGGGGTTTACGAAAACCTCGCCCTCGTCGTAGCCCATCTCCCCGGTAAGGATTTTGAGCAGTGTGGTCTTGCCGCAGCCGTTGCGGCCAAGGATGGCGACCCGCTCGCCCTCCTGAATCTCAAAGCTCAGGTTTTCAAGCAAATTCTCGCCGATGACGAAGAATTTGGTCAGATTTTTTACGGAAATATCAACCATGATTGTTCTCCACCGCGCCCAGCTCGGCGCAGATTGCCTCCAATTCCGGCTTCGTCAGAAATACGTTCACCGCCTCCAGCAGGGCATTGGCGGACAGATGTGCCGGAAGCCGGAGCCTTTCAATGAGCATTTTGCGCCGCGCGGCGCTATTCTCCCGCCCGGAAAGGCCGAGCTCGTAGAAATCCTGCTTGCCGATGGCCTGCAGCGCGGGTACGGGAGCATCGTCCATCGTCGCCCCGGCGCGACGCAGCGCCTCGAGCAGCACCGAAGCGTCCATCCCCTCCACGCCGAGCTTCCCCTCTCGCCCCGGGGCGGACTTCCGCCGCTCCTTGCCGGGGATATCGGGAATATAGGCGTGCTTGAGATACTGCGGCGCGATGGCGGAGCGGATACGCGAGCGAATCACAAAGCCCGCGCCGTCGGAATCCGTCAGGACGATCAGCCCCCGCCTTTCGGCGCAAAGGCGTAGCAGCGCCATCTGCTCGGGATTTTTGAAAATGCCGAAGCCGTCTGTCGTAAAAATCGTGGCGTTGACCACCTGCGAGAGCGTATTCTTATCGTACCTTCCCTCGACAACGATGCCCTCGCGAACATTAACCACGCTCCGCCTCCTGTGCCAGCTGCACAACAAGCAGCTCCAGAAGCCGCTGCGGGTCGTCGAAGGAGGTTTTCATCTTGTAGTCCGTTTCCATTACCAGCTCCGCCGCGCGGCGGCAGAATTCGCCGGAGAAGCGGCGGGAAGTCTCCATCATCCTGCGCGCGGGGTAATCGCTCATGCCGCATAGCCGCGCAAGCTCAACGCTGCCGCGCCCGGCGTCCTGCAAAGAGCGCGCCGCGCCCATGCGGCGGAAATGGCTCCCGATTGCGCCGAGAATCACCAGCGGCTCAGTCTGCATTTTCAGCAGGGTACGCAGCTTCTCAAGCGCTTGGTCGTAATTTTTCCGTCCGAGCGCGTCTGTCATCTGGTAAACCAGCGCGTCCAGCACCGGCTCAACCACCGCGTCAAGGTCTGCCTGACAGATTTCCGGCGCATCGGAATAGGCGCAGACCTTCTGAATCTCGCCCAAGAGCGATGTCATCGTGCCGTCGGTCATGTCAATCAGGTACTGGCACAGCTCGTTGGAAATCCGCTTGCCCTCGCCGGCAAAATGGCGGCTGACCCACGCGACCAGCTCCCGCCCGCTCTGCTTGGCAAATTCAACAATCTGCGCGCTCTGAAAAGCCTGCGTCAGCTCCTTCCGCTCTCGGTCGGGCTTCCACTTCACCGTTTCAAAGCTGAAAACCACGGTGCAGAAATCGGGTATGTCGCGCAGGATGCGCGCCATCGCCTCGCGGCCGGCCGAATCAAGGTCGAAGGGCGAAACATCATCCACCGTCACGAGGGTGCGCTCCGCCATCATGGGGAAGCTCTCCACCGCGTCGCCAAAGCTTTGAATGTCGAAATTCTCCGCGTGAAAAGCGTGGTAATTAAACGACTCAGTCAGCGCATCAACTACCAAATCGCGAATCTTGTCGAGGTAATAGCGCTTCAGAAACTGCTCCTCGCCGTAAAAAACATATAGCCGCCCAAGCTCCTTGGTCTTCAGCTGCTCCTTCAGCTGCCGGAGCGCATCGGCCACGCCGCCTTTTTTTGCCACACTGTCACCCCCTGTAAACAATGGTGCCGTTCAAATCCGTGCGATAGACGATACAGCCCGCGCTTTCCAGCCGCGCGAGCGTGTCAGCCGCGGGCATCCCATAGGAATTGTTCGCGCCCACGGAGATGAACACGTATTTCGGCTGCACCTGCGCCAGCAGCGCCTCCCCGGTGGAATACGCCGAGCCGTGGTGCCCCGCAATGAGGATGTCCACCTGCGGCAGCTCCACCCGGTGCATCAGCAGATACTCCCCAAAGGTCGTCCGGTCGCCTGTTATCAGTATATCACATTTTTCCGTGTCGAGCAAGATGCAAAGCGAGCTTTCGTTGCCGCTATCCACCATTTCCGCGTAATACAGCACGATTTTGGTGCTTTCATATTCCAGCACCATGTCGGAGGAAACGTAGGTCGGTTCCACGCCGCTGAGCGTCGCGGCAAATTCCTCGATGCCCTCCACCTGTGGCAGAAACACCGCGTCCGCCGGGACGCGGCTCAGCAGTCCGGCAAGGCCGCCGCAATGGTCACGGTCAGGATGGGTGAGGATTGCACCATCTAGGCGGGAGATACCCTGACTGAGCAGCGTTTCCGCCGCCTTGTCCGCTGCACCGGAATCGGTGGTTCCGCCGCAGTCAATCAGGAAATGCCGCCCCTCGCTCTGCACCAGAATGCATTGCCCCTGCCCCACGTCCAGCACCGTCAGGCGGAAATCATCCTCAGCGCTCTCGTACCAGCTAAGCCCCACCGCGGCGCAGTACAGCACCAGCACGCAGCAAAGCAGCGCCACGGTTTCGCGGCGCGATCCGAGCAGGAACGCCGCGAGCAGAACGTAGACAATCACGATCCACGCGACGATGTAAACGCTCTCGGTATAGCCCACGGCAAGCGGGAGCTTGGCAAGCAGCTTCGCAGCATAAAGCACGATGCGGATGGGAATCGCGGTGAAAAACGCCGCCGCCCTCGCCGCCGGGAGCCAAACAAAGCTAAGGCCGATACTCAGGAGAATGCCGTAAAACAGCACCGGAATCAGCCATAGCAGGAGCAGGTTGCACACCGGGCCAATCAGGCTGACCGCGCCGAAATAGTAGGCGACAAGCGTCGTAGCGAGCAGGTTGGCGCTGAGTGTGACGCTCATCGCGCCGGCGAACCATCGCTTCAGCCGCGCGAGCAGCCCCTTCCCCTTTGCGCCCGCAAAGAGATGCGACTGGATGATGCCGCTGCGAATGGGCTGCGCAAAGGCGAGGATGCCCGCCACGCAGCAGACCGACAGCTGGAAGCTGACCGAGCAAATCACCGTCGGATTCAGCACCAGCATACAAAGCGCGGCGAAGGCCAGCGAGGTCGGCGCGTCATACTCCTTATTCAGGCATTCGGCCAGAAGCAGCACGGAATACATGATTGCCGCGCGGGTGACCGAGGGTGTGAAGCCCACAATTGCGGCAAAGGCGAAGAAGGTCGGCACGCCGACGAGCAGCGTAAGCCAGCGACGGCGCGCGGTGAGGAAATAGATGCACGCGAGCACGATGCCCATGTGCAGCCCCGAAACGGCCACGATATGCCGCAGGCCGCACGCCGAGAAGGCCGACAGGGTTTCATAGTCGAGATCCGACGTTTCGCCCAGCAGCACCGCCTCGGTAAAGGCAAAAACATTTCCGTCAAAGAGCGTTTGCAGCCGCGCGATAATCTCATGGCGCGCCTGCGCCGGCCAATAGGCCGCGGGCACGGAATCGGCTTGGACAATTTCCGTGGCGCCGCGCGCATAGGCGAGCAGGAAAATCCCCTCGGCGCGGTAGGAGCTATCCGATTTCGAGCCGCCGGTGGAGGTAAAGCGCAGCAGAAATTCGCCGCTGAGCGTGTCGCCCGGGGAAACGGTGGCGTCGTCATTGAGGTACACCAGCACCGGAAAGCTCCGGCCATCCACACGGATGGAAGCGGTAACCTTGCCGCCGTAATCGGTTTCGCTGCTGTAGTCCGTGGCCTGAAGCGTGTAGGTATCCTGCGTTTCATCCAGCGCCCGCGCTTGGGCGAGGTAGGCGCCGTCGCGCAGGAAAAACCAGAGCGTGCCCGCGCAAAAGCCCAGCAGAATGAGGCCAAGATAGCGCGGCGTGCGGAAGTAGACGCCCAGCAGGAGGCAGGTGCCCACCGCCAGCAGCAGCCACAGCGCAAGCGTGAGATACCAATCCCGGAAATAATAGCAGCATAGCCCCGCCGCCGCGCCAAAGCCGACAGCAAACCACAGAAGCCTGCGCATATAGCCTTCCCTCCCCCTGCCGCTTTCTTTGGAAAAAGGCACTGCTTTTCGCGTCAGTGCCTTTTCCGATACGGGATGCTCCGCCGATGCAGGCAGGATCCCGAGCTTATTTATTTCAGTTTGGAGTCCACAAAATCGTCCACAAGCGCCAGAGCGTTATCGAGCTTCAGAATATCCTTGCCGCCGCCCATCGCGGAATCGGGCTTGCCGCCGCCGCTGCCGCCGCAGGCAGAGCAGACGAGCTTCACCAAATCCCCGGCCTTGATGCCTGCCTGCACGGCCTCCTGGCCGCAGGCAGCAAAGAAGGTAATCTTGTCGTTGGCAACGCTTGCCAGTACCGCCACCACATCGGGCTGCTTCTCGCGGAAGTTATCGCCCATCTGGCGAAGCTTTGCCGCGTCAGCGCCGGGAACAGTCGCCGTAAGCACGCGCACGCTGCCCACCTGATGCGCACCAAAGAGGATCCGCTCCGCCTCGTTCGCCGTTTCGCGCGAGCGGTAGGCCTCGATGGTGCGGCGCAGGCTCTTCGTTTCCTCCACCTGCGCCTGCAGCTTGTGGAACAGCTCGCTCGGCTTGACCTTCAGCATGGTGCAGGCGTCGTAAATCATCTTGTTGTTCTCCTCCGCGTGCAGCAGGCACTTCTTGCCCGTGATGGCCTCGATACGCCGCACACCGGAGGCAACGGAGGACTCGCTGTCGATATGGAACGGCCCGACCTTGGCGGTATTGTCCAGATGCGTGCCGCCGCAAAGCTCAATCGACCAGCCGCCCATGTTGACCACGCGCACCACATCGCCGTATTTTTCGCTGAACAGCGCGGTCGCGCCAAGCTTTTTCGCGTCCTCCACGGGCATCTCGCGCACATCGATGGGATAACCCTCCAGAATGGCATTCTGCACAATGGACATGGTGCGGTTGAGCTCCTCCGCCGTGAGCGCAGAATAATGCGTGAAGTCGAATCGCAGGTGATCCGGCTCCACAAACGAGCCAGCCTGATGCACGTGCTCGCCCAGCACGCTCACCAGCGCCTTTTGCAGCAGGTGGGTTGCCGAATGCGCGCGGCGAATGGCGTTGCGCCGCTCCACATCGATGGAGGCGCACACAAGGTCATCCACCTTGATAGAGCCGGTCAGCTCCTTGCCATAGTGCAGAAATTTACCGCCCTTGTCCTTCTGCACATCCGTCACTTTAAAGCGGGAGGAGCCGACGAGGATCACGCCCCAGTCCGCCACCTGGCCGCCCATCTCGGCATAGAAAGGGGTTTGGTCAAGCACCAGAATGCCCTCCTCCCCGCCTGTGATGGTGCCGGAAACCTCATCCCCGACGCACACGGCCAGCACCCGCGCGTTGCAGGTATTGGTATCGTAGCCGACAAATTTCGTCGGCGTATTGTCCAGCCCTAAGTCGATGCCCGCCCATGCGAGATCGCCGAGCGCCTTGCGCGCCTCCCGCGCGCGCAGCTTCTGCTCCTGCATGAGCTTGGCAAATTCCTCTTGGTTGAGGGCCATCCCCTCATCGGCCACCATTTCGGCGGTCAGATCCACAGGGAATCCATAGGTGTCGTAAAGCTTGAAGGCGTCCGCGCCGGAGAAGGCGCTCTCGCCCTTCGCCTTATGCTCGGCAAGCATGTCCGAGAAAATCTTCATGCCGCCGTCGATGGTGCGGGCGAAATTTTCCTCCTCTACCTTGACGACGCGGGTAATGTAGTCCTTCCGCTCGCGCAGGTATACATAGTGCCCCTCATTCTCGTGCACCACCGTTTCGACCACCTCGTGCAGGAAGGGCGCGTTGACCCCGAGCAGCTTGCCGTGCCGCGCGGCGCGGCGCAGCAGGCGGCGCAGGACGTAGCCGCGCCCCTCATTGCTGGGCAGAACGCCGTCGGCAATCATGAAAGTCGCGGCGCGGATATGGTCGGTAATCACGCGCAGGGATACGTCGGTCTTGTGGCTCTGGCCGTAGGATGCGCCGGTAAGCTCCGTAACCTTGGCCGTGATATTCATCACGGTGTCCACATCAAAGAGGCTGTCCACGTCCTGGCACACAACCGCGAGCCGCTCCAGCCCCATGCCGGTATCAATATTTTTCTGCGCAAGCTCGGTGTAGTTCCCGTTCCCGTCGTTGTCGAACTGGCTGAAAACGTTGTTCCACACCTCCATATACCGGTCACAGTCGCAGCCAACGGTGCAGCCCGGCTTGCCACAGCCGTATTTCTCACCGCGGTCGTAGTACACCTCCGAGCAGGGGCCGCAGGGGCCGGAGCCATGCTCCCAGAAGTTATCCTCCTTGCCAAAGCGGAAAATCCGCTCCGCCGGGACGCCGATTTCCCGGTTCCAGATTTCAAAGGCCTCGTCGTCGTTTTCATAGATGGAGGGATAGAGGCGGCTTGCATCCAGCCCCACCACCTCGGTCAGGAATTCCCAGCACCAAGAAATGGCCTCGCGCTTGAAATAGTCGCCAAACGAGAAATTGCCCAGCATCTCGAAATAGGTGCCGTGGCGGGCGGTTTTGCCGATATTTTCGATGTCGCCGGTGCGGATGCACTTCTGGCAGGTGCATACGCGGCGGCGGGGCGGCTCCACCTCGCCCTTGAAATAGGGCTTCATTGGCGCCATGCCGGAGTTAATCAGCAGCAGGCTCTGGTCATTCTGCGGAATGAGGGAGAAGCTGGGCAGCCGAAGGTGCCCCTTGCTCTCAAAAAAGGAGAGGAACATCTCCCGCAGCTCATTGACGCCATAAGGTTTTTGACTCATTGGATTCTACCTCCATAAGAAATGTAATCATATCATAGAAGCTCCCAGCCGTCCGCCCCGTCGTGCCAAAACATTTCGTTCAGGCTGTCCGAGTCGAACACAGAGAGCATCTGCTCCAGATTATCGCATAGACGGAAGCGGGAAAATTCCTCCCGGTGCAGCCACTGCACCGGCCCCTCCGGGGAGCTGTGCAGCGTGCCGGAAAAATGCCGCGTGCGCAGCAGGAACACCAGATACCGCCCGCCGGGGATGGGGAACTGCTTGACGCCGCAAAGCCGGAGGTGGGACACGGCCAGCCCCGTTTCCTCCTGCATCTCCCGGATGGCCGCATGGACGATGGACTCCCCCGGCTCCACATGACCGCCAGGAAAGCAAAGCCCGCCCCAATCCGGGTCGCATCGGTTCTCCATCAGCAGCCGCCCTTCGGCATCCTCCGCCATGACCAGAACGGTCAGCTCGACCCGCTCAGTTCTGTCCACGCTTCCGCCCCCTTCTCATAAAAACGCCGCCCCTAAAAGCTAGGGGCGACGTGCGTCGCGGTACCACCCTAATTACCGGGCAAGCCCGGTATCTTATGTGCCCTGTAACGGGAGCGCCCGCCCCGATTTCTCGGGCGACTTGGAAGTGGCCCCTCCGGCAGCGGCCGGGAGCTTGCACCAAGCGCTCCCTCTCTATAGACCCCCTGCGCCGGAATTTGCTTCCGCACTGTCGAATATTTACACCTTTATTCTACCACAACCGGGAAAAAAGTCAATGCCGATTTTCTATCTTTTCCAAAAATTTGCAGCCGTTTCGCCATATCCGGGAGTCTCTCCCCGCTCCTGTCGCTCCCTGGCTTTATTCGCGGGGGCTGCGCCGCGCGTCGGGCTGGCCCAGCTCGATTAGCGTGAGAAGTCCTCTGGCCTGCCGCCTGCGGGCATAGCCCAATAACGGCATGGAATTGCTGGCCGGATGCCAGACGTAAGATATGAGAACCCGGCTGCAATCCACCATGCTCCGGTTGGCTCTGACGATTGCTAAGCGGCGGGGCACCGATTCCATGCCCTCCGGGTAATAGGTGGCGTCGAAGCCCTCCGGGCACTCCACCCTTCGCTCCGCCGGGTGGTAGGGCAGCAGCAGGAGCAGCCGCACCTCCGGATGCGTTTTCCGCAATTCCTTCACGGCTTTTGCCGCAATCCGGTCAAAGCCGCTGTATTGCCCAACTACGAATGTGGTGCACGAATGGCTCTCATAAGCCCTCTGAACGGCAGCGAATACCGCCGGATAAATCTCCTGCGTCGCCTCCCGATGGCCGATAAAAAAGCAGATGTTCATGATTTCTCTCCTCGTTAACCCATTTGCGTTAATTTTAACTCAAAAGGGTTAAACTTTGCAAGAGAAAAACAGTATCCTTTTATAAAAAGGGCGAGGTGATTCCCATGAACATCGGCGAAGCCGTCCGGGAGCGGATTTTGCAACTTTGCGCGCAACGGGATCTTTCCATCAACAGGCTCAGCTCCCTCAGCGGCGTGACCCAGTCCACCGTGAATAATATCGTGAGCGGGCGCAATAACAGCACCACGATTTCTACCATCAAGAAGCTGTGTGACGGTCTGGGCATCACGATTGAGGAGTTTTTCAATTCGGAGCTTTTCCGGAATTTGGAGCAGGAAATCCGGTGACGCTGCGCAAAAGGGCTTATGTGGCGCAAAGGGCATGACTCAAAGCAGCCGTCCAAAAGCGAGCTTTTTCGCGGATTGTCCCAAAATGCAAAAATGGCTCTTTAGGAAATCCCCCAAAAAAGTTAGAAAAACCACCGCTTTCAGTACGAAAACGGTGGTTTTTATGGTTGCGGAGGTAGGACTCGAACCTACGACCTCCGGGTTATGAGCCCGACGAGCTTCCAACTGCTCTACTCCGCGATGTGGAGCCGCGCCCTCAGGTGCTTAGATACTATACCACACGCCGCCGGATTTGTCAAGCACTTTTTTCCCGCCCGCCGGATTTTGCTTGTAGCGTTACAATAGATGTGAGACCAAGGTATAGAAAAAAGCGATTGAGTTT
>JAJQFT010000090.1 GCA_021200975.1 Bacillota bacterium | reverse complement strand
AGATTCATGGGGTCAGGCTCACACCTGACCCCAACATTTATTATAGAACCTTTTTCTTTTTGCGGCGTTTTTGCCGCAGGCGGCTTCTGCCGCTACGGTGGAGGAAAAGCAGGGCGTCGGATTCGTAACCGCCTCGGCGCTGCGCCTGCGCAGCAGCCCCTCAACCCGCTCCACCACGCTGGACATCGCGCCGAACGGCGACATGGTGTGGATTCTTGGGCAATCGGGCGCGTGGTATCGCGTACTTTATGACGGTGAGATTGGCTATATGTACAGCTCCTACCTCACCGTATCCACAAGCTACGCCGGCTCGCTTGGCATCGGAACCGTCACCGGCAGCGGCGTGAACCTGCGCGCCGGAGCCGGGACAAGCTATTCCTCGCTCGGAAAAGCCACGCTGGGGGCTTCGGTCTCCCTGCTCGGCATCGAAAATGGATGGTTTTATGTAAACCTCAATGGGACGAATGGCTACATCCGCAGCGACTATGTGGATATTTCCCCAGCCGCCACCGCAAGCAGCATCCTCGCGGACGCGAAATCGCTGCTCGGCACGCCCTATCTCTGGGGCGGCAGCACGACCGCGGGCTTCGACTGCTCCGGCTTCGTGCAGTATGTATTCGCGCAAAACGGCGTAAGTCTCCCGCGCACCTGCGCCCAGCAGTACACCATTGGTACATACGTCTCGAGCGCGAATCTCCAAGCCGGCGACCTTGTGTTCTTCGACACCTCGGGCAGCGGCGCGGCCGGTCATGTGGGGATTTATATGGGCGACGGTAATTTTATCCATTGCTCGTCGAGCAGCGGGGTAATCATCAGCGCGATGAGCAATTCCTACTGGTCGGCGCGCTATCTTGGCGCGCGGCGCGTCCTGTAAACACCGCGGAGCTGCACCGGCTATGGTGCAGCTCCTTTTTTGCGCCTATAGAGAAGTAAACAGCAGGTTGTGCAGGCGGCGGTTGAGGTTTGTATTCCCGCTGTCGCAGGTTTGCATCCCCATCAGGACGGTGATTCCCTCTGCCGGGTGGTTGGAAAAGCAGGTGCCGAGCCAGCCATCCCAGCCATACTCGCCCGGTGTGCATACCGAACCGTTGCGTCCCGGGTCGCGGCAAACACGCAGGAGATTTCCGTAGCTGAAGCCTGAAAGCGTCGGCCAGCCGGCCTCCAGACTGCGCTGCGGCCCCTCATCCAGCCGGGCACGCGTGAAAAATTCCACCGTTTTCGGCCGGAGGATTCGCACCCCGTCCAGCTCGCCGCCGCGCAGGAGCATGGCTGCAAAGCGCGCATAGTCCGGCAGGGTCGAGCAAAGCCCCGCGCCGCCGGACTGAAAAAGCGGGTCGCGCGTGAGTGTGTCCGAAATTGCAAGGTTCGTGCTGGGGTCGCGCGCAAGCGTACCATCCGGCATCCGGCGGTAGGTCATTGCGCGGCGATGCTGCTTCCCGCGTGGAACATAAAAGGCCGTGTCGTGCATTCCCAGCGGCTTAAAAATTTCATCGCGCAGGAAATCGCCAAGCCGTTTGCCGGAAACCACCTCGACTACCGCGCCCAGCACATCCGCCGATGTGCCATAGCGGAATGCGCGCCCGGGCTGGAAGGAAAGCGGCGTGCGGCCGATTTTTTCGGCAAATTCCAGCGTGGACATCTCCACTTCGCCATCGAGGCGGGAGATGGCCTCTTCGTAAACCCGCGCGACCGCCTGCCCCGCCTCGTCCGCATCCGGATAGGCAAGACCGGAGGACATGGTGAGCAGATCCCGCAGGCTCACACCGCGGCAAGCGCTTTCCATACCCGCGCCCGTCACGACCTTCTGGCCGTGGAAGCTCGGGATATAATTTTCCACCCAGTCATAGAAGTCCAGCTCGCCGCGCTCCATAAGGATCATCGCCGCGCAGGCGGTGATGGGCTTCGTCATCGAATACATTCGGAAGATGGTGTCGCGCGCCATAGGAATGCCGCGCTCGCGGTCGGCAAGGCCGCTTTGCAGCTCAGCAAGAACCTCGCCGCCGCGCGCAATCAGCAGGTTGACGCCCGTCATCTCCTGCTTTTGCACCGCTTCGTCCATGCACTCCTGCATTCTAGTCCATAATTCCATCGCAGTCTCCTCCCGCTTCACTTTCGCAGATATATTCCCGGAATACGGCGCGCTCGCCCACCCCCTCAGCATAGAGCGCGAGCATTACGCCGGTGAAATTGCCCGCCACCTCGCTCGAAAGAAACTTTGCGGCAGCGGTGCCCAAATCGTAATGCTTTTCGCCGACCACGGCGGAAAAGCGGTAGGCCATAGGCGTAATCTCCACGCTAAGCACGGCCTCGCTTCCGGCAATCGGCACGACGGTTTCCATCACCGCATCGCCCAGCCTCAGGCGGCGCAGCAGCGTCTCGCCCCGCAGGGCAAGGTCGTAGTGCTGATCGGGCATCATGTAGACCGACAGCCCCGCCTCGCAGCCATCGGAGCGCACGTGGCATTGCCAGCGCAGATGCATCTGCCTCTGCCGCAGGCCTAGGAAGCTATGCGGCCCATCGCGGTCGGACAGCGTTGCCCGGCTTGGGCGCATGGTGAGGATTCCATTTTCCATGGAAAAAGCAGAAAAATCGGGATTTTGCAGGAAAACAAGCTGCTTTCCAAGCTCCAGATTTTCGAAGGTATCGAAAATCCCGCGGTTTTGCGGAACCTCCGGAAGCAGCGGCGTTTGCACCCACTGCGGGCAGGTTCCTCGCTCGCCCGCGGTGAACCAGCCGCTTTCATCGAAGCAAACCGGCACGAGGCAGACCTCCCGCCCCGTAACATGATGCTGCACCCACCGTTGAATCTGCCGGAAAGCCAAGTGCACCATCCACCAGTTGCCGTCGCTGTCCTGCACGAGATCGGCGTGCCCGACGCCTTGAATGGCATAGCCGCCAAGATTGCGGTTCGTCAGCACCGGATTTCCCGGATGGGATTCATAGGGGCCATAGAGCTCGCAGCTGCGGGCGCAGACCACCATGTGCCCATATTCTGTGCCGCCCTCGGCCGCCAGCAGATAGTAGTACCGCCCGATTTTGTATAGATGCGGGCTTTCGAGGAACCGGCCGCCGCTGCCGCGCCAGATGCAGCGCGCCGGGCTGAGCTTTTTTCCGGTTGCGAGGTCGATTTCGCATTGGACAATGCCGGAATTTCCGAAATCGTCCGTGCCATTGGACATAAAATAGGCTTTCCCGCCCTCAAAATAGAGGCTGGGGTCGATACCGTCCTGCCGCACGAAAATTGGCTCTGACCATTCGCCGTGAATATCCCGCGTAAAGACGTAGAAGTTCCCGCCGTTGGTCACATTCGTTGTAACCATATAGAATACGCCGTCGCAGTAGCGAATGGTTGGAGCATAGATGCCGCCGCAGCCATCCGCCCCGGTAAGCGGGAGCTGACTTTGGCGCGTGAGGACGTGGCCAATCTGCTCCCAATGAAGCAAATCCCGGCTTTCAAACAGCGGGACGCCCGGAAAGAACTGAAAGGAGCTGCACACGAGATAATACCACTCCCCTACCCGGCAAATGCTCGGGTCAGGGTAAAAGCCGGGGAGAATCGGATTCTGATAACGCATAAGCACCTCTTAATACAGATAATTACGGCGTATTTTCCAAAAAGTCAAGAAATTCCTTGCTCCAATGCGCCGCGCTCTTGCGGAAAGCAAGGCCGCAGCCATGCTCGCCGCTGGGATAGGTGCGCAGCCGGTGCGGAACGCCCGCCCTTTCGAGCGCCGCCGCCATGCGCAGCGCGTTCGACGGCGGCACACAGCTATCATCCATGCACGTCCAGAGGAAGGTGGGCGGATACGACGCATCCACCCGATTTTCGAGGCTCAGGGGTGCGCGCAGAGATTCGTCCCCGCCCGTCAGGCCCTGAAAGCTCCCCTCGTGCTGCTCGCGCAGGAAGGAAATGACCGGGTAGCCGAGGCCGATTTTATCCGGCTTTGCGCAAATCCCGGCATAGCGGCCGCCGATTTGGCGATCCACCTCCCGCTCCGCCATCGTGTGCAGCGCTCCCATAGAGGCGCACAGATGCGCCCCGGCAGAAAATCCGAGCAGGTAGATCTTGCCCGGGTCGATGCCATACCGGTCGGCATTGGCGCGAAGATAGCGAATCGCGATCGCGAGATCGCATTGCGGCGCGGGGTACAAATCGGGATAGGTGCGATAGCGCAGCGCGAAGCAGCGGTAGCCGCGCGCCTCAAAAAAGCGGAGCATGGGGTTTCCCTCCCCGCTAAAGCATACCTCAAAATATCCGCCGCCGGGGACAATCACGAGGCAGGGCTTCGTTTCGCCGTCGTCCACATTCGTCGGACAAAGTAGGAAACTCCGCTGCTTGCCGCTCTGCCGAAAGGTTTCGGGCGCAAACTCCTCCCCGCTCCACAGGTTCCGGCAGCTGCGCTCGCCGGTTTGGAGCACCTCCAGCGCCAGATTTGCCGCGTCCAGCAGCTGGTCAACGGTTACGGAGAATGGCTCATCCCACGGGTTTTGCCCAACGGCCTCGACCAGCGCGAGAGGCGCATCCTCCATTCCCTGCGGGAACAGGCTTAGCAAATAGTCGGAATAGAACACATCCAGATAGGCCCTCATGCGCGGATAGGCCAGAATCTGGTTCAGCGAGTTATACTTGGTAAACATCGTTCCTCCTAAGCGCGCCTATTGCACAACCGCCCGGATGACCACCGGCAGGTCGGATTGCAGCTCGGCGCATACATGCAGCCCCCGCTCGTCGCGCATGTAGGAAGGCACGCCGTCAAAGCCAAGGATTTGCACATCCGAGAGGATGCCATGGAATTCCGGCTGGTTCTGGTCGCACGAGGTTGCAAGCGACTTCACCGTTACACGCCCGTTGCTTGGCCACTGCATCACGAAGGCGTAAATGCTGTCGCCGCCGCACAGGAAGCGGATATCCTCGCCGGTGTAGGCAATCGGCTGGTTATCGGTGAACTGTCCGCGCGGCAGCTCGGTCGGCCCCTCCGCAAATTTCCGCCACGGCTTCGTGCCATAAATGGCGGATGCATTGCGCCGCATCCAGCTGCCAATCTCGCGCAGGATCTGCGCGTCCTTTTCCGGGATGGTGCCATCCGCCTTTGGGCCGACATTCAGCAGCATATTGCCGCCGCGCACGATGGTTTCCACAAAGGTGCGGATAATCATGCCGGGCGACTTATAATCGAGTGAATCGGTATAGCACCACGAATTTTTCGCGATGGCGGTATCCGTCTGCCACGCGAATGGCTCGCGGATATTGAGCGCAGCGCGCTCGACCTCCACGATGCCCGTGCCGAAGGCCATCGCGTCGTGCTTATAGCAGATTGCCACGCGCTGCCCCCACTGCACGCCGCGGTTATAATAGTAGGCCGCGACCTTCTTGAGATAGGGCTTGAACGCCTCGTGCTGAATCCACCAGTCGAAATAGAGCAGCGCAGGATGATACCGGTCGATGATTTCGCAGGTGCGCAGCAGCCAGTCGGTAAGGTATTCCGGCGTGGGGTAAGGCTCAGAGCGCAAATCCTGCGCATCAGGCTCGGGCATTGCCGGCCAGTAGAAGTCGCCGCGCTGAAGCGGCTCATGGACATCGCTCGGAAATTCCTTGCCGTGACCCATGAACCACCAATGCTCCGCGCGGTGCGAGGAGGTGCAGAAGGTGATGCCCGCGCGCTCCGCGGCATCACGCAGCTCTCCCAGAATGTCCCGGTGCGGCCCCATCTCATAGGCGTTCCAATGAGAAAGCTCGCTTTTATACATCTGGAAGCCGTCGTGATGCTCGGCAACCGGGAACACATATTTCGCGCCCGCGTCGCGAAACAGCTCCATCCATTCATCGGGGTCAAATTTTTCCGCGGTGAAAAGCGGAATAAAGTCCTTGTAGCCAAACTCCGTGTGCTTGCCGTAGGTATCCACCTGATGCTTCCACTCCTCATGGGAGCGGATGTACATATTGCGGGAGTACCACTCGTTGTTATGCGCGGGGACAGAATACAGCCCCCAATGAATAAAAATTCCAAACTTCGCCTTGGAAAACCAGCCCGGTATCTCCATAGCAAACAGGCTCTGCCAATCGTCCCGGTAGGGGCCGGCGGCAATGGTTTGGGAAATCTCGAGCAGATAGGCTTGTTCTTCCTGCGGTGTCATAGCATTCCTCCTATGAAATGGGGTCCTCCGGCACAGTCGGCGCTGCGGCGGCGGCAGAGAAGCCCCCTGTGCGCCCGGTTCGCGGGCGGATGATGGGTATTTTCGGTTGACAGACGAGAAAAAAACGGATATAATGAAGAAAATCGGATGGCAGCGGGAGGTTGCGGTATGTCAGAATTTCCAGTTCCAAGCGGAGATGCCCCTGAAGCCTACTGCATCCACAGCCGCATGCTGTGGGAGCGATTTCAGGCGCAGATGCTGCGGGATTTGGTAACCGGCAGCATCGCGCCAGAGCTGCTCAGCGGCGAGGTTCTGTCGGATTTGCATCTGAATGCTGACCGCTATCGGGTCGTGCTGGTTCAGCCCTGCCCTTCCTCCGCCCCGCTGGGCGAGGCGTGGATTGCGGAGGTGCTGCGCGGTGATTCCGGAAAAAGCGCCAGTTTGGAATTCTTCCGGCAGGAGGGGCGGCTGGTGATCCTGCTCAAGGGGCGCGCCTGCGTGCGCCGCTTTCAGGAGCTTGCCAGCGGGGATTCCGAGCCAATGCGCCGCGTATTCCTCACGGCCGGGCGGCCGGTGGATTCGGCGCAGCAGATTGCCCGCTCCTATCGGGAGGGCTGCAAGGCAATGGAGCAGCGCTTCTTCAGCCCGCGCGGCAAGCACTACCTGAGCTTTGAGGCACTGCGCAGCATGGAACGCTCGCGAGAACCCATCCGTCAGGAGGCGCTGGAGGCATATACCACCCGCTTGGCGGGCAGCCTGCAGACCTTCAACCGCCGCAACGCCGAGCAATGCCTGCACGCGCTGGAGGAATACCTCTATAGCGTCGACACCGCGCCGGAGCAGGTGAAAATCCTCCTCGCGGATTTCTACACCAGTCTCAAGGGGAAGTTGACCCAGCTATACCAGCCACTCCCGATTCCCTTTCCTTCCAACAGCCAGATTATCACGCAAATCCAGCACGCGGAGTCCCTGTACGAAATTATGGACTACCTTTCCGCCCAATTTGACGGGGTGCTTGCCGCCATCGGCACAGGCTCGCGGAACGATGTGCTCGACAATATCCTTTACTACATTGAGAAGAACTACGCCGAGCCGCTGAAGCTGGAATCGATTGCCGAGCTATTCGGCTACAACAGCGCCTACCTCGGCAAGCTGTTCACCCGAAAGGTCGGCTGCAACTTCAACGCATACGTTGACCAAACCCGCATCGGCAAGGCCAAGGAGCTGCTGTGCACCGGGAGCTGGAAGGTCTACGAGATTGCCGAGCGCGTCGGCTACCGCAACGTCGACTACTTCCACAAGAAATTCCGCGCGCTCGAGGGAATCAGCCCCGCCGAGTACCGCAAGCAGTCGCGGGCGGGAAAGCCCTGACAGAATCGCTTTTGCTTATTTCAGGCGCATTGCTAAGCAATGCGCCTGAAATTTTTTGCGCAGCCGGGTATTATTCCTTCTTCGCGCCGCCGGAAAGCTTCATGGTGATGAAGAAGGCGGCGACGCCGATGGCCAAGATGCCAACTACCAGCAGCGCAATCTGCACCGCACCGAGGCCGGACGAGCTGCCGGAATCGGTTTCAGACGTGGCAGACGCCGTTGCATCGGTCTGCTCCGGCTCCTCGGCCGTGGTAGGCTCTGTCTCCTCTGCCGCCTCAACCGTTACGAGAATATTGACGTAATAGCCGTTCTCGGTATAAGCGGTAACGGTGGTGCTGCCCTCGCGCAGGCCGGTAGCAGTAACGCCGCTGCTGCTTGCCAGCGCCGGAACCGCCAAGACGGAGGCGTCCTCCGCCACAAATGCAACCAATTCCGAATCGGATGCTACGCTGAGCTCCACGCTTTCGCCAACCCTCACACTCACGGCCGTCTCAGTCGTTTCGATATAGGTAGCCTGCTCGCTTGCGGTGGGCTCCACCTCCGAAAAGACGAGGTTGCTCAGCTCGAAGGTCACCTCGATGTGCGTCGGGTTTTCCAGCCCCTCAAAGTTCAGCACATGGTCGTCCACAGTCACCTCGTCAATCACAGAGCCATCCCAAGAATTGATGGGGTCATTGGTATCGAAAATGCCGGAGGCCTTCAGCGCAGATTTTGCCGAATCCATGTTCACCGCAAATTCGACGCCGTCTACCACAATCTTCGTATAGAGGATATCGCAGGATTCAAGCTGGGATTTCGACTGCTTGCCGAGCGTGACCATGTGATCCTTGATATAAATGGCGGTAAGATTCGACAGGCTGCTCACCCCGGCGGAAACCGCGCTGTCGCTCAAATCGGTTTCGCAGTCGAAGCTGAGCGTATAGGTTCCGTCGCCGGTGACGGTAATCGCCTCGCCATACTCGTTGGAATAATAGTTATTTGTGCTGTCGTTGTAATAGACGTTCAGCGCAAGCTGAATCTCCGTCGCCGTCGTCGCGCCCTCGACCGTTACCTGCACCACAGCGGTTTCGCCGGTCGTGGCGGTGATGATAATCTGGGTGCTTCCCTCGGAAATCGCAACCACCTTGCCGAGCTTGGACACGGTGGCGACCTCGGGATTGGCGGAGCGGTAGGTCAGCGTGCCGTCACCGGAGGCGGTGGCATTGAGGAACCACGAGGTGTTGTACGCCAGCGTCAGGCTGCTATCGACCTCGATCGTCGTCGAACCGGAGGCCGCGCCCACCGTGACCGGGATTTCCACGCTGGCGGAGCCGGACTGAGTATAGCCCGTAATGACGCAGGTGCCGATGCCGGTGGAATGGATGAAGGCCGTCCAGTTCTCCAAATCGGAGGCGTCGGTGCAAACAGTCGCAACGCTCTCATCGGAGGATTTCCACAGCACAACATCGTTATAGGCGGATTTATCGACATCGAGCGTAACGCTCGTCACCTCCCCCACCGTCATGCTCACGGCGTCCACCGCCGGAATCGAGGGGATGGATACCACCGTCGTGTCGTATTCCACATCGCTCAGGTCATCCTCCCCGGCGAGGTAGTAGCCGCGCATGATGGCGGAAACAATCTCGGGGTAGACGATCTCGCAGGTTTCGCGGTCAACGAGCGTATAGGAATAGTCCGGCTCCATCGTAAGGTCGTACCAGCCCTGATCCCACCACACCGGCACCATGCCGCATTGCTGGCAGATACGGTTGACCATCTCGGCATAGTAAGCGCGGTCGGTTTCATTTAGCTTGTTGATTGCGCCGTACTCGCCCAGAATGACGGGGATATCGGCATCGGTAAATTCCTTCATCAATTCAAAGCGCGCCTGCAGCGCGGTGGAGTTGGAATAGCTCCAGTCGGTATCGTTGAGATTCTCCAGCATGCCAAATGTCCAGTCATAGTCGTGAACGGCGACGAAAATGCGGTTCTCGACGGTATCCGTGGGCAGGTGGAAGCCGGATTCGTCGCTGGTCGTCGCCTCGATATTGGTGTAGCGGCCAGGGACGGAGAGCCAGCGCTCGGCATTATTGGAGCCGGTCGCGCGGACGGCATCGACAAAAATCTGGTTGTATTCGCAAACAAGGGCGGTGTCGTCCGCAAGTGAAGCGGAGGTGCCATAGCCGGTGACCTCGTTCATGGATTCAAAAATAAGGTGCTCGTCGTAGTCCTTGAAGCGCTCGGCGATCGTCGTCCACAGGCCGGCGTACTTTGCCTTCATTTCGGTCTGGTCCTCCAGAAGGAGGTTGAACCAATAGCCATTGTCCGCGCCATCGTGGTGCATATTGATAATGACATACATGCCCATGTTGATGGCATAGTCCACAACGTCCTGCACCCGGCTCATCCACGTTTCATCAACGGAATAATCGTCCTGAATCATGGTGCCCCATGTGATGGGGATTCGGATGGTATTAAAGCCCATGTCGTGAATGGCTTTGATCAGCGCCTGCGTGGTGACGGTATTCTGCCAGACGGTTTCATTCGGGGTAAGGCCGGTGTGGCCATCGAAGGTATTGCCGAGGTTCCAGCCGGTGCCCATCTCAGCGACCATTTCGCTCGCGCTGAGCACCCGGAAGGGCTGCTGGCCGGATACGGTCTGCGTATTCTCCGCGGCGGAAACGGCAACGGTGCTGACCATGCACACCGCAAGGCAGAGCGTGAGCAGCAGGGAAATCCATTTTTTCATTGTTAGCCTCCTTGTTGATTGTGGTTTCGCAAGGACGTTCAGAATACTTTCAGAACGATTTGAAAGAAATGGGGGCCGCGAGGGCCCCCATTTTGGAAACGGAAATTAGTCGGAAGAACGCAGGGGCTCCTGAAGCGCATCCTTGATGGCAACTTCCTGCTCGCACCATGCAACGCACTGCTGGTAGCCATACTGCATGGCCTTGCCACGCATCTCGCTTACAATGGCATTGAATTCCTCATCCGTGCTGGCATAAATGGCCTGCCACGAGTAGGTACAGATACAATCCGTGACCTCGTTCCAAATCAGCGTAAGCTCGTCGGATTTCTCGGTTGCGGAATAGGTGGTGGGATAATCGACGGTGTAGTTACCGGAGAGCATATACTCCTGGATGGTGACGCAGTCGGTGTAGTCGCGCCAATCCTGCTCCGCATCGCAGCTGGCCGTGCCGGAAACCTGAGATGCCCACATGGTATAGTCGTAGGGTTCGCCAGAAACGGGGTTGATGTCGCCGGAGGCCCATGTGGTGTTGTTAATCTGGAAGGAGCCGTCGTTGAAGGTCTGGCCGCCCCACTCATCAGGCATGATGGTGGTGCGATCGGTCACGCACAGCTGGCCGAACTCGGTGAGGTAGGTCTTGTTGTTCTCGTCATAGTCCCAGCACAGACCCTGCGGGCCGTAGTCGATGGTCAGGCGGCCTTCGGGGGTGCAGAGCCAGTTGATGATTTCCATGCAAAGCTCGGGGTACTGCGTGGTCGAGCCAATCGACCAAATGCGGTTGCCACCCAGCGTGGACAGGCCCTCCACAATCGGGGAAGCCTCGGTCGGAGTGAGGGATTTCATCACCTTATTGAGAGCAGCGTGGGTATCGTTGTTGTAGGCCAGATAGCCGGAATAGTTGAAGATGGAGAACAGCGTGCCGCCGTTTTGTACCTTCTCAATCATCTTGTCGTAGGTCTGGGTCATGGAGTCGGGGTCGAGCAGGCCGCGCTGATAGAGCTGGTTAAACCATGCGAGCATCTCCAGATACGGAGAGCCCTCCGACAGCGGGTCGTAGTACTCGCCGGTGGCCGGGTCATAATGGCCGAGGCCGGGGAAATCGCCGTCGTAGCCATAGTAGGCAGAGGCAAGGGACTTGACGTACATCACCATGTTGCCGTCCCAGTCCGGCCAGAGGGACACGGCGTAGGTCTTGTTACCGTTGTCATCGGTCGGCTCCAGCGCCTGCATATCGGTCAGGATTTCCAGCAGGTCGTCGAGGTCGTTGCACTCGGGGTAGCCCAGCTCGGCATACAAATCCCAGCGGATATCCCATGTGTAGAAGAAGCTGTCGGTAGATTCGCTGGAAGATGCGACATTCGCGGCGAAGCCGTAGATGGTATCCGCATCGCCGATGATGTTGCCCTCATCGTCCTTTTCGGCAGAAACGGTCTTGTTCTTTTCAAAGGCATCCTGCATAGTTTCCCACATATAGGCGCCATAGGTTTGCAGCAGGTCGTCCTGCTCCCAGTCGAGCAGCAGGCCGGCAGCGATTGCCTGGGAGTACTGGTCGCCGTCCGAGCCCCAGACGACGATGTCGCCGAGGTTCTTATTTTCCATACGGGTAGCGAACACGCCGTCGGTATCGGGCACGATGTTAATCTGCACGCCGAACTTCTCGGCAAGGATGGTTGCGAACCAGCCCACCATCAGGCCCGACCAGTTGGCAAGCTGTGAATAGCAGGTGAGCGTAATCAGATCGGTCGAAGACGAGCCGTCGTCGGTCGAGGTCGTGACGCGGGTGACACAGCCGCTGAAGGTGCCGACCGCGAGAACGAGGACAAGCAGCATTGCAATAATCTTCTTGAACATATTTTTTCCTCCTTTGGAATTGGGATTAGCCCTTCACGGCGCCGAGCATGATGCCCTTCTCAAAATAGCGCTGCATGAACGGGTACACGCACAGGATGGGGATGACCGAGACCATCGACACCGTGTACTTAATCACCTTGTTGTTCAGGCTGGAGGCCAGCGCCTCTGCCTGCGCTGTGCTCACCGAACCGCCCTGCATCAGCGATGCGAGGTTGGACGACTGGTTGAGGTAGATGTACAGGCGGTGCTGCAGGGTGAACATACTCGGGTTATTCTGCATCAGAATCAAGGAGTCGGTGAAGCTGTTCCAATGGCCGACCGCGCCGAAAATGGCAATCGTGGCAAGAATGGGCTTGCACAGCGGCAGCACGATGCGGGAAAATACCGCCCAGTAGCCTGCGCCATCAATGAAAGCGGATTCCTCCAGCTCGGCGGGAATGGACTCGATATAGGTCTTGACAAGAATGATGTTGTAGGGCGCGACGATGGAGGGAATAATGTAGGCAAGAAAATTATCGGTCAGGCCCAGCATCTTCATATTCATGTACCAGGGAATCGTGCCGGCATTGAAATACATCGTGATAATCAGGAAGCGGTACCAGAATTTGCGGTGCCACATCTGCTTCTTGGTCACAACGTAGCCCACGAGAGCGGAAGCCAGAACCATCAGCGCCGTGCCGAGGATGGTGCGGGAAATGGTGACCTCAAACGCCTGCACAATTTCCGAGGAAACAATGAGGCTGGCGTAGTTGGAAAGCTGGATGCCGAAGGCGGTGAAGGTTTCCACGATTTCCTCGCCGGCCTCCACCACCGTGCGGGTATACTCCAGCATGGGGTAGAAATTGACCTTGCCGGTCTGCACCAGAGAGTTGGTGGACACGGTGTTGATAAACAGGTAGTAGAACGGGAAGAAGCAAATGAGGGTAAAGCACAGGAAGAAGGCATAGTTGAGAATATTAAAGACTACATCCCCTGCGCTTAACTGCTCGTGATGCTTTTTTAGACGATTCTTACGCATATCGACACCTCCTTAGAAAATGCTCTCGTGGCGGACGAGCTTGGAAATAGCGTTGGCCGAGAACAGCAGCACCACCGAGATCAGCGACTTCATCATGCCAATCATGGTGGACATCGGAATCATAGAGCTGCCGATACCGAGATTGTACACCCACAAATCCAGCACGTTCAAATACTGCGAGTTGTTGGAATTGGTGAAGACAAGGTACTGGTCCATGCCGTTGCTGAGGATGCCCGCGATGGACATCAGGAGCATGACCATGTAGGTGGGGATCAGGCCGGGCACGGTGATGTGCCACATCTTCTGGAAGCGGCCTGCGCCGTCCACCGTTGCGGCCTCATAAAGCCCCTGGTCAATGCCGGAAATGCCGGCGATATAAATGATGGCCGACCAGCCGATGCCCTTCCACATGCCCCATCCCAGCATTTTCAGCCACATGTGGCTCGAATCCATCAGGTAGTTGGTATTGGTGCCGAAGAGGGTGCTGATAAAGCCGTCAGTAGAGAAGATGGCCAGCGCGATAGCGTACACCAGGACCCAAGAGATGAAGTTCGGGATGGTGGTAAAGGTCTGCACGATCCGGCGGACCCAAGGCGTTTTGATTTCGGAAAGGAAAATCGCAAACGCCATGGCGCACCACGAGGTCGCGATGCCAAGGCCGGACATACCGAGCGTGTTCTTCAGCACGTTGATAAGATCCGCCCGGCGCGCCGAATTGGTGAATAGCTGCTGGAACCAGTAGAAGCCAACGAAATTGTCCCAGCTGAGGGTGCCGCCAACCTTATAATTGAAGAACGCATATCTCCAGCCCCACAGCGGCAGGTAGCTGAACACGAAGCACAGCACCGCGAAGGGCAGAAACATCAAGAACAGGCGGAACTTGGGCTCCATGGAATAGCGGTCGTACTTATCGACCCGCCGGGTCTTGAGCTGGATAACAACCAGCAGCAGCAGCGTAAGCGCAGCCGACACCATAAAGGAAATCCAAGCGCCGTAATTAAACATGGGGTTCACGCGATCGACATATGCCTCTGCCACGCCGGCAACCGCCTGACCTGCCAGATAAATCATAACAAGGCCGACTACCTGAATGCCGACGCCTACCATGCCGATGATGTTGCCGGTGCGGCGCATCCGCAACGAGCCAAGGCTCATGCAGCCCATCGCGCCAACGACGAGAATGCCCACCACCGCAATGGCAGAGCCATAGTAGAGCATGACGAAGTCATTTTCGTTGATCCAGCCCTTATTGAAGGCGTTGATACATTGCTCGACCAGCCCGCTATAGGACACGCCGGCAGTGAGCAGGGAAATACTTTCGCTGATGTAGCCGCAAATCCGCGCCGGGTTCATCGCGGGCAGGAAAATCATCAGCACAGAGAAGAGTGTACACACCCGAACAATGACGTACAGCCACTCGACGAGCTTATCCTTCGGCTCGTCCGTCGGCCTGCGCATCAAATGAATATCGACTTTTTCCTTGTGAAAGAGGGAACGCAGGCCGCGGTCCGACTGTTTGCTTGTCGTTTCCATAAGGCACCTCCCTTTAAGATTTGGCGCTCCCGGAAGCGGGTGCTTCCGAAACTCCATAGAAAATTTCAGATAGGGTGAGGCCGGAGGCCTCACCCCGTTTGCTTGGAGAAATTAGTTCTCTTTTTTCTTGGAGGCCATTTTGCCGCACACAACCGCAATCACAACCACGGCAACAACCGCGACGATTACGATGGCGACAATCGCGCCGGTGGAGAGCCCGCCAGAGGAGGAATCGGTGTCGTCGGCCGCATCGGTCGCATCAGTAGCGGCGTCGGTCGCCTCGGTTTCATCTGTCGTGCTGTCGCCTTCCTTGTCGAAGCCGAAGCCGGAGACGGTGAACTGAATCTCAATGGAGGTGGTGGGAGCCGCATAGTAAGGCATCTCGTCCAGCGCGCTGCTCCAGATGTTGATCAGCTGCACGGTCTGGTACTCCGTCTGGTCAGGGTCAATCGTAGGAGTGGCAATGGTGGTAATGGTCTTGCCGTCCATAATCAGCACGACATCGGAGATGGTAACCGAATCGCTCTTGGGCAGGTCGGTAGATACGAACAGCAGGTTGAACGCCACATCGGAGCCAAGGATGGCCTCGCCATCGAAGGTGCCGGAGAAGTCGAAGCCCTCCAGCGTGACGGAGTAGGTGCCGTCGCCATAAATCTCGGTATCGGTGAAGGTGCCGCCCTGCGCGACCCAAGTGGAGCCGTCAACATAGCCGAGCTGCGAGAAATCGACAGCTTCATCATCGAGGCCATAGGAATCGTACCATGCGTTGCGGAAAATCCATGTCGGGGTCTGCACGCCGAGGTAGGCGTGGTAGGTCTGCGTGGTGTCGAAGGGAACGTCCACGGTCTCTTCGGTCGCGCCGACATAGATGTGTGGGGTAATGATATACTTCAGCTCGGTCATTTCAGCCATGTCATCCTGAGAGATGTACTGGGTGCCCCACTCGTTGTAGCCGCCGGCAATGCGGATGGCGTTGGAGTAGGCGCCGGAGCTTTCTGCCCACCAGTTATCACCAGCGGCAGCATCGTACTCCACAAGTTCGCCGTCGATGTAAACCTCAACCTCAAAATAGGTAGAAGCGTCAATCACGCTCGGGTCGTCTACCGCGATGACCGGGGAAACATACCATACATAGACGGGCGCGGTATCAAAGGTCAGGGCAATCTCGAAGGATTCGCCGGACTTGATGGTAGCGGTGGTAGCGGTGATGCCATCGGAAGCGGTACCGCCGTCGAAGGAGGCCGCCCAGTCGCCGGAGGCATCCTTGTCGCCGCCGTAGACGATGTAGGCGTAATATTCGTCGGTGCTCTCCTGCGCTTCAGCGGCGCCGGCGATGTAGATGGTCGGGGTGATTTCGTAGGTGATGGTGGTCGCGCCAATCACAGCCTCATCGCTGATGTACTGGGTGCCCCACTCGTTGTAGCCGCCCGCGATACGGATGCCGTTGTAATCGCCGGTAGCCTCCTCCCACCAGTTGTCACCAGCGGAGAAGTCGATTTCCACTTCCACGCCATCGACATAGCACTTCACCTCAAAGCTGGTGGAGCTGTCGAAGCTGGAGGCATCGTCCGTCACGATGAACGGAGCGAAGAACCATGCGTTCACAATCGGGGTGGTGAAGGTCAGGCTGACCGTGGTGGTTTCGCCGGACTGGAAGTCGACCCACTCGCCGGTGACAGCGTCGCTGTCCTCGCCGTAGTACTGCACACCCCAGTCGTTCTCCTCCGCGAGGTCGCCGCCGTAAGCAATGAAGCCCTGATAGACCTCAGTGCTGAGCGTGGGCTCGCTCGAAGCAGAAGCACTCACCGTGATGGAAGTGATGGTGATAGTGTAGACGATTTCGCTGACGCCCTCAGGCGAGGCGATGTACGCATCCGCCCACTCGTTGTAGCCGCCCTTCAGGCGGATGGACTGGGTGCTGGTATAGTCGCCGGTGCCCTCGTACCACCACTCGCTGTCGCCCAGAGTGAGGTCGGGGGTGACCTCAGCACCGTCGAGGGTGATGGAATCGATGGTGTACTCCAGCGCGGTAACACCCTCCGCCACAATAACGGGAGCCATGTACCAGGTGTAGACCACGGGGGTGTCGAAGGTCAGGCCAATGGTGACGGTGTCACCGGCGCTGGCATATGCGGTGGTAGCGGTGATGCCGTCCACGTCGGTGCCGGTGTAACCCCAGCCCCAGTCGCCGGAAGCATCCTTGTCACCGCCGTAGGCCAAGAACATATAGTACCCATCGTCCTCAGCTGCGGAAGCAGAGAAGACGCACAGGGATACTACCATGCTCAGGCACAGCAGGACAGCCAAAAGCTTCTTCATTTTCATATCGGTTTCCTCCTAAATTTTTCAGAATGCATTGTGTTTTGCAAAGCAAAACACACAGCGGCGCGCCGCTGTCGCACTCCTTTGTTTGCCGCGGGCATGCGCCCGCAGGTTACGCTTTCATTTTAACGGAAATCAGGCAAAAATTATACCTTTTTTATTGTAGTTATTATACTTTGAAAATTGTACATTGCCGTGAAAATTGACACTTTTCTACAAAAGTAAAACGTTTTCTTTGTGAAATTTGAACGAAAAAATTGCACAAATTTGGGCTTCAATTTTTGTGAATAATATCCAAAAAAGTCGAAAGAAGCCGCAAATCAACAAAACTCAAACGTTTTCTTTCGAGAAAAACGTATCGATTCTGTGGCAGATGCCGTGCATTCAGCTCTTTTCCTGAATTTTCGAGAAAGCCTTATTGGCGCGCCCGACATTGACATAGGCGGAAAAGGAGAACCAGATAAGCAGCCACACGATTGCCAGAGAAAAGAACCCGTACGGCGCAATCCAGTACAGCGCCATGGGCAGCCATGTCATCACCGCCATGAACAGCGAGGGGAACAGGTTCGTGCTGCCGCACATAATGGCGTTGCGCGCCGTGACCTTCACCGGGTTATCGAAGCGGGACTGGAGAATAAACACCCAAGAGAAGCTGAGCAGCCAAATCAGCGCCGCCGCGCCCAGAACCAGCAGTGCAAAGGCGACAAGGAGCGTATTCAGCCCATCCTGCCCAATGTAGAAGCCCAAGCCCGCGATAATCAGCACCGCCGCCGCCAGCCAAATCAGCCAGAGCGCAGTGGCCTGCCGGAAATTGGAGGCGAAGGCCTTGAAGTAGTCCCGCAGCGGATAGCCCTCCCCTTCTATCATGTGGTTGACAGAGTAGCAAAGTCCACTAAGCGACGCGCCGATGGTGATTATCGGCAGCGAGCAGACGATTGTGAGAAGATTCAGCAAAATCAGGTCGAAAACCTTACTAAGCAGCTGCATGAACGGTGCATCCGGATTGAAAAATTTACCCATAAATCAGGAACCTCGCTAAAAGCTTCCGGGCGGCTGTACCGCCGCCCGGTTGAGAAGATGACGATTTCTATTTGCGGTTTGGCCGGGATCAGCCCCAAGGATTTTCGGTGGGATAGGGCAGGGCTTTCGGCTGATTGTAGGCGATATCCTCCACGCCCAGATAGCGGAACAGGCTGAACAGTGCCTTACCGCAATGCGCGAAAGCGACCGCGCCGTGGTGCGGGTAGCGCTTCTCGATGAGTACATGGCGGTAGAAGCGGCCCATCTCCGGAATCGCGAAGATGCCGATGCCGCCGAAGCTGCGGGTCTTGACATCCAGCACCTCGCCCTGCGCGATGTAGGAGCGCAGCTTCCCCTCGCTGTCGCATTGCAGGCGGTAGAAGGTAATCGGGCTAGCGGCAATATCCCCCTCCAGCGTGCCGCGGGTGAAATCCGGCTCGCTGCCGGCCGGCTCCAGCAGGCGGTGCTGAATCAGCTGATACTTCACCGCGCGGTCGGCGCACATCTTGCAGCTCGGGGTGTTGCCGCAATGGAAGCCCATAAAGGTATCGGTGAGCCGGTAATCGTACTTCCCGGCGATGTCCTCGTCATAGATGTACTGCGGCACGGAGTTGTTGATGTCGAGCAATGTCACCGCGTCGCCCGAGATGCACGCACCGATGTACTCGCTGAGTGCGCCATAGATATCCACCTCGCAGGAAACGGGAATACCGCGGGCGGCCAGCCGGGAATTGACATAGCAGGGCTCGAAGCCGAACTGCTCCGGAAAGGCCGGCCAGCACTTATCGGCAAAGGCCACATACTTGCGCGCGCCCTTATGCGCCTGCGCCCAGTCGAGCAGGGTAAGCTCAAACTGCGCCATGCGCGGCAGGAGGGCGGGATACTGGTTGCCGCTTACGCCCAGCTCCTGCGCCATGTCGGCGCAGACCGCCTCGATGCGCGCATCGCCCGCGTGCGCCTTGTAGGCAACGAGCAGGTCAAGCTCAGAATTCTCTTCAATCTCCACGCCGAGCTCATACAGCCCCTTGATGGGGGCGTTGCAGGCGAAGAAATCCTGCGGCCGCGGGCCAAAGGTGATAATTTTCAGGTTCTTCAGGCCGACGATCGCCCGCGCAACCGGCACAAAATCGGCAATCATATCGCCAATTTCGGCGGCGGTGCCAACCGGATACTCGGGGATATAGCCCTTCAGGTGGCGCATGCCGAGGTTGTAGGAGCAGTTGAGCATCCCGCAGTAGGCATCGCCGCGGCCATTAATCATATCGCCGTCGCCCTCCGCCGCGGCGACATACATACACGGCCCGTCAAAATGCTTGGCAATGAGGGTTTCGGGGGTTTCGGGGCCAAAGTTGCCGAGGAACACCACAAGCGCATTGCACCCGGCCGCGGTCACATCCGCTACGGCTGCGAGCATATCCTTCTCGTTCTCGACGGTAACGGGGCACTCGTAGAGCGGCGTCTTGGAGGCGGCGACGATGGCGGCGCGGCGCTTCTCGCTCAGCGCGATGGGAAAGCAGTCGCGGCTAACGGCAATGATGCCGAGCTTGATTTCCGGAATATTGGACATAGGAATTTCCTCCATATATAATATATTATGGTCGCCCCGAGGGGCACCCATTATAGACAATCCTCGATATCGATGTTTTCCCCGACCAAGCCAATATAGGCGCCCTGCGCGGCCTCGGCGGAATCCTTGTGCGCCAGCAGCCACTTGTTGCGCGCCCATAGCAGGCCGTCCTCGAAGCTGCGCTTCTCGAGGTGCGGCAGCTCGCAGTTGGTTCCCTTGGGAAGCACGACCATAACGCGGAACTTCTCGCCGGGCTTGGCGGAGCAGGGAGCATAGTGCAGCGTGGTACCATAGACCTCCACCAGCACACCCTTGGGCACACGGAAGGCCTTGACCTTCGCCGTATCCACCACGCCGCCAACGATTTCCTCCGCCTTAGCGAGCAGGAGAATGAAATCCTCCGTACCGAGGTTCACCTCGCTGTCGCGATGGTACTCTAAGCAGTTGAGCCGCGTATTAGTGCCGTTGCACCAGCCGAGCTGCACCGCCATACCGCCGTAGAGATTGTCGCGCGCATAGGCGGCGAAGGGCAGCGCCTCCAGCGTCGGCTCGGAGGGTACATACTCCACCCCGCTCCCGGCGGGGCAGGCCTCCAGCGTTTGCAGCACCTCGCGAAGGTCGTAGCCGGGCAGAATCTTGCCATAGGGAGCGAATTCCGGCTCGTAAATCGAATAGATTTTCATATTGCTATCTCCTTTGCCCGCATTACTGCGCCAGCTCAGCAAAGAGCTGCCTGCACGCGGGATAGATTTTTTGAAACTGCCGATAGCGCGCCTCATACCGCGCGGCAAGCGCAGGCTCCGGCTCGGTCACGCCGGTGACGCGCACAAGCGCATCGCAGGCCGCCTGCACAGACTCGAACTCCCCGCAGCCGACCATCGCAAGCATCGCGCCGCCCAGCCCGGGCCCCTGCTCCGAGGCAACCGATTCCAGCGGAAGATTCAGAACATTGGCAAAAATCCGCCTCCACAGCGGGCTCTTCGCGCCGCCGCCACAAATTTTGGTGGCGCTCATCTCAATACCGAGCTTTTTCGCCACCTCAAACGAATCGCGAATGGCAAAGGCTACGCCCTCCAGCACCGCCTGCGTCAAATCCTCGCGCGTGGTATCCATCGTAATGCCGAGGAATGTGCCGCGGGCATTGGTATCGTTGATAGGGCTGCGCTCGCCCATGAGGTAGGGCAGGAAGTAAACGTGGTTGCGCCCGAGCATCTGCTCGGTGATCCCGGCCTGCTCAGCCGGGTAATTGCGCACGCGGTAAACCTCGTCCATCAGCCACTTGTTGCAGCTGGCGGCCGAAAGCATACAGCCCATGAGGTGATACCCGCCGTCGGCATGGGCGAAGGCGTGCAGGGCATTGTTCTCGTCGCCGCGGAAGCGCCTGCTGGAGATAAATACGGTACCGGAGGTGCCCAAGCTCAGGTTGCAGCCTCCCTCCCCCACCACGCCGGTGCCTACCGCCGCGGCGGCATTGTCGCCCGCGCCGGCAACCACCTTCACGCTGGCGGGGAATCCGAGCGCGGAGGCAATTTCGGGCAGGAGCGTGCCCACGACCTCATAGGACTCGTGCAGCTTCGGCATCTGCGCCTCGCTGACACCGCAGATGGACAGCATGGGCACCGACCAGCACTTATTCCGCACGTCCAGCAGCAGCATCCCGGAGGCATCGGAATAGTCGCAGACATGCTCGCCGGTGAGGATATAGTTTACATAATCTTTTGGCAGCATGATTTTGGAAATCCTGGCAAAATTTTCCGGCTCGTTTTCTCGCACCCACAGCAGCTTCGGCGCGGTGAAGCCGGCGAAAGCGATATTCGCCGTGTATTCCGAGAGCCGCTTCATGCCGATTCCCTGGTTGAGCGCATCGACCTGCTTCGCGGTGCGCCCATCGTTCCAGAGGATGGCGGGGCGGATGACCTCCCCCTGCGCGTCCAAAATGACAAGCCCGTGCATCTGCCCGCCGCAGCCGATGCCAGCGATGCGCGACTTGTCGCACGATGCCGTCAGCTCGGCAAGGCCGGAGAGGACGGCGTGCTTCCAATCCTCGGGGTTCTGCTGGCTCCAGCCCGGGTGAGGGAACTCCAGCGGATATTCCCGCGATACGATGTTGTGGATTTTTCCCGTTTCGTCGAGCAGCAGCAGCTTCACTGCGGACGTACCCAAATCTATTCCTATGTAGAGCATAGCTTCCTCCCCAATCGGCGCATATTTATACGGATATATTATAGCAAATGCCGCCGCGATTTACAAGCGCATCTTCCGGGGCGAATTCCACAAAGCTTATAGGCGCGATTTGTGATTTTGTACCAAAATTCGCGCGAGGAATCTATAATTTTGACCAGTTGACAGTTGCACAGAATGTGATATAATGGGAGAAGGAAAACGATTTATTTCTTGATGCGGAGGGAAAAACCGTGGTAACAATCAAAATGGTATCCGAGCGCTGCGGTCTGTCCGTCAGCGCGGTATCCAAGGCAATGAACGGCCAGCCGGGCATCAGCCCCGAGCGGGCGGAGGGGGTGCGGCGCATCGCCGCCGAGATAGGCTACTACCCGAATGCCGCCGCCCGCGCGCTGAAGACCAACCACAGCCAGAACCTCGGCCTGATTTATCAGAACGACATGGCGCACGAGTACTTTGCCCTCGTGATGGAGGGGATTCGCGAGGCCGCTGGGCAGCACCAATACGACCTGACGCTGCTGTGCACGCCGGAGGATCCGGTAATGGACTACTATGAGCACGCAAGGCAGCGCTCCTGCGACGGCGTGATTCTCGCGCAGAACTACATCCCCATTGAGCAAATCGACCACTTGGTTCATTCCTCGCTGCCGCTTGTGTCCATCGAAGCGAGCTTCCCGGGGCACAGCTCCGTCACCACCGAAAACGAAACGAGCCTGATGCAGCTGGTGCAGTACCTCGCGCACATGGGGCACCGCCGCATTGCCTACATCTACGGCGACATGGGCGACACCACGCGAGAGCGGCTGGAGGGCTTCCGAAGTGGCTGTGAAAAATACGGGCTTCAGATCCCGGAGGAATACCTTATCGCCGGCAAGTTCCACAATCCTGCCGTCGCCGGGCGGGCGACCCGCCGCCTGATGGCGCTACCCACGCCACCGACCTGCATCCTCTACCCTGACGATGTCAGCTACCTTGGTGGCAAGGCAAAGCTGGAGGATCTCGGGCTGACCGTGGGCGAGGATATCAGCTGCGTTGGTTACGATGGGCTGCAAATCACCAGTCTCATGCGCCCGAGCCTGACCTCCTATCGGCAAAACGCCAAGGAAATCGGCCGCATCGCGGTGGAGGATCTGATTTTCGCCATCGAGAACCCCAAGAATTTTGTCCCGCAGACCTACCGCGTCACAGGGCAGATTCAATTCGGCAATACCGTAAAAAATCTAAATGAAAACGAAGAGGGATAAACGAATGCACTTTCAAGTTGAACAAGCCCGCACCCAGACGCGCACGCCGGAGTCGCAGCTTGCGCAGCACTTCCCCATCACCGGCGCGTTGAACGCCGTGTTTCGCAGCGGCGACCGCTCAAGCGCCTTTGGCTTCGACGGCCTGCCCTACTACGCGCCCATTTGCGGCTACTTAGTGAGCGACCCCGTAATCTCCGCCTTTTTTGCGCCGATTCCAGGCGATCTCCTGCTGACCCACAGCGGCAATTCCGTCACCTGCCGCGGCCGGGATGGGGCAATCGGCCTGCCCGAGACCGTCGCCGCGCGTGCGGAGGAGATTTATGAAAAAATCGTCCTCTCCCGCGGGACGCTGAACCAGAAGGGTGAGCTGGAGCTCGACCTCACCGCCTACCCCATCGGCACACATTACCCGGTCAACCTCCTGCTTGGCAACCGCATGGACTACCCCAACCCCCTCGTGACCACGCCCAAGGCCTCCATCGACGCGCTGGGGCATGGCGCCTTTCGCGGCGCGGGCGGCAAGCAGGTGCTCGCAAGCCGCTATGTTCTCCCCGCCTCCGAAGCCGGCGAGCCTGCCAACCGGCAGTTCTACCTCACGGAAAACGGTCGGCAGATTTTCTACTCCGCCAATGTGCGCGAAAATGTCAAATCCGCCAAGTGCCTGCACAGCCAGAACCACACCGTCATTACCTACGAAACCGAATGCGGCCTGGGCATCGAGCGGCGGGTATTTCTGCTGCCGCAGGAGGCCGATATGCCCAATGCCGTGGAGGTTCAGGCTGTGCGCATCACCAATTCCGGCGCACAGGCGCGCAGCCTCGGCATCGTATTCACCGGGATGTTCGGCATTACGGAGCCCGGCACCCTCGCCAACGACATCCTCTATGCCAATCTCGTGATTGAAAGCGAGGTGCTTTACGAGGATGGCAAGCCCGCGATTTTGTCGCTGCACCACCAGCCCAAGGAATGCCGGGCCGAAAAGCGCTTCGCCTTCCTGCTCAGCGGCGGGGAAACGCTCGACAGCTTCGCCACCTCCTATGAGGAATTTATCGGCACAGGCGACCTGAATCATCCCGACCTCGTCGCCGCCCTGCCGAACACCTATTCGCGCAAGCTCTGTCCCTTCTTCGCGCTCGGCAAATCGCTCACCATCCCCGCCGGGCAGAGCGTGGATGTGTACTCCTTCGTTGGCATGGCGGACTGGGACAGCTGCGGCGAAAACTGCGATTACGATGCGCTCCTTGCCAATCTGCTTGCCGCCTTCCGCGTGCCCGGCGCGGTGGAAAGCCGCTACCAAAAGGTTCTGGATTTCTGGCAGAGCTATTCGAACTATCTTTGCCCAGAGGGTGAAAAGGCCGATTTTAACGCTTATGTCGGCTGCAATCTTCCTTTCCAAACGCTGTACCAGACCTACGTCTCCCGCGCCTTTGCGTGGACGCAGAAGAGCTACCGTGAGGTTGGCTTCCGCGAAATTCAGGATATCTACGCCTCGATGTATTACCTCAATGCCATCGGGCAGGCGGGCCTCATTCCCAAGCTGCTCGCCGGCTGGATCGGAAACGTCTTTGAGATGGGCTACGCCAACCACAATTTCACCTTCCGCGGCAAGGAGCCGGGCGTCTGCTCCGACGATAGCCTTTGGCTCCTGCAGGCGGTGCACCGCTATGTGAAGCTGACCGGGGATGTGGCGCTGCTCCGCCGCGTCTACCCCATTGCCGGCAGCGAAAAGTCTCGGCCCCTGTGGCAGACCATTCACGCCATTTTGGAATATTCCGGCAAAATCAGCGTTGGCAAGCACGGCCTGCCCCTGCTCGACCACGCCGACTGGAACGACACCCTGCGGCTCGACAAGTTCGTGTTTGACGGCCCGGGCAAGGAAAAGGCCTACGCCGCCCAGCTTGCCCGCACGGGCGAGCAATACGGCGTCCCGCTGGAGAACACCATGAGCGAATCGGTGATGAACGCCTGCCTGCTGAAAATCGCCGCCGACGCCTATGCCGATATGGCCGCTCAGCTCGGTATGTCCGACGAGCAGGCCTTTGCCTCCACCATCGCGCAGGATATGACGAAAGCCATGCACGCACACGCCTGGAAGGGCGACTGGTTCGCCCGCTGCCTGATTAATGACGGCCGGGGCTACGATTATCTCGGCGCGACCGGCGACCGCCTGAATCTGGAGGAGGGGATGCCCGGCACCTACTTCCTCAACAGCTACTCGTGGTCAATTCTCGCGCACGTTGCCACCGAGGAGCAGATTGCCAAGATGCTCCCCATTGTCAACCGCTACCTGCGCACCGATGCCGGGCTGAAACTCTGCACGCTGGTGGACTTTGATAAGCTCGAAATTTCCACCGGCACCGCCCTCTATTTTCCCGGCGACCGCGAGAATGGCGGCGTATTCAAGCACGCCGCGATGATGTCCGCCGTTGCCTCCATGCAGGCAGCCAAGGCAGTAAAGGATGAGGCGCTGGCGCAGCAGCTGCGCGAAATCGGCTTCTTCATGCTCGACAAGGTTCTGCCCATCCGCACGATGGAGAATCCCTTTGTGCTCAAGGGCAATCCGCGCTTCTGCACCCAGTACAACAATTCCCAGACCGGGGAAAACATTGGCCCGATGCTCTCCGGAACCGCCTCGTGGACATCGCTCGCCATCTACGAGCATTTCGGCCTTACGGTCACACCCACGGAGCTTGTCATTGAACCCATCCTTTGGCCGGGCGAGACATCGCTTGCCTACACGGTAAACCTCGGCAGCGAGCACTACCGGATCACCGTGGACGGCGCGCGCAATTTCCGCAGCGGCGCGGGCTCGACAACAATGGTGGACGGCGCCGTGCAGCGCGTCATTCCCCGCGCCAGCGGGGAGCACCGGGTTGCGATCACCCTGTAGCCCACAATCTTCCGGAAGGAGCAGCAAGCTATGATTCAAATTGGAATCGACTACTATCCTGAGCACTGGGACGCCTCGCTTTGGGAAAAGGATTTGGCGCAAATGGAGGCGATAGGCGTTTCCTGCGTCCGGGTGGCGGAATTCGCATGGGCGAAGCTCGAGCCGCAGGAGGGCAGCTTCGACTTTGCGTGGCTGGACGAGGCGGTGGAGGCCATCGCCCGGCACGGCATGAAGGTCATCCTCTGCACGCCCACCAATTGCCCGCCCGACTGGCTGTACCGCCAATACCCCGACTGCCTGCAATGGAACACCGAGCAGGGCCCCACCTACACCGGCATCCGCGGCCACCGCTGCCAGAGCAGTCCTGTGTTCCGCGGCCATGTCGAGCGCATCGTATCCGCGCTGGCGCAGCGGTACGCGAATCATCCAGCCGTTTACGCATGGCAGCTGGACAATGAAATTGAAACCAACCAGTGCGTCTGCCCTTCCTGCCGGGAAAAATTCCAAGCTTGGTGCCGGGAAAAATACGGCACGCTCGAGAACCTGAACCGCTGCTGGGGCACGGACGTTTGGAGCGGCCAGTATTCCGACTGGTCGCAGCTTCGCCCGCATACAAAGCTTGCCGGGTATCAGATTGGCTGGTACAACCCCGCCTATATCCTCGATTGGGAGCGCTTCGGCGCCTCCGTGACCGCCGAATATGCCGCCTTTCAGGCCGGTATCATCCGGCGCTATAAGCCTGACGCCATCATCACAACAAACGCCTGCTTCTCCCCAGTCAACCAGACGGATTTGCATTTGGAATTTCAGAGCCTCAACGTTGCCGCCTACGACAATTATCCCCCTGTCCGCCTGCCGGAGGATTCTGAGGAGGTCTATTCCGCGGCCTTCGGGCTCGACCTGATTCGCGGCCTGAAGCGGAAGAACTTCTGGATCCTCGAGCAGCTCGGCGGCCCCGGCGGCTGCTGGGGGCCGATGGCGCCGAATCTCGAGCCGGGGATGCTGGAGGGCTACGCGCTGCAGGCCGTCGCACACGGAGCCGACCTCGTCAGCTTCTTCCGCTGGCGCACGGCCGTTTCCGGCGCGGAGATGTTCTGCCATGGGCTTCTCGACCACAGCGGGAAGCCCAACCGCCGGCTGCGGGAGCTTTGTCAGGCAGTACAAACGCTGCAAAAACACCCGTATTTGGACAAAACCACCCTCGTAAGCCCGGTCGCCCTGCTCTACGGGGCAAATCAGGCGTTTGCCCTGCGCAACCAGCGGCAGAGCGACGGCTTCCGCTACTGGACGCAGCCGCAGCTGCTGCATGAGGCCTGCGGCAATCTCGGCGTAAACGTCGATGTGATTGAGGAGGCGCAGAGCCTTGCCGGTTACCATGTTGTGCTCGTACCGGTGCACACCGTGGTCAACGCCAAAACGGTGGAAAACCTCTATGCCTTCGCGCGCGACGGCGGCACGGTGGTGCTGACCGACCGCTGCGGCGTAAAGAACGAATACGGCAACTGCATCGGCGGCGAGGAGCTGCCCACAGTATTCGCCGCGCTTGCCGGCTGCCATGTGGAGGAATACGACCCCATCGGGCAGCAGAAGCAGGAAATCTTGGGGAAGAACGGAAAAACCTACGCCATCACCTCGTGGTGCGACCTTCTGCAATGCGACAGCGCTGAGCCGATTGCCCGCTATCTCGGGCGCTACTACGACGGTACGCCCGCAATCACCAAAAATAGCTATGGCAAGGGCTGCGTCTACTACATCGGTACGGTGGGCGAAAAGGCCATGTACCGCGATTTGCTACTGGAAATTTTCCGCGCTCTGGGCATCGCCGTGCAGGAGCAGCTTCCTCGCGGCGTGGAAATCACGACCCGCAGCGGCGAGGGCGGGACATACCGCTTCACCTTCAACAATACCGCCGCGCCGGTCTGCTTCCCGCTCGGCGGCGAGGAAATCCGGCTCAAGCCGCTGGAAATGCGAATTGATGTTATGTAAACCCCTCCTGTCAACAGCAGGGAGCAGCGCTGCGCTGCTCCCTGCTTTGTTTGTGCCCGCGTCTATCCGAGCTTGCCAAGCGCTTCCTCACTCTGCTCGAGCTGGGCAATCAGCGCCTGCGCGCGGGTAAGCTTCTCCCGCTCGGCATTTACCACATTCTCCGGCGCGCGCGCGACGAAGCTGGCGTTTGCAAGCTTTCCCTCGAGTGAGGCGACGTTCCTGTGCGCCTTCTCCAGCTCCCTGCCAATCCGCGCCAGCTCCTGCCGCACATCCACAAGCTGCCCCATCGGGATATACAGCTTTGCATCGGCCGTGCTGATGGCAACCATGCCGTCCAGCTTCTCTGGCTCAGCCTCCAGCGGCCGCACCTCATCGGCATACGCCAGCCGCTGCAGGAAGCCCTCGCCCTCGGCAAAAACATGCGGCTTGTCCGAGAGGATATACAGCGCGGCCCTGCGGCTGGGCGGCACATTCATCTGCGTCCGGCGGGCGCGGATGGCGCGGATGGCGTCCATGACGGATTCCATGTGCGCCTCCTCGGCGGGATAGGCGAGCTTTTTGCTGCTGCGCGGCCATTCGGCGACAATGAGTGCCTCCCCCTCATGGGGGATGGACTGCCAGATTTCCTCGGTAATGAAGGGCATAAACGGATGCAGGAGGCAAAGCATCTGGTCAAGAACATAGGTCAGCACCTGCAGGGCGGTTTCCTTCCGCTCGGTGTCCTCGGAGAACAGCCGCGCCTTGGTCATCTCGATATACCAGTCGCAGTAAATATCCCATACGAAGTCGTAGATTTTCTGCACCGCCACGCCCAGCTCGTACTTCTCCATATTGTCGGTAACCTCGGCAATCAGGGTATTGAGCTTGGAGAGCACCCACTTATCGGCAATCTCCAGCTTCTCCGGCTCCGGCAGAGCGTTCACGGCATCCTCTGGGAGATTCATCAGCACATAGCGGCTTGCGTTCCACAGCTTGTTCGCAAAATTGCGCATTGCCTCGCAGCGCTCGGTATAAAAGCGCATATCATTTCCGGGGGAATTGCCGGTGAGCATATTCATGCGCAGCGCGTCGCAGCCATAGCGGTCAATCATTTCCAGCGGGTCGATGCCGTTGCCGAGCGATTTGGACATTTTCCGCCCCAAATTATCCCGCACAAGGCCGTGAATCAGCACGGTGCGGAAGGGCGCTTTACCGGTGTGCTCGAGGCCGGAGAAAATCATCCTGGAAACCCAGAAGGTAATAATATCGTAGCCCGTAACCAGCACATCCGTGGGATAGAACCTGCGCAGATCCTCGGTGTCCTCCGGCCAGCCCAGCGTTTCAAACGGCCAAAGGGCGGAGGAGAACCATGTATCCAGCACATCCGGGTCGCGCTGGATGTGGGCGCTGCCGCACTTTTCGCAGCAGGTCGGATCCTCCCTCGTGCAGGTCATGTGGCCGCAGTCGTCGCAGTACCACACGGGAATCTGATGCCCCCACCAGAGCTGGCGGGAAATGCACCAATCCCGGATGTTGCGCATCCAGTTCATATAATTCTTCGTGAACCGCTCCGGCACGAATTGGATTTCCCCATCGTTTACGCTGCGGATGGCCTCCTCCGCCAAGGGCTTCATTTTCACGAACCACTGGGCGGAGATGATTGGCTCCACATCGCTGTGGCAGCGGTAGCAGGTGCCGACATTGTGAGAGTATTCCTCCACCTTGACGAGATAGCCCTGCGCGTCCAAATCCGCGACGATCTGCTTTCTCGCCTCGTAGCGGTCTAGGCCCTCGTACCTCCCGCCGTTTGCGTTGACGCGCCCATTGTCATCGAGCACGCGGATGACCTCCAGATTGTGTCGCAGGCCGACCTCGAAATCGTTGGGGTCGTGCGCAGGGGTCATTTTCACGCAGCCGGTGCCAAAATCCATCTCGGCATACTCATCCGCCACGATGGGGATTTCCTTATTCACCAGAGGCAGGATGACGTTTTTCCCCACAATAGCCTTGTACCGCGCATCGTTGGGGTTCACGCACACGCCGGAGTCGCCCAGCATGGTTTCCGGCCGGGTGGTGGCGACCACCACCTCCCCGCTGCCGTCGGCAAGCGGGTAGCGGATGTGCCACAGGTGGCCGGGCTTATCGACGTATTCCACCTCGGCATCCGACAGGGCGGTGGTGCAGTGCGGGCACCAGTTGATGATGCGGCTGCCCTTGTAAATCAGCCCCTTCTCGTAAAGCGAAACGAACACCTCGCGCACCGCCTTGGAGCAGCCCTCGTCCATCGTAAAGCGGGAGCGGTCCCAGTCGCAGGAAACGCCCAGCTTCTTCTGCTGCTCAACGATGCGGCTGCCATACTTTTCCTTCCATTGCCAGACGCGCTCCAGGAATTTCTCGCGGCCAAGGTCATAGCGCGTCAGCCCTTCCTTGCGCAGCTCCTCCTCGACCTTGATCTGCGTGGCGATGCCGGCATGGTCAACGCCGGGGACATAGAGGGCGTCATAGCCCTGCATCCGCTTGAAGCGAATGAGCGTATCCTGCAACGTATCGTCCATCGCGTGGCCGATGTGGAGCTGCCCCGTCACATTGGGGGGCGGCATGACGATAGTGAAGGGCTTCGCGCCCTCCTTCCCGGCGGGCTTGAAATAGCCGCCGTCGAGCCACATCTGGTAGATGCTGCTCTCGACCTGCTTCGGCTCGTACACCTTGGGTAATTCTCTTGCCATTGTAATCTCCTTTCAGCGCAAAAAACGCCCCGAGCATTCTGCTCAGGGCGAAAAAAGTTCCGCGGTACCACCTGAATTTCCGGCATTGCCGGACACTCGATAAAGCTGTAACGGGCCTGCCCGGACTTCCCTACCATGCCTCAGGAAATCTGCTTGGAAGCGACCGCTCCCACCACGCCTTGTGCCCTCGCACCGGCCGGGCACTCTCTGGAAGGCGGGGGCAGGAGACCCTCTTCGTCAACGCATTCCTCCGCTATAATAGCAAAGAATTCGGCAAATGTCAATGAAAAAATTAAATCATTCTGTGTATTCGCTCGGCTTCGGCTCTACCGGCAGGATATACTGCGAGGGGTCGGGCAGCTCGGTGATGGCTTCGTCGCTCGCCGCGGTTTCCGGCTCGCCCGTGTGCGTGGTGGTTGCGACCGTTTCGTCGGCCGGGTCGGATTCTTCCTGCATTTCCCCGCTTTCGCCGGCGCTCTCGCTGTTTGGCCGGGTTTCGTCATCGGCGGATTCCGTGCCCTCGGGCGCAGCGCTTTCCAGCGTAGCTGCAGAAGCAGCGCTGTCTGTCTCGGGCGGAAGCGTTTCACTCTGCTGTGCCGCGCGGCAGCCGGCAAGCAGCATCAAAAGCGCGAAGGCCAGCGCGATTCGAGGCCCAACGGTTTGCCTGAGCATATACATCTCCTCCTCATAGCTAGAATATAGCATAACTTTGTCCAAAAGACAAACATTTTTTTCAAAGTTTATGAAAGTGTCCATTTGTCAATGATGTGAGACCGAAAAAAGGAAAGAGTTTGTTCATTAGAG
>JAJQFT010000040.1 GCA_021200975.1 Bacillota bacterium | reverse complement strand
CACGACAGGAATCTTTTCTTATTTCCTCCCTACCCCAACTATTGACATAGAGCCTAATTGAAGCAGGCGCCGCCTGCTCCTACATAAACAAAAACGAGTGTTCACAACGGCAAATCCGTCATGAACACTCGTTTCTGGTGGGCGAGGCGGGACTTGAACCCGCACGTCCGCAATGAACACTAGAACCTGAATCTAGCGAGTCTGCCAATTCCACCACTCGCCCATGTACGCACCCGAGCTTTCACCCGGCTGCTTGGATATAATAGCACAAATGAATTTTTTTGTCAACACTTTTTTTCCGGTTTTTGAAAAGAGTTTGGTTGACATTTGCCGCTTTTTTGAGTACAATATGGACGCAGGAAATAAGCCCCAGTAGCTCAGCAGGATAGAGCGACCGCCTCCTAAGCGGTAGGTCAGAGGTTCAAATCCCCCCTGGGGTGCCACAAAAAGCAGCCTCCGGCTGCTTTTTTTCATAAAATTTTCGCCGCAAGGAGGGAATTGGGTGCAATTTTGTAAGCAAGAAATCCGGCCGATCATCCTCGGGCCGATGGCGGGGGTGACGGACTTGGCATTCCGGAATACCTGCGCCGCGCTGGGCGCGAACATTACTGTAACCGAAATGGTATCCTCCCGCGCGCTTGTATATCAGGATCAAAAGAGCCGCACACTTCTGAAAAAGACGGATACCGGCCTGTGCGGCGCGCAGATTTTCGGCAACGACCCCGCCATAATGGCCGAGGCCGCCGAAATGGCCATTGCCATCTCCGGCTGCGATTTTCTCGATATCAACATGGGCTGCCCCATGCCGAAGGTCGCCAATTCCGGCGACGGCTGCGGCCTGATGCGCACACCGGAGCTTGCCGGGAAAATCGTCGAGACAGTTGCGCAGCGCGTGGACGTTCCGGTCACCGTGAAGTGCCGCTTGGGCTGGGATAAGGGCAGCATCAACGTGGTCGATTTTGCCCGGCGGATGGAGGCCAGCGGCGCGGCAGCGATTGCCGTCCATGCCCGAACCCGCGCGATGCTTTATTCCGGCAATGCCGACTGGGACTATATCACCCGCGTCAAGCAGGCGGTGCGGCTGCCGGTCATTGCTAACGGCGATATTCTCTCCGGCGAGAGCGCGCTGCGTTGCCTGCGTCGTACCGGCGCGGATGGGGTGATGATTGCCCGCGGCAGCCTCGGCGACCCATGGATCTTTGCCGAAATCACAGCCGCCATGGACGGCGCGCCGATTCCGGCGCGGCCGCCCCTACGGGAGCGCGTGGAGGTTGCCGTGGCGCAGTTCCGGATGGCCTGCGCCGACCACGGGGAGCACATTGCCTGCTTACAGGCGCGCAAGCATTTCGCGTGGTACCTGCGCGGCGTGCCCTACGCCGGCTATTATAAGGCAAAGATTTCGGAAATTTCCTCGATGGAGGATATTCTGTGCATTGCGAAGGGAATACAGCACGACCTTGGGAAATACTGACATATCGCCTGCGGCGTCTTACACCGCATTTCGTGCCGCAAAAAGGGAAGTGTGATCCGCTCTTGCCGATTGATTCCGGGCTTCCCTTGGCGAATTTTGACAGTATTCTTTTTCTGCAGATACGCATCCTACTTCCTGGAGGCGATGCGGAATGCGGCGAATTCTTGGCTTGGCGCTTGCGGCGCTTGTGCTGGCCGTGCCTGTGCGCGCGGAGCCGGTTCGGTGGGTGGACTTTTTGGTGCCCTATGAATCGCTCCAATACGCGATGGACGCGGATATCGATAGCTTTGAAAAGGAACAGCACCTGAATTGGGTGGAAATTCTCGCGCTCGCGGGCTGCCGCACAGGCGGCAAATGCGATCTCGCCTCCGTGAAAAAGGCCGCAAAGGATCTGCTTGGCGATACGGCCGCCGCAGAGCTGGGCGGAAAGACCTTTGCCTACTACTATGCTGCCTTCGATGCGGTTCTTGGCGGGCTGCTCGGAAGCTTTGAGATTGAAACACCTGACGGGGCGAAAGCGAGCTATGGGCTGAAGGCCTTCTCGCCGATTGCGGCCGGGTACGGCTATAGCCACTGCGACGATTTCGGCGCTTCGCGCGCATTCGGCTTTGCGCGCAAGCATCTGGGCAACGACCTGATGGGCGCGCTGGGCACGCCAATCTGCGCCGTCGAGGGCGGCGTGGTGGAGGCGATGGGCTGGAATCGCTACGGCGGCTGGCGCATCGGCATACGCTCGGCGGATGGGCGGCGCTACTATTACTATGCCCATCTGCAAAAGGATCACCCCTATGCCGAGGGCCTTGCGGTTGGCGATCTCGTGCAGCCCGGTCAGCTGATTGGCTTTATGGGGCGCACAGGCTACTCCGATACCGAAAATGTCAATAATATCGAAACCGTGCATTTGCATTTTGGCTTGCAGCTGGTTTTCGACGAGAGTCAGAAGGAATGCAACTCGGAAATCTGGATTGATTGCTATAACCTTGTGCGCCTGCTGAGCGCGCACCGCTGCAGCTGGAGGAAAACCGAAAGCGGATGGTCGCGCGTGTATCCCTTCCGCGATTTGGATGAGCAGGTGCTAGAGCTGCAATAGACACAGCGCGCGTTTCTTCGCGCGCGGAAAAGGGCTTGCCCGCGCAGTATGCGTAGGCAAGCCCATTGAATTTATAAGTCGTTGCTGAGCAAGTCCTCCAGCGTTTCACGGCGGACGGCGAGGCAGCAGCGCTCCGGCGTTACCAGCACCATTGCCGGGCGGGGAATGCGGTTATAATTGGAGGCCATAGAGTAGTTGTATGCGCCCGTGGTGGCGACGGCGATGATGTCGCCGCGCTTCGGCTCGGGAAGGGAAATGTGCGGCTGGATGATATCGTCGCTTTCGCAACAGCGGCCGACCAGATCGCTTACGAAGTCCGCCTGTGCGCTGGGGCGGTTTGCATGGTAGACGCTGTAGCGTGAGCGGTAGAGCGCGTAGCGGGGATTGTCGGTCATGCCGCCATCGATAGAGGTATAATTCTTGTAGCCGGGGATTTTCTTCACAGAGCCGACGGTGTAGAGCGTCATGCCGGCGTCGGCGACGATGGAGCGCCCCGGCTCCATCGTGACGATGGGCAGCGGCGTGTCAATTTTGGCGCAGTAGGCTTTCATATGCTTCGCCAGCTCGCCGACGGCGCTGTAGATATCCACGCGGCCGTCGGATTCCACATAGCGAACGCCGTAGCCGCCGCCAAGGTCGAGAAATTGGAGCGCGCAGCCGAACGCGGCGCGGCATTTTGCGACAAAATCGAGCATAATTTCCGACGCACGCAGGTACACATCCTCGCCAAATACCATGGAGCCGACGTGGCAATGGAAGCCGTCAAGGAAAATGTGCGGCAGCGAAAGGGCATGGCGCACAGCCTGCCAAGCTTGCCCGGTTTCAATCGCAATGCCGAACTTGCTGTCCACCCGGCCGGTGTTTACGGCCTCGTAGGTATGCGGGTCGATGCCGGGAGTGAGGCGGAGCAGGATTTTCTGCACGATTCCCATTTGCGCGGCAATCGCCTCGATCGCGTCCAGCTCCTCCACGCTGTCCGCCACAAAGTGGCCGACGCCGTGGTACATGGCAAAGCGGATATCCTCTTCGGTTTTGTTGTTGGAGTGGAACCATGCGTGCGCAAGCGGGTAATTGGCCTTGTAGGCGGTGTAAATTTCACCGGAGGAAACCACGTCGATGTCCATGCCCTCCTCGTGCGCGATTTCGTATATGCGCTTGAAGCAATTTGCCTTGCTCGCGTAGCAGGGGATGGCCTCCGGCCCGAAATGGTCAGCAAAGGCGCGTATGTAGGTGCGCATATTCTCCCGTATGCGCTCTTCATCCATGACATAGAGCGGGGTGGAATACTGCTGCGCGAGGTGAACGGTATCCTGACCGCCAAAATACAGGTGCCCGTTTTTTCCAATGGTGATGTTGCTGCTAATCATGCAATGCTCCTCTTTCCGGCAAAAAATACGGACCGCTTCGCAGGCGATCCGGAAAAGGCCGAAAAAGCAGCATTCGGCATTTTCTTACAATAGCGCTCCACGAAATCCGTGACAGTCCCGGAGATGTTCTCCCCGAGCCCAGCCAAACGGGCTCATGCACACCCGTCCGCTTCGGCGGATTCCCCTTTCCCGGCGGGCGGCTGCATGGCCTTGCCCGGGGGTACTGTTGGTTTCCGCGCCTCTATTATAAGCAGGTTTCTACGAGGGATATTATAGCAGAAACTTCGCATTTGTCAACGGAAAATTCGAGATTTTTCGCGCGGGCGGTTCTATTTTATACACGCGGGGCATATTCTTGCGCGGAGGGATGGACATGGCTTACCGAATCGAATACAATGCCATTGCGGTGAAGCTTCCGCCTAAGCAACGGAGCGGCCGATGGAGGGTTTTGCTTGCGGTGGCGGCGCTGGTTGGCGGGGCGGCGCTGATTAAGCGGTTTGCGCTGGATTTCACGCTGCAATACCTCATTCCCGGCGACCCGGCCGTTACCGCCGCTGCCTTTGAGAATATGGCGCAGGAGCTGAAGCTTGGCCAATCGCTAACACAGGCGCTTACCACCTTCTGCCGCGAAATCATTGCCAATGCCGGCGTCGGCTGAGCGGATGCGTGTAAAGGGCAGCGGCTGGGCGCTGCTCGGGCTGGCGTGGCTGCTGCGTATTTTTCCGCTGCGCTGGCTTTTGGCCGCATTCGCCGCCGCTGCGCTGCACGAGGCGGGGCACTACTGCGCTGTGTATCTTCTGGGCGGCCGGGTGCGACAGCTTACGCTCGGCGGCACCGGCGCGGTGATGGCCTGCGAAAATCTATCGCCGGGGCGGGAAATTCTGTGCATTCTTGCCGGGCCTGCCACCGGCTTTGCGCTGCTGGGGCTGCTTCGATGCTTTCCGCGCCTTGCAATTTGCGGCCTCGTCACAGGGGCGTATAACCTGCTGCCGATTGCTCCGCTCGACGGCGCGCGGGCGCTGGAGCATCTGGCTGCGATCGTCTTTTCGCCAATCGCCGCGCGCCGCATTTCCTTCGCAGCGGAGGCCGCCTGTCTTGCCGTGCTGCTCGCGGCGGCGGTCGCCGCGTGGTGGCTGCATCTAGGGCTTGCGCCGCTATGCTTCGTGCTGTTTATGCTGCTGCGGGCAAAAAATTCCTTGCAAATCGGCGCAAAAGGCGGTACAATATAGAAAACTTTTTTGAGGGATTACCATGACTGATTTGCTGCACCGCATCCTGCCCACGGTTCAAAAGCCCGCCCGCTATACCGGCGGGGAATACAACGAAATCCGTAAGGAGCCATCCGAGGTGCGGGTAAACGTTGCGTTCTGCTTCCCGGATACCTATGAGATTGGTATGTCCAACCTCGGAATGCGGATCCTCTACGGCGTCATGAATGCGATGGAGGGCGTGTGGTGCCAGCGGGTTTTTGCCCCGTGGGGCGATATGGAGCAGGCCATGCGCGAACACGCGCTGCCGCTGTGGGCGCTGGAGAGCGGGCGGCCTGTGCGTGAATTCGACATGATTGCCTTCACGATTGGCTACGAAATGTGCTACTCCAACATTCTCAATATGCTCTCGCTTGCGGGTGTGCCGCTGCGCAGCGAGGAGCGCATGGGGCTTCGGAATATTGTCTTTGCGGGCGGCGTTTGCGCCTTCAATCCTGAGCCTCTTGCGCCGTTTATCGACTTCTTTTCCCTTGGAGAAGGGGAGGAGATCACGGTGGAGATTGTGCGGCTGTACGACCGCGCAAAGGCCGAAGATTGGAGCAAGGAGCAGTTCCTGCTGGCCGTTTCCAAAATCCCGGGGGTGTATGTTCCCTCGTTTTATGAGCATATTTATAACGACGATGGCACGCTCAGGTCGGTCATCGCCAAGAATGGAGCGCCCGCGCGCATTACCAAGCGCATCGTGGAAAACCTCGACGAGGCATATTTCCCAACAAAAATGATTGTGCCGTCCACCGAAATTGTGCACGACCGTGCAAATCTCGAGGTGTTTCGCGGCTGTATCCGCGGCTGCCGCTTCTGTCAGGCGGGGTTTTCCTGCCGCCCGGTGCGCAAAAAAAGTCCTCAGGTGCTTTATCGGCAGGCAATCGAAACCCTGTCCGACTCCGGCTGCAATGAAATCACGGTTTCCAGCCTCTCCACCTCGGACTATAAGGGACTAAAGGAGCTGACCGACGCGCTGATTCCCTATTGCGAGGCCGAAAAAATCAATCTCTCCGTGCCCTCGCTGCGGGCGGACAACTTCTCGCGCGAGCTGATGGAAAAGCTGCAAACCGTCCGCAAATCGGGGCTTACCTTTGCGCCGGAGGCGGGGACGCAGCGACTTCGGGATGTGATTAACAAGAATTTGCGGGAGGAGGAAATCCTCAATACCTGCGCGCAGGCCTTCGCCGGAGGATGGAGCAGCGTGAAGCTCTATTTCATGCTGGGGCTTCCCACGGAAACGGACGAAGATGTGCTAGGCATCGCCGAGCTGGTATACAAGGTCATCCGCTCGTGGAAGGAAAATGCCTCTAACAAGAAGCGTGCGCTCCGCGTTCATGTAGCGACCGCCTATTTTGTGCCGAAGCCGCACACCCCGTTCCAATGGGAGAGGCAAATTACGCAGGCGGAATATCTGCGCCGTTGCAGGCTGCTTAAGGAGCATCTGTACAGCAAGTCCATCGAATACAACTACCACGAGTCGAACCTGAGCGAATTGGAGGCCGTATTTGCCCGCGGTGACCGCCGGCTCGCCCCTGTGATTGAGCTGGCGGTGAAAAACGGCGCGCGGCTCGACGGCTGGGATGAATACTTCCGCTACGACGTGTGGCGCGATGCCTTTGACAAGCTTGGGATCGACCCGCGCTTCTATACCACGCGCGGCTACGGGGAGGAGGAGCTCCTGCCGTGGGACGGCATCGATGTGGGCGTGTCGAAATCCTTCCTGCTTGCTGAGCGCCATCGTGCCTATGAAAACCGCCTCACGCCCGACTGCCGCCACGGCTGCGCCGGCTGCGGCGCGAACCGACTGCTCAAGGAGGTGCGCTGCGATGACTAGAATCCTCTTTGAAAAGGTTGACGACGCGGTTTATATTTCCCATCTCGATTTAATGCGCCTGTTCCAGCGCGCCCTTGCCCGCGCCGGTATACCCATCCGGCACAGTCAGGGCTTCAACCAGCGCCCCAGCGTGTCCATTGCCCTGCCGCTGAGCTTGGGCGTCGCGAGCCACTGCGAGCTGCTGGACTTTGCGCTCGATGGGCAGCAGATCTCCGACGCGGAAATTCAGCGGCGGCTCAATGCGAAGCTGGTTCCGGGCATCCGGGTGCTGGAGGCGTACACGCCCGTGCGCAAGCCGAAGGAGATTGCCCTCCTTGACTGCGAGCTGCGCATGGAATACGACCACGGCCTGCCGGAGGGCGCTGCCGGGGCGCTCGGCGCGCTTTTTTCCCGCGCGGAGCTGGTGCTGGAAAAGCGGGGAAAATCCGGCATTGTCCAGCAGGATATCCGGCCGATGCTGCGCAGGCTCGAGATTAGCGGGCAGGGGAGCGAGCTGCTGCTCCGCGCGCGGGTGTGCGCCCAGAACCCCACGCTGAATCCTGCGCAGCTTATCGCGGCGATTGCGGCGTATGCGCCGCAGTACCGGCCCGATTTCACCGCCATCACGCGGCTTGAAATTTACGATGAATCCGAAAATATTTTCAGATAGGAGAAGATTATGAATTCTTTAGAGCTTGAAGAGTGCCCCGCCTGCCGGGGAGCCGGCGTGCTGACCCATGAGGGCGGCTGGAGCGTGAGCGTGGAATGTGCCGACTGCGGCGCGCACACCGTATTCATCGAATACGATACCGAGCAGGAGCGGCGCGAGGCCGAGAAGAAGGTTGCCATGCTCTGGAATATGGGCAAGGTCATCAAATCCGACCCCGGCGAATAAAATTTTCGCAAACGGCAAAAAAATACTTGCATTTTTCTGAAAGCTGTGCTAAAATAGCTAGGCACTAAGGGGTGCGGGTATATTTCCGGGTGTGGCGAAGTTTGGTATCGCGCTTGAATGGGGTTCAAGAGGCCGCTAGTTCGAATCTAGTCACTCGGACCAAAAGACACGGTGATTTTTTCAAATCACCGTGTCTTTTCGCGTGGGGCAGGCTGCCGGAGTGGAAGCGATTTTTCTTGTAAATTTCGCCGCCGTGTGCTACAATGGCGCTATAGAAAAATCCCGAAAAAGGAGAACCATATGTACGACGCGATTATTGTCGGCTCCGGGCCGGCGGCTGTTTCCGCCGCGCTGACCCTGAAGCTGCATGAAAAGAGTTTTTGCATCTTCGGCAGCAGGGCGATGAGCCGGAAGGTGGAAAGCAGCGAGAAAATTGCCAATTACCCCGGCGTGCCCATGACCACGGGCGCGGCGCTGAACGCCGCCTTTGCCGGCCAGATGGAGCAGATGGGCATCGAAATTACCGAGAGGATGGTCACCGCGATTACCGCCACCCGCCGAGGCTTTCTAGTGCTGGCGGACAACGACATCTTTGATTGTAAGACCGTCCTGCTTGCCACCGGCGCTGTCAGCGCAAAGGGCTATCCCGGCGAGGAGGCGCTGCTCGGCCGTGGCGTGAGCTACTGCGCCACCTGCGACGGCTTCCTCTATAAGGGCAAGACCATCGCCGTCTACTGCGGCGACGCGCGATTTGCCAATGAGCTTCGCTACCTCGCACAGCTGGCGGACAGGGTATACGCATTCGGCCAGCTCGATGGAGTCGCCGCGGAGAATATTTGCTGCCCGACGCAGAAGCTGCGCGCCGTGCTGGGTGAGGAGCGGGTGCGCGCTATCGCGCTCAGCGATGGGAGCGAAATCGCGGTGGACGGTGTGTTTGTGCTGCGCAATGCTGTCGCGCCTGCGGCGCTTGTCAAGGGACTTGCGATGGATGGGCCGCACATCTCCGTCAACCGCCGCATGGAGACGAATATGCCCGGCCTATTTGCCGCCGGGGACTGCACCGGCCGCCCCTACCAAATCACCAAGGCGGTAGGGGAGGGCAATGTTGCCGCCCACGCGATGCTCAAGCTCTTGGGCCAGCAGTAGATTGGCGCGGAAAATTACAGCGGGTCGGCTTAGAGCCGACCCGCTGCTGCTCACGGATTCTGGATAAGCCCGGCGAAAACCGGAATGCTGTAGCCTGATGTGACCACAATCAGGAAGGGGCGGTCAAGAACAAAGGCCACTTCCTTATCGGGTTCCGTGAATCCCCAGCCAACAAAGTCATTTACAACATAGCTCGCAGCCTCGACGCCTTCCTCGTCGATGGAAATGCGAGTCGATTGCTCGACAGTATCCAAATATAGATTGGCGGCCTCGGGAAAGCGCAGCCCACTCTTGCTGATTTCTTCTGAGCTTTCCCCAAAAATTCATTCCGGAATTTGCAGATTTTCCTTAACTACCTCGCCCTTTCTCATTTCGTATGCGCCGCTTACCTCGCTATTGTCGGAGATTTCTCCGCTGAAGCTTACGCATACGGTGTCGCCCACCTCGATTCCGGCTGCCTCTACGCAGCGGCGCATCCGCAGGCCATCGATGGCGATTGTATACACTTTTCCGTCCGCCGGGTCGGTGCAGAGGATGCTGTCATCGAGCAGAATATAATCGCTGCCGATTTCCGTAAGCGTGCCGGAGATGGTTTGTGTATAAGCCGTCTGCTGCGCGGGAGCGCAGTGGCTCTCGACATAGGAGAGAATTTCCGCCGTGGCGTCCTCGCCGATAAAGTAGGCATAGCTGACATCAAAGACATTGGTGGCAAAATAGCCGTCCGCCGTGATATAGACCACGCGTTTGTATACGCCCAGCGCCTCGGAGGTGGCAGTGAAGCTCAGGTATTCGCGCTCTCCGGGAACGAAGCTCCCCGTGCTCTCGAGCAGCTTCGCGTCGCCCTGCGCGCAGAGGATTTCCCAAACAAACGCGTCATCCTCGAGCGTATAGGTGCCCGTAAGCTCGCCGCTCTCGTAGACGCTGAAGGCAGAAAACGGCAGCGTGACCGGCAGACTGTAAAGCTCCAGCAGCTCGCCGAAGCTTGCGGGCGCCTGCGCGTCGCGCGCGGTATAGACGTAGAATTCCTCATCCTTGCCCGCTGCGATCAGTCCCTGCGCCGATACGCCCGTGATAGCGCGGATTTGCAGCTCCTCGGTGTAGACGGTGCCTGTGTAGGAGTCCGTACCCGTCGCCTCGCAGCTTCCAAGACTCTCGCCAAGCGCGTCGAGGGAAACGGGTTGCAGGCTTTTCAGAAGATACTCCGCGCCGCCATAGAATACGACGCTATACTTTTCGCCAAGGGTTTTATATTCCCATGGCCACTCCACATCCCCGCCGATTTCCGATACGGAATAGGCGTAGCGCTCGGCGGTGCCGCCCGCCCCGAGCAGCTGCGGCGCGAGCAGCGCCGCAATCGCCACGATTAGCGCAAGCGAAGCCGCAGCCGCGCACCATTTCCAAATGACGGGTTTGGTATCCTTGGGCCGATAGCTTTCCGCTTCGGCGAGCAGGTCATCGTCCAGATTTCCAACGGCATATGCCATTCTTGGTGTTTTCATAGTGCATAACCCTCCTTGATAAGATAAGCCTTCAGATTGTTTCTTGTGCGCAGCAGCAGGCTCTTGACTTTGCTCTCGGTAAAGCTATAGCGCTGCGCAATTTCCCGGACGGAGTCGAAATAGTAGTACTTTCGCACAAAGACATTCCGCGCGTCCGCACGCTGCCTGCGCAGAAATTCGCCGATGGCCTGCCCGAGGTCGGCATCGCGCACATCGGGCGCGATGCGGTGATCGGGGAGAATCTGCGAAAGCTCCTCGAGCGAAACCGTCATGCTCTGGCTGCGCTTCTCGCGGCCAAGGTATTCGAGCCTTTTCAGCGCCAAATTCCGCGCGATTCGGCTCAGGTAGGCCGCAAGATTGCCCGGCTGCGCAGGCGGGATGGCATTCCAGAGCGCAAGGAAGGCATCGTTCAGGCATTCCTCGCCGTCCTCGCGGCTGGGCAGAATGTTGCCGGTGATTGCGCGGCATAGGCCGCCGTATTTTTTCTCGGTTTCATCGATGGCTCGCTCGTCACGCTGAAAATACAGCGCGAGAATTTGCGCGTCGTCCATTTCATCCGCCCCTTTATATGGTTTTGAAAGCGCCTTCACTTCTATAGACCGTTTTTCCGGCGTAATGGTTGCAGCTTTTGACCATACTATAGCAAAATTTTTGTGAAAAGGCAAGCTTCTGCCGCCTGCCGTGTCCTGCGGCCAATAAAAGCAGCCCCAGTCTTGCCTGCCGCAAAACTGGGGCTTTAGAATTGGTCGCCCTGCCCAGAGAAAACGAAGGCTATTTTACCCATTTCGCTGCCCCCAGCAGGAGCGGCTCGGCCTCCTCCATCACTTCCCGAACGATTTCGGCGGCGCTTTGCTCCTTTTTCACCATCGCGGCAATCTGCCCGGAAAGGAAGCAGCCAGTCTCGCTGCCGCCGTCCTGCACCGCGCGCCGCAGTGCACCGACCCCAAGCTGTTCCAGCTCGGCGGCAGGCATTCCGCCATACTCCGCCTTGGAATATGCTCTGGCAAACTGCGTGCGCAGGCTGCGAACGGGATGCCCCAGACGCTTGCCGGTGACCATTGTGCAAAGGTCGCCCGCTTTCAGAATTTTCTGCTTATAGACGGGGTGAATCGTGCATTCATAGGCGCTCAGAAAGCGCGTGCCCATCTGCACGCCCTGCGCGCCAAGCATAAAGGCCGCGGCAACGCCTCTGCCGTCGGCGATGCCGCCCGCGGCCAGAACAGGCAGGGAAGTGGCGTCGCAAACCTGCGGCACGAGGACCATCGTCGTCAGCTCGCCGACATGGCCGCCGCTTTCGCCACCCTCGGCAATCAGCGCGCTCGCGCCCAGCCGCGTCATCAGCTTCGCCATCGCGACGGAGGCGACGACCGGGATGACCCGGATCCCTGCCGCCAGCCATTGCTGCATATATTTGGCAGGGTTGCCCGCGCCGGTGGTGACAACCGGGACGCGCTCCTCCACAACGACCTGCGCCACCTCGTCCGCATAAGGGCTCATCAGCATGATATTCACGCCGATGGGCTTAGCGGTAATGCCGCGCGCGATACGGATTTGCTGCCGCACATACTCGCCGGGGGCATTTCCGGCGGCAATAATGCCCAGACCGCCGCCGTTCGACACGGCTGCTGCCAGCTTGCCGTCGGCAATCCAAGCCATGCCGCCCTGAAAGACCGGGTATTCGATGCCTAGCAGCTCACAAATTGTAGATTTCACCACTGTCTTAGTCCTCCTTGCTTTGAATGAAGCGGCCGAGGCCGGCCGATGGATTTCAAATTCTGTTCAATCCACCCTAAAGTGTCGGGCGGTGCGATTCCCGGCTTGAAGATGCTTCGCTCGGGCTTCCTGATGAATCGCGCACAGCCCGCTCCCCTGGAAATGATTTTTGCGATGGCGTCCAAGGTACATGAGATTTTCCTCCAGAATGGATTTGGAAAGCGCTTCGCATTGTACTTGGCGCCTCCATAAGCAGTCTTCACCGCTTTTATATACCGATTATACCTCATGTCGTCTAAATTTTCAATTGGGCAAAGGGAAAACAAAACGGGCATGGCTTGCCGAAATATGCAAGTCATGCCCAAGCTTTTATATGAGGGGAGGTTCCGATGCGCAAACCGTCGCCAGCAGCTCCTCGCAGGCATCTACAATGGCCGCGATTTCCGCTTTCGTTGCGCGGTCAAAGTGTACCCCTGCGCGGACGCAGACGGGGCAGCTATAGCGTGCCGAAAAGGTTTTTGCCCATTTTTCCGTCAGCACGGCCTCCTTATGCCCAGGGCGGGAGAGCGTATCCAGCGCATCGCCATCGGCGATTGTCACAGCCCCTATATGAGTGGTATCCCCGCCAAGGAGGGAGATGTCCAGCCCCTCGTCCAGCCGTTCCACCGTGGCGGTGACGGCGCGTCCCAAAACGGTGATGCGCTTTGTCATGGCATACCCTCCCAGCGGGGACAGCCCGGCAGATCCAGCCCGAAACGGTCTAATATTCTGCCGACAAGCTGCTGCTCCATGTCGGAAATGGACTGGGGAGCGCCATAATAGGTCAGCATAGGGGGCAGAATCTCCGCCCCCATCGCGCTCAAATCCGCCAAATTTCGCAGATGAATCGGGCTCATGGGACATTCGCGGGGCACAAGCACCAGCCTTCGCCGCTCTTTGAGCGTCACATCGGCGGCGCGAAGCAGAAGATTGTCGCTGTAGCCGATCCAAATGCCAGCCGCTGTTTTCATAGAGCAGGGGATAACCACCATGCCCATGCTTTTCCAGCTCCCGGAGGCGGGGCGGCGGCAATGTCGGAAATGTCGTAGACGAAGCCTGCCATTGCCTTTACTTCCCCGATGCTTTCCCGGCATTCCTGACGAATGGTCAGCTCTCCGCCGTGGGACACAATCAGGTGAATTTCCACCCCGGCCGCCCGCAGCGCTTTCAGCAGCGCTACCGCCAGCGGCGCGCCGGAGGCGCCGGAAATGCCGACAATCAGCCGTTCAGCCATTTGGTGTAATCCACCTCCCAAAATTGGGCGCGCTTAAACTTGTCCTTCATGTGGAAGGGCACGGTGCAGTCGAATATGGTCTTGCAGGAGATGCCCACGCCCGAAATGCTGGGGCTGTAGGCTGGGTCAGAGCTGGGGTCGAGCGGATGGCAGCGAACCCCCGGGATGGTGATGACATCCCGGTCACCCTGAAAGCGGGTGTTCATCGCCCACAGAACGTCGTCGGTGTCGAAAATATCCACATCCTCGTCCACCAGAATGACGTGCTTTAATTCCGAGAAGGCGGAGAAGGCGAGGAGCGCCGCCTGCCGCTGCTTGCCCTCATCGGTGGGCACGGTTTTACGGCATTGCAGCACCGCCATATATTTGCCGCCGCCGGAGGGATGGGCGTATACATTGGTGATTTTCCCCGGCATGGCCTTGTCCAGCATATTCAGGATGCTGGCCTCAGTGGGGATACCCGCCATGGAAACGTGCTCCCCGCTCGGGCCAATGCAGGTTTGCAGAATGGGATGCTTCCGGTGGGTAACGGCGTGGACTTTGATTTCCCAGCACACCGGGCTTGCCGCCCCGGTATAGCCGGGGAACTCCGGCATGGCGTAGCCAGTGTGGGAATGTTGATCCTCCTGCACGCGGTGGCCGGTGATGATTTCTCCCTCAATCACAAACTCGGCATTCGCAATGCAATTTTCCCGCACCGTCAGGCAGGGGGCCAGCTCCACCGGCTTGCCCCGGACAGCCCCGGCAATGGAAAGCTCATTGTAGCCCAAGGGGGTCGTAGGCGGCTCGAAGCAGGCGCCGATTTCGATTGCCGGGTCTACGCCAATGGAGATGGAGATAGGCAGATTCTGCCCCAGCTCCTCCGCTCGCTCCGACATCGCGCCGATATGCCGGGAGCCGGGCTGCAGGAATACGGAAATTTCGTCCCTGCCCTGTAGGCAGAGCCGATGGATGGTCACGTCCGGCAGCCCGGTGTCCGGGTGGGTGGCGTAGCACATTCCCATGGTGATATAGGGGCCGGCATCCACCGGTGTATTCTTGGGGGCGGGGACGATGCTTCGGATGTCAAATCCCGGGTCAGTAGCCAGATGCACCACCTCCTGGCAGGCAGGCTTTTCACTCGTCACCACCGGCGCAATGGGATTGAGCGCAGCCTTACACAGCAGCCGCCCCAAATCCTCCTTCGGGCAGTCCAGCAGCGCCGCCACCCGCTCCCGTGTGCCGACAACGCCAATGACCACCTGAACATCCGGGAAGCCGCGCACATTTCGAAACAGCATTGCGGGGCCGCGGGAATTTGTGGGCCGCTGGACGGTGCCGCCTGCGCCGACATAGCGGTAGACCCCGGAAAGCTCCGCCTCCGCATCCACGCTTACGGAGGTTTCGAGCAGCATATTCCTCTCCCGCAAGCGCTCCAGCGCGCTGCGAAGGTCGTTTACTTTTTCCATAAATGTTCCTCCATTTTCCAATTTTGTTCCCATTCGCCCGTTGACAAATGAAAGAATGTTTTATACAATAGATTTATCGAGCAGCGAGAGCGTAAGTCCGGATGATGCCGGATTTGCGCTCTTTTTGCAGAGAAAACGCTGAAAAAGAGGTGCAGTTTCATGATAATTGACGCGAATATGTACTGGCTGCCGGAGTCGCTTTTTACCGACGAGGCCCTGCAGGAGAAATTCTTTGCGGCTATTCCCGCCGAATACGGCTGGCACGGGCATATGGAGGCCCTGCCGGACTCCGGCAAGAAGCAGATCGTGCTGGAAAAGCCGCTGGGCAGCCCCAACCTCAACTATGTGCAGGGGGAGTACGCTCTGGATGTGCAGCTGGCGGACATGGACGAGGCGGGAATTGATGTGGGCCTTTTGAAGGTTCCCGGTTGCCATGAGTGGCTCACGCCTGAGCTTTGTCACATCTTCAACGTGGGCATGGCGGAGCACGCCAAGGCGAGCAATGGACGCCTCGTGGCGCTGGCGTGCATCGCGCCGGGGAGCGCAGAGGCGATTTCGGAGCTGGAATTTTGCGTCAAGGTGCTGGGCATGAAAGCAGTGCAGCTTTGCGCCCACTACGGGGATAAATATCTGGATGACCCCGCCTTTGCACCCTTCTTTGAAAAGCTGAACGAGCTGAACATGACCGCCTATGTGCATCATACCCCGGTGCCGGTGGACTACCAGTCCTTCCTGGCCTATAACAATGTCCGCCGCTCCTACGGGAGGGTGGTTGACCAAGGGCTTGCCATCGGTCGCGAGCTGTACAGCGGGATGTTCGATCGGTATCCCAATGTCCGGCTGGTGCATTCCATGCTTGGCGGCGGCTTCTTCGCCATTGCGGAAATGATGATGCCGCATGGCCCGGCGCCCACGGAGAGCGTGAGCCGATTCCAGACCGCCGGGGGCGACATTCGCAGGCAGTACAAGGAAAATATCTATTTTGAGACCTCCCATGCCCAGCCATGGGGCAAGGCACAGCTGGAGGCCGCGGTGAAAATCTATGGCGCCGACCATGTTCTGTACGGTTCTTCCTATCCGGTGCGCAAGGTGTGGCTCACCGGCGGGCCGGACTATATCCGGTCGCTGGACATCACCGAGGCGGAAAAGGCGCAGATTTTGGGAGGCAATGCCCTGCGGGTATATCGCATGGCATAAGACTGTCACATTTTGGGAAATTGGGAACGCATTTTGCTTCCCAATTTCTTTTTTTAAGGAAAGCGGGGCGTGCGCGCGAGCCGCTACTGCCAGATGCGGCGTGTATCGTACATCAGCATTACGTTGCCGTCAAACAGGACACGCTTATGGGAGTCGGGCTGCGGCAAATCGCTGGGACGATCCTCCGGATGGGGGAGATAGCGGGAGTAGATGCGCCGCCCTTCGGAATCCACAGGCGTTTCCGGGAATGCCATGGGATTCCCCTCGGGTGGGCGACCCTCCTCGCCGCCCAGCACGCGGCAGACCAAGGCATACTGCTTATCGAGCAGGGCGGCGTCCAGAATGCCGCAGCCGCCGCACAGAAGGTCAAATTCGCCGCGGTGCGGCATCAGCTTGTCCAGGCAGCTTTTCCAGTGCTGCACGGAGGAATTGAGGATTTTCCCGAAGCCGATAAACTCGTCGCCGGAAAAGAGGATGTGATCCGCCCGGTCAAGCAGACAGATCGAGCCGCAGGCATGATCGGGGGTCTCAAAAACCTCCAGCGTCTTGCCGCCGAGATCAATCACCGAGCCGTCCGCGACAATCTCCTTCGGATAGTTCCGCGGGAAATCGATGCCCGCAAAGCTGGGGAAGGGAATGGTGGCCAGCGGCGCAGTCGCTGCGGAGAGATAGGCTTTATCAAAATAGGCATTGTTGGCAGTGTGGTCAAAATGGTGGTGCGTATTGGCAATACAGTTTACCGGCACCGGGCTCAGGCTCTGGCAGTAAGCGCGCAGGTCGCCGCAGCCGTAGCCAGAGTCGATCACCAGCGACTCCTTCTGGCCAATCACCAGATAGATGGCGTCACCATCCGTGTGGAGGTGAAAAACCTGATCGCGCACCTGCTCATGCCAAAAATATGGCACATCCATCGGCTGCACATTGCCCTGCGCATCCTGCAGGAGGATGTGATGCTTGCAGGAAAAATCAATCAGCATATTGCATCCCCGCACACGTTGGCCAGATCCAGTAGCTGCTGCGGCTTTGTAATCACTACATCCGCCCGGGGGTCGGTGCAGGCGTCCCCGCCGAAGGCGACTGCCAGCATCCCGGCGGCTTTGGCGGCCTGAATCCCGGCGGAGGCATCCTCCACCACGGCGCATTCCGAGGGGGAGATCCCCAGCTTCCCGGCGGCACAAAGGAATACCTCCGGGTCAGGCTTGGAATGGGTGACGTCCGTGCCGTCGGCAATGGCGTCAAATGCGTCAATCAGCTCCAGCCGGGTCAGGATATTCTTGGTATTCTTGGAGGAGGAGCCGATAGCGATTTTCACTTCCCTGTCCTTCAGCGCCTGTAGGGTTTCGCGCACGCCGGGGAAGCAGTCGCTGGGGCGAACGTTGCATAGGAGCGCCTTATAAATCTCATTTTCCTTCTCCGCCATTGCCTGCTTTTCCTCCGGCGTGTAGGAAATTTGACTTTCCTCCAGCACGATTTCCAGACTGGCCATTCGGGAAACGCCCCGGAGGCGGTCATTTTTCTTCCGGTCAAAGCTTAGCCCCAGCGAATCCGCCAGCGCCTTCCAAGCCTCAAAATGATAGTCGTCGGTGCTGCAAATGACCCCGTCTAAATCAAAGATTATGGCACGAATCATATCGCTTCCTCCTTAAAGTCTGGTATCCATTAACCCGCAGTAGGCGTCCACAGGGGAAATGCCCTGAAATTCGCTTCTGCCCATTAGCTTCTCCACAACGGCTCGCATCGTGGCGGCGTTGCAGCTGTAGACGTTGATGTACACCGGTACTCTGGGCACGTCCTGCAGGTGATAGGGGTTTGCGAAGGACACGAAGATGCAGTCCTCCTCATGGACGAATCTCGGCATATCCAGCGCGTGCTTCTTGCACCAATGAATCCGCACATCCGTCTGGTTGGAGGCGGTTTCCACATTGGCAAGCATCAGGGTCAGCCGGTCTGCCCGCAGATTGGCGGTTCCGTGGAGGTCGTCCGCCATGGGGTCATAGCGCTCCACGGTGAAGCCAGCCTGCTCCAAAAGCCCTTGGATGGTTCCGGTCATTGACCCGGCGGCTACGCTGTCGTTGCCGAGCGTCACCAGCCGGACGGTTTTGTATTTCTTCGGGGAAATGGGGAGCAGATCCCGCTTGCTTTTCACCAAAGTCACGGCCTTGTCTGCGCATTCGGCCTGCCACAGCTTCGCCTGCGGGCAGCCTGCCAAATCCACGCCCCGGAAGCCTACCTTGGCCTTCAGCGCCAGAATCCGGCGCAGCGCCGCATTCAGCCGCTCCTCGCTTAGGCGACCGTCTGCCAGCGCCTGCGCCATGTAGCCCATATCCTCGTAAATATCTGTGGAGAACACAAGCATATCGCACCCGGCCATAATGGCGGCGGGTACGGCGTTTTTCCGCTCCATGGCCTGGCAGAAGCCGCCCATGATGGTGGCGTCGGTGGTGATCAGGCCGTTGAAGCCGTACTTTTTCCGCAAAACCCCCTGCAGCAGCTCCGGGCTTGTGGAGCCGGGGAGACAGTCCTCGAATTTTAGATTCGGGTTGATGTCCATTTCCACATTGGGCTGGACGATATGCCCCACCATGATGCTGATAAGGCCCTCGTCAATCAGGGATTTGTAGATTTTTCCATAGCTATCGTACCAATCCTTTGCGGAAAGACTGTTATAGCTGGGGTGGAGGTGATGGTCGCGGAAGTCAACACCGTCCCCGGGGAAATGCTTGGCGCAGGCCGCCATGCCGCAGTCCTGGACGGTTTTCACATAGGCCCTGACGAAGGAAAGCACCTTGTCCGGATCGGAGCCGCTGGTGCGTACGTTGGTGATGGGATTCATAAAGTTATAGTCAATGTCGCATACTGGGGAAAACGTCCAGTTGATGCCGGCGGTTTGCCCCTCCTTGGCGCAGACCTCGGCAAATTTCTGGGCAAAGGAGGTGTCCCCGGTGGCGGCGGTTAGCATGGGCCAGCCGAAGAAGGTACCGTCGGAAATGCCACCGGAGCCGCCCTCCTCCAGATTCGCCGCCTTCAGCAGCGGCACAGGGGCAATGGGATCCAGCGGGGCGAACCAGTCCCGGATGGTCTGGGCGGGGGCGGGGCGATAGAGGATGCCGCCGACGCCGTATTCCGAAACCAGCCTTGCCGTTTCCTCCGGCCCGTAGTCCTGCCCCATAATGCAGAACAGTTGCCCAATCTTCTGCTTGGGAGTCAGGCGCTTCAGCGCCTCCTCCACCCATGCGACCTGCCCATCCGACAGGTAAAAGGGTTTTTCCTGTAAATTCATCGCTCGGAACCTCCCGCTTTTTTTACAAATATTATAACATATTTGCCCACAATGCGCAACAACTGTACGAAAAAAGTGGAGGATATTGTTTCGACTTTGGAAACAAAGCCTATTGGGGGATTGTAAGTTGCATGGAAATCTATTACAATAAGGACGGAAATACTTCGGCGGACGAACAAGGCTCTGGGGCCAAAGATTTCCGGATTCTACAGAAAAAAGGAGCGTGACGGGTATGCGGGATCCCTTCTGGAACGGGCCGAAGGCCACGGATTTTCATGGGTATCTCTACACAGTAAACAACGGCACGATGGACGTGGAGGGCTTCATTGATTCCCCCTATGGGCAGGAGCTGGCTCGTCGCCTTGCCATCCGGTTTTCCATTGAGGATTCGCCGGAGGCGGCCGCGAAGTACTATGCCTCTATCGGGCTGCGCCGGGAGTGCTTCGACTGGGAGGATTTCTATACCCGCTGGTCTCTCCTTACGCCCCTGCATTTGGACGGCGGGCGGCGCTACCCGCTTCTGTTCTGGCTCCACGGCGGCGGCAACTCCATCGAGGCAGAGGAGAATATGACAGGCTTTACGGATATTGCCGCCAAGGAGGGCTTCTTCCTTGCCTGCCCGCAGAATACCAACCCGGAGCGGGTGGAGGAGCTATTATCCCGCATCTGCGCCATGTACCCGGTGGATCGGGAGCGGGTTTATCTGGCGGGCTTCTCCCAGGGCGGCGCGCAATGCCATGGGGCATATTTCCGCCACCCGGAGCATTTCGCCGGCGTGGTCACCGCCGGAAACGACATCTGGCGCCCATGGGACAACATGCAGGTATCCTACACGCAGGAGGAAATCGCCAGGGTAAAGGCGTATAAAATTCCGCTGATGCAGTTCGCCGGGCAATGCGAGCCCTTCCCCTATGCGCCGCTGAACAACTGGTCGCCCAGAATGTGGATGGGCAGAAAGCCATGGGGTCGGCCTGATACGGCGCAATGCCCCGGAAAGGACGACAATCTGGATCCCACCCGCATCCACGACCTGTCCATCGGGAAATTTGACAGCAAAATTTACGGCGACGCCTCCAAGCAGCGCTGGCGGATGGCAAAATCCTACGACCCCGAGGCCGGGGAGGATGTGGGGCTTTGGTGCATGAACCGGGTGAATTTCCGCATGGAGCTGCTGGACTGCCCGCCCAGGAAGGTGGAGCTTTGCCTGAGCTTTGACGCCCTGCATCAGGACGAAACCCGGCGGGCCTGCGGCATTTACGGGGACTACGAGGCGGTGGAGTACCACTATGGCTACCGCCACTACACCGTGGGGGTCAACGATCGTGCGGGGCGGGAGATGTACCGCTTTGTTGCTGTTCAGAACAGCCCCCATTGGCCGCCGCTGGCGATTGGGGAGCTGGGCTGGAAATTTCTCAAGCGCTTCCATCGGGATGAGGAATCTGGAAAATTGATTGCGGAGGATATATAGCATGAACGGACATTCGGACGATTTGGCGAGAAAGTATTTAGATAGCCTTTCTATTGCATGGAACCATGTAAACGGTGGGGAGGCAAGCACGGAATTTTCCTTCTGCGGCAAGACCTTTGCCACCCCCATTATGGCAGGCGGCATGGCGCATTATCATAAAATGCACGCCGACGGCATTGTGGGCTTTGCCAAGGCTGTCACAAACGCCGGCAGCGTCATGTGGAGTGGCTACTGCGAGGACGAGCTGGTGGAGGCCTGCGTAGCGGAGGGAGCATCCTTCGTGCGCATCCTAAAGCCCCTGGCGGATCGGGACGTGCTGGAAAAATGGATTGACCACGATGAAAAGGCGGGGTGCATCGCCTTTGCCATGGACGTTGACCACAGCTTTACCAAGCAGGGCGGGCTGGGCGAATTTTTCGGCCATCCCCTGAAGGCCATGCAGACCGCCGACCTGCGGGAAATAGCCGCCTCTACATCCCTGCCGTTTTTGGTCAAGGGAGTGGTTTCCGTGGCGGATGCCATTGCCTGCGCTGAGGCAGGGGTTTATGGCATCGTACTGAGCAACCACCAGAACCTGTTCCCATGGACAGTCCCTCCCATTATGATGGTGGAGGAAATCAAGAAAGCCGTTGGGGACGATTTGAAGGTCTATGTGGACTCCTGCCTGGACGATGGCTACGCCTGCTTCAAGGCGCTGGCGCTGGGGGCGGACGGCGTGTGCATGGCCCGCTCCCTGCGGACGGTGTTCATGGAGAAGGGAGCGGACGCTGTGGAGGAGAAGCTGAAGCGCGACACCGCCATTTTGAAGGCCTGCATGGGCAAAACCGCCGCCCCGGACATCCGCCATATCCCCCGGGACTGCATCCGGAGCGTATAATGATGGCGCTTACCTATCCAATCATTCTGGAAATTGCCGAAAAGACCTATGCTGTCAATGAATTTGGCGTGGACACCATGTTCCTCCTGGAAGGGGAGAGTGAGGCAATGGTGATTGACACCGGCATGGGGATGTGCGATTTCCGGGGAATCGTGGAATCCATTACCCGCCTGCCCTATACCGTGGCGCTGACGCATGGCCATCAGGATCATTGCGGCAGTATGGATCAGTTCGAAAGGGTCTGGCTCCATCCGGCGGACTGGGAGGCGGCTCTGGCTGTGCAGAACCAGTATTCCCGCCGGGCTGACAGCGCCCGCCGCCTGAAGGGGCTGGAGGGGGACGCGGATGTCTGGGACTACGACCCGGATACCGTGTGCCGCCCGTGGACTCGCGTCCCGGAATTGCTGCCTTTAGCCGACGGTCAGCTCTTTGAATTGGGAGGCAGGACGGTGGAGACGGTGTATACTCCCGGCCATTCCCCCGGCTCCTGCTGCTTTATCGATCGGCAAGGCCGCATTCTGTTCTCTGGGGACGCCTGCAATGTTTCGCTGATGTGTACGGATTGCAGCATCGAAACCGCCATTGGCGGACTGCGCCATTTGCAGGAGCGGGAAAACCTGTTCGACCGGAATTTTAACGGGCATCTGGCCTATTCCTCCGGCATGAACCACATCGCTATGCCCCAGACCATTCTGGGGGACTGCATTGCCGCCATGGAGCGGATATTGGCAGGGCAGGCGGAGCCGCAAACCAGTATGTACTCCCGCTGGCGGGGCGGCAGCGTCAACTCCTACCTCTGGGGCGGCGTCAAGCTGACCTACGATCCGGAGAAGATAAGGGAGGTGCGGTAAAATGCCCATTACATCGCCAATCATAGCGGAAATCGCAAAAAATACCTATCTGATTCAGGAAAACGGCGCGTTCTGCTTTTACGCCCTAGTGCGCGAGGGCGGGAACGCCCTGATCGACACCGGCATGGGAACCTGCCACTTAAACTCTCTGACCCGGCGGATCTTTGGGGGCGATCCCTTTCGGGTCTATTTGACCCATGGGCACCCCGATCACGTTGGCGGGCTGCACTGCATTCCCGGCGGCAGAGCCTATATCCACCCCGCTGACCGAAAGCTGGCGGAGGGGGTGCAAGAGAAAATGCGAGCGGACATGGCGTCCCACCGGCACCCCGGTTTCGCTGTACCAACCCTGCCGGAATGGGCGGATGCGCAATTTGACGCACAAATGCCGGAATCGCAAGGACTGGAGATGGTGTACATCGGCGGGCACACGCCGGGGAGCGTGGCCTACATAGACAGGGAAACGGGCATTGCCTTCGTGGGCGACGCCGTTGGCGGGGAAATCCACGCCGAATCCACGGTGTCCGAGCTTCTGACCGGGCTGATGCGGCTGAAACGGAGGGGCGGCTTCCGCCGGATTTACGCCGGGCATCACCCTCTGGGGGACTACCGGGCCTATCCCGTTTCCATGCTGGAGGATGCCATCGGCGCCTGCCGGGCGGCGCTGGACCCCACGGCAAAGGCGTACGCCGCCGAGAGCCGGTGGCGCACCTGCGACCGGGCGGTGCAGTACGGCTCGGTGCATCTGAGCTATTGCGCAGACCAATTGTGGGCGGCAGGAGAGTGCCATTCCCCCTTCCCCCTGGGATTATGATTTGAAAACAAAGGAGATTGAAAGTATGCAAACCCTATCTGGAAGAACCTGCATCTTTTCTGGCGCAACCGGCGGCGACGGTGTGGACACCGTGAAGGCGCTGTGCGCCGGGGGCATGAATGTAGTGATGATGACCCATAATATTCCCGCCGCGGAGCAATTGATTGCGGAAATCGAGGCCAGCGGCGCACCGGGAAAATGCGTTTATTATGCCGGTGGCAGGGGAGAGCCTCCTGCCGAGGAAAATCCGGCGGTGTATGAGAAAATTCTCTCTCAGTTCGGCTCCGTGGATGTGGTCATCAGCAATACCGGCGGCCCCGGGCGGGATGTTTCCCTGGAGGACTGCCCTGCGGAGGAGCTGGAGCGGGAGCTGAACCACCTGGCGGTGGGAGCGCTGAAAACCATTCAGGCAGCCCTGCCTTTCCTGAAGCGGAGCAAGGCTCCCCGCATCATCCTGATGTCCACCGTGGAGGCAGAGCTGGGTGGCAGCGAAGAGTCCTTCCCTGTGGCGGTGGCAAAGGGCGCGGTGCTGACCATGGTGAAAACCGCCGCGCCCCGGGTGGCGCAGTACGGCATCACCGTCAACTGCATTGCCAAGGGCTGTATCCAGCGGCTGGGCGCCAGACCCGACGATGTGAACCTGGATAATCTTCTGCCCATGATTCCCATGGGTCGGCTGGGAACACCCCAGGATTTGGCAAATGTAATTTGCTTCCTCGCCAGTGAGGAAAGCGGCTATATCACCGGCCAGAGCATTCATGTGTCCGGCGGCTTTAGGAGGTAAAAATATGATTCGTTACAATGAAAAGGAAAAAGCCATGATTTCTACCCAGACGGAGGCCATTTCCGAAACATTCGTCCGCTTTGACCGGGAGCTGTACGGCATGCTGTACCGCCCCACGGCGCAGACGCAGGGCAGGCACATCGGCATTCTGGTGATGCACTCCGCCCAGGATTATACGGATATGAACCTGTGCCCGGAGATGGCCAAGCGGGGCTTTACCGTGCTTGGCAGCCGGGTGGATAACCCCGGTGCGCCCCTGGACAGGAAGCTGCTGGATGTGAAAAAGGCGGTCAATTTCTTAAAGCAGGTTCCCGGCGTGGACAAAATCGTGCTGATGGGGCATTCCGGCGGCGCAACCCTGATGTCCGCCTACCAGCGCGCGGCGGAGAACGGCATTGCCTCTATCCAGGGAGAGAACCTGATTTACTCCGCCACCATTACCGAGGCGCTGATTCCCGCCGATGGATGTATGTTCATCGACTCCAACTATGGCAATGGCGCCATGACTCTGATTTCCATTGAACCCGGTATCGTGGAGGAGGGCTGCGGCACCGTGGTTGACCCCAGGTACGACAGCTTCAATCCCGCCGTGGGCTTCTCTCCTGAGGGGGCGGCGTATACCCCGGAATTTCTGGCGGAATTCTTTGCCGCCCAGGGGGAGCGGAACAATCGGCTGATTCAGACCGCTCTGGATCGCCTGACCCTGATTCAGCAGGGCAAGGGCTACTACCGGGACGACGAGCCCTTCAGCGTGGCGGGCGCGGCGCAAATCAAGCCCTTCAACAAGCTGATTAACCAGGATTTGCGCCTTTTGAGCCACACCCGGGGAGAATATCCGTTGATTCATGCCGATGGCAGCGTGACCACGGAGCAAATCTCCTGCCTGCGGGGTGCTTTCCCCATGAAGGCGGATTCCGCCGGAATGTTTGCCACCTACACCGGCACGGTGCGGGGCTGGCTGTCTGAGCAGTCTGTGTGGGCGAAGCCGGATTACGCCTTCGTCGAGGATGGCGTTCGTGGCATCGATTGGGACAACGCCTTCTCCTGCACACCCGGCAATGTGAAGTATATCCACTGCCCGGTGCTGGCTATGGGCATGAGCGGCAGCTATGAGTATGCCGCCGCCGAGTACATCATGGAGAATTGCCCCAGCTCCGACAAATCCGCCGCCTTTGTGGAGGGCGCGGATCATATGATTTCCGCTAACCGCCGCGCGGAGAAGTTCCCGGGGCAGTTTGGCGACACAGAGAAGCTGACCTACGACCATATGGCCGCTTGGCTCAGCGCCGGGAGATTCTGAGCACTTCGCGCCCGGGCAGCTACCAGAGTATGAAAATGGCCATGCGGCAAATCACCGCATGGCCATTCTTCTATAATTTGAATATCGCGTCATTCTTTTTCCCTGACCAGCAGCTTTCTGGTTTTCCACTTTCCGCTGAGGAAGTAGGCAAAGCACAGCAGCCCCGGCAGGATGCGGGAGCAGGCAATGCCCAAGAAATAGCCCAGATACCCGTTGTCCGGGCAGAGGGTGAGGGTGGCGGGGTCAGGCACCTGACTACAGAAGAAAGCGAAGAATCCGCTGCCCCCGGCATTAGCAAACAGGGGCGCGAAAATCAGAGAAAGCCCGATTTTGCACACAATGCCGTCCAGGATCCCGATGGCGAAGCCTAGCGACACAAAGCCGCAGCCCGTAACCATTGCCTGGAAGGTTCCCACAAAGGCGGAGGAATAGAAGTGGATCACCATAAATTCCAGATAGACCACGCCCAACGTTTTCACGATTTCCACATCCGTGAACAGCCCAAAGATTTCCTCCGGCCAAATCAGGCACACCGCTGAGGTGACGGTGGCCAGTACCATGGTCATCACGAGCGTGCTCCATGTGACCTTTGCGGCGCGGTCGGTCTTTTTTGCCCCCAGGTTCTGCCCAATCATGGAGGCCGATGCGGTATCCACGCCCTGGACAAAGACCTCCATAAACTTCTGGAGCTTATTGCCCACGCCGCTGGCGGCGGAAACCTCCTCGCCGTAGGAATAAATGCCGGCGTTGACATACAGCAGGCCGAAGCGCACCAGCAGGCTGCGCGCTACCTGCGGCAGCCCCAGCTTCAGCAGCGTTCTGAGAACGGGAATGTCCATTTTGAAGAAACGCAGGTCAAATTTCAGCCCCAGCTTGTCCCGGCTGCGATAGAGATAGTACAGCGCCGCGGCGAAGGAGCCGATTTGGCTCAGCACCGTGGCAATGGCTGTTCCCGCGGCCTCCAGCGGAATCACCGCCACAAGCAGAATATCCGCGAAAATATTGACGACCGCAGCGATGAGAATGAAAATCAGCGGGCGCTTGCTCTCGCCCATGCCCCGCAGGATGCCGCACACGGCATTATAGCCGAAAACAAAGGGAAAGCCCAGCGCGGTAATGATCATGTACGCTTCCGCCTGCCCCATGGAGGAGGCAGGGCAGTTCAGCAGATTCAGGATTGGAACGCAGAACACAATGCTGACCAGCGCTATCACGATGGAGACAATGCCGGTAAAGGTCAGCAGTGTGCTGACAGTGGAGCTGGTTTTGCTACTGTCGCGCGCGCCCACCAGCTGAGCGATGAAAATCTGCCCGGCGGTGCCGAAGCCCATTGCCACGGGCAGCACCAGATCCGCCATTTCGCCGCCGATGTTCACGCCGTTCGTCCCGGCGGTGCCGGTAACATATTTGCCCACCACCGCCAAGTCCACCATGCCATAAAGCTGCTGAACCACATTCGCCAGAATGATAGGCAGCGCGAAGCGCAATAGACCGGTGAAAATTGGGCCTTGCGTCAGGTCGCGGCCTACCCGGCCGCTTGCTGCTTGGGATGCCATTTTGTTATCCTTCCTTTTTCTAATACTTTTCGTGAGCTTCGGGAAGCTCTGAACAAATCCACTCTTGCCGGTTTATTCAGCGCTTCCTTAGAACGGGAAGGAAATCCCGGCGCCGTCCAAAATCTGGGACATAACCCGGCTGATGGCCTCGGTAGCCGCCTGCGGCGCTTCGCTGCACTCGGTTTTTCCCTCCCGAAGCGCCTGCGCAAAGGCACACCACTCGTACTCATAGCCGGAAACCGGCGGCATTCCCCGGAAACGAATCTGGGGCGGAATGTCCAGGGTCTTGACGGGATTGCCCGCCTCGTCGCAAATGACTACCTCCCTGGGGTTGGAAACCGCATCCATACGGATGCTTCCTTTCGTGCCAACGATTTTTACATATTCGTCGTGCTGCTCCCGGGGGATGTCCAGAGTCTGGCGTACCGTCACCTGCACGCCGCTATGGTAGGTAATGACGGCGTTTACCTCCGCATCCACGCCGGTATCCAGCTTCCGCACATGGCTTTCCACGCCGGCAATGTCCGTGCCGAAGAAGGCGGTCATTGCGCCGTAGATATACGGCCCGCCGTCCAATGTCGCACCGCCGCCGGTGGCGAGGCTCTTCACCCGCTCCAAGAACATCACATTGTCCAGCATGACGATTTCGCCAGAAACCAGCTCGCCGATGCGGCCGGCAGCGATTTCCTCCTGAATCCTCTGATAGGCCGGGAGGAACCGGGGCCAAAGCGCCTCGGATACAAACAGGTGCTTCTCCTTTGCGGCGGCAAGCACCTCCCGGCACTCCGATACACGGACGGAGAAAGGCTTCTCACACACGAGGTTTTTGCCGCAGGCAATGGCCTGCATACACATCCGATAATGCAGATGGTTCGGCACGGCGATGTATACCAGATCCACCTCGGGGTCACGCATCAGCTCGTCAAAGCTGTCGCTGATTTTTGCATAGCCGTATTTTTCCGCAAACTCCCGGCAGTCAAAGCCGGGGGAGGTGGCGCAGGTATACAGCGTAATCTCAGGGTCGTTCATCTGCACGATGGTATCCGAAATCCGGCTAGCTACGGTTCCTGTGCCGCAAATGCCAATTTTCATCTTTTATTCGTCCTTTCTTTTGGGTTTATATCCTGCAAAGGGGAGAGCGGATTTCCTTCAGGTGGTTCTGGTATTCCTGCGTGCCATACAGTGCGTCCCGGAAATTGACCAGCTCAATGCCGTTATCACAAATCCAGTCCTTCAGCCTTCTGTCGCACAGCGCCGCCACATCCTGGCACCGGGCAACCGTAAACTGCCGGGCGCGGGGACGGTTGGCGCGCTCCCCCAGCCGGTAGACGAAGTAATCCACATATCCAGGGTGCCAGGACTGCTCGAAAATCACATCCTCCGGCAGAGACAGAATCCCCGCCCGATCTTCGGTGTAATACAGCACTGGATCGTAATTTTCCTCCACCTCGGAGATAGAGTCCGTCCATAAATCCATGTAAGGCAGCCCCCATCGGCGTTAACGATTTTTCGCCCCGCCCATTTGAGGTCGGCATGGGAGGCGGGCATCCCCTTTGGATTGTACAAAAAGGCCCATTTTTCGCCCCGAGCCTGCCCAGCCAGAATCTTCTCAGTGGTGCGGGGGTCGCCGGCCTGGCGGCTCATGAAATTGGTGGGGATATTCCGCTCCTGCTGCACCCTTGCCATGGCCCGGCAGAAGGGGGTATTTCCCCTGACTCCTGCCCCGGTGTCCGGGTAGCGCCCCAGAATTGCCCTGCACCGCTCCAGCTTGGCGGTCAGCTCGGCGTAGGCCTCCGCCTCATCCACATCCTCGGAGCTCCGCAAATCCGTGCGGAAGCGTCCGTCGAATTCGCCGCCATGCTCCGTAAGGCTGGGAACCTTATCCCCGCCCAGCACCGGCGAACCCCACATATGGGCGTGCCAGCCCACGCTGATCCATGGATAGCGTGTCAGGCGCAGCAGGGCGTCCACTGTGCCGGGGCATTCGAGCATAACGTCCGCCGCCGTGGCCACACCGTTGTCTATTGTTTCAAACGCGCCGATGTTGCACACATCGGTGAAGCCCACATCGTCAATCCGGACAATCATTTTCATTGGGGCGAATCCTCCTTCCCGTGGCGGCGAAAGCGCGCTTCCATCTGCGCCTTCTCATATTGGCGGGTATAGCGTTCCGGGTGAGCGGCAACATGGCGAATAAAGCTGTCGGCCATGTCGACCCATGCGCCCATCGGCTCGCCCTCCGCCAGCGCCCACGCGTGGCCGCCGCAGCCGAACATATGCAGCTCATAGGGTATCCCGGCCTCCTCCAGCGCGGCTGCAAGGCGGGTGGTTTCGCCGCTGGGGAGCATAGGGTCGGTAATGCTGTGACATAGGAAGGTTGGGGGCGTGACCCCCTTGCACAGGTGATTTTTTGCCGTATAGCGGGAAAGCTGCTCGGCGGAATAGATAGACTGCTCCGGGTAAATGGCGGACATCAGAACCTCCTCCTGTGTCAGCTCCGTCGCGCCGTACAGCAGCAGGCTTACATTTGGACGGATTTCCTCCGGGTCGGCAATGCCGCTGTAAACCTCCGGGCTGTTCCAAAGATTGCAGAAATTGGAGGCCAGATGTCCTCCGGCGGAGAAGCCGATTACGGCCACACAGTTGGGGTCAACTCCGTACTGGTCACTGTGGCGGCGAATATAGGCCATTGCGGCCGCCGTCTGCCGCAGGGGAGCAGGGAAGTAGGTCTTGTCATTTGGCTGCTTATGCGCCAGCATATCCGCAAAGGATATCCAGCGAACGGCGTATTTCAGAACGAAGGCTGCATAGCCCATCCGGGCGAAGCGCTGCCCGACCGGGTCGCCCTCAGCAGGGGCGCAGGTATTGTAGCCGCCGCCCGGCAGCACCAGAATGGCGGGACGTTTTTTCACGGCCGCATCCGCAAAAATATTGAGAGAAACGGTTTCGTCCTGCGGCCAAATTTTAATCGTTTGCATATTCATAAAATCTCCTCGATGCTCCCGTCCTCCCGGCGGCGGAACCGGCGCAGAAAGCTCCAGGAAAGCTCCGCCATATCCGGGGTAATCATGTGGGGCAGGTTTTCCATGGTGGCAAAGCGAAGATGCCATTTTCCATCCACATTTTTCACGTCAGACACATAAATCTCATGCCCCATGGCATAACGTACCTCCGTCCTGTCGCCGGGGATGCCGTTCTTTCGGGTGGCAATGTCGGGGCTGTATTTCGCCCCGCGAATCGCCTCGTCGCTTTTGTCCGGGCAGCGGAAGGCCTTCAGCCGCCGGTGGAAGGAGTCTACGGCGTTGTCCTCCTCCGGTGTGCCGGGGGTGATGTGGGGGAACACATTCTCGATTTCCCCGCAGATGTTAATCAGCGGCATATCCCATTTCGCCATTTCCGCCAGCATTTCATCGGTCATTTTCAGGCTGTCCACGCTGTAGTTGGGGGCGCCGATGCCGTGGCGGTCGTTGAGCTGAGCTGTGGCGGCGATGATGTCCGGGTGGCGGCGGGCAAATTCCAGAGCAAGGTAGCCATTGTGGCTTTGCCCCGTGATGTAAATCCTGCCCTCGTCCACCGGGTACTGGGCCTTGACATTGCGGAGAATTTCCAGAAGCAGCTCATTATCGTCCGGGGTTTCCATGGCGAAAAACAGCAGCATCATCTCCCCGCAGGCGGCAATTTCGATAAATTCCGAGTAAAACTGGAACCCAATCAGGCTCTGGAAGGGCATGACGCTGCGCACTTCCTTCATGCAAATCAGCAGCGGCAGCTTCCCCGCTGCCCCCTTGGGGGTCAGGGTCAGGTACCTCTCCCCCCTGGCAGAAATGCTCGCCGTAGGTCAGCCCTCTGGCATCAAGCGCATGAGACAGTTCGGGGTCGTTGGTGGTTTTGTAGCTGTACTCATAGTCGTACATACTCTTGGCGATTTCCCGCCCAAGGGTGGAGTGCTTCATGCGCTGAAAGTCAAATTCCGGGTTGTGCCGGTTGATTTCCGAGCAGATGTACTGATGCCCCACCCGGCTGTGCCAGCGGTTGGTCATGTCCATTACCGGAATGCCGTTCCAGGAGAACGCCTCCTGCGGCAGCGCCTCCCCGGCCAGCGGCAGGATGGACAAATCGAGCATCAAATGGCTTAATCCGATGTGGAAGATGGCAGAAAGCTCCAGCAGGATGTCCATGAAAATGCCGCTGCCTTGTTCGCCGCCCTGGCAGTAGAGGAGGATGACTGCCTTCCTTTCGGCGGCAATTTTTCCGTATTTAGCATAGTAATCGAGCGTCTGCATCGCCCAGCCCCGACTTTTCAGGTCGCAGCTATGGGGGACGAACAGAAGCTCCGGATCGGCCGAAACATCCTTCGGCACGAGGGCAATCCAGCACACAAAGCCCATGCTGGTAATATGCACCAGAAGCCCCATCTCCTCCCATGGCGCTATCACCTCTGGAAGGCGCAGGACGTTGGACTTGGCGTCATAGACGCCGTCGGTGCGGTTGACGTACTTCTGCGAAAGTGTCCGGGGGCGGAGAAAGGTATGACCCAGCTTCGTCAGAAGATCCAGCATGGGGCGGATCTCGCTGTCGCGGTCGACCCACGCATCCTGCTCCCAAAGGAACATCTCCAGGTAGGTGTATTGTGTATTCACGAGTATTCCCCTCTATTCAAGTACTTCATTTTCTATTATAAGCATGGTTTTGGGAGCTTGTCAAGAGGATATTTTCCATTTCTGTATAAAAATTAGAAAAGTTTGATTTTGTCCATTTGTCAATGATGTGAGACCGAAAAAAAGGAAAGAGTTTGTTCATT
>JAJQFT010000121.1 GCA_021200975.1 Bacillota bacterium | reverse complement strand
GAATCTTTTCTTATTTTCTCCCTACCCCAACTATTGACATAGAGCCCTTTTTTTCTGCTCCGCAGACAAATAGCCCCACAAAGAGACTGCCGCACACAGAAAGGCCAAACAAAGCGACGTAGCAAAAGCTGCCAGCTTGCGTTTCTGTTTCTTCCTGAAATCATCATCGTCTTCCTTGTAATGGTCCAGAGCAAACATCAATTCTGCTGCGGATTGGTAGCGATCATCCGGATCACGCTGTGTGCACTTTAGGATGATTCGCTCCAAGCCAGCGGAAAGGCTGGGATTGATTTGCCGAATAGGTTTTATTTCGTACGGCGGCTCGCAGGGATTCATGCCGGTTACCAAGTGATAAAGGGTCGCCCCCAGGCAGTAAATATCGGTTCTGGCATCCGTCTGCCCCATGCCGCCAAACTGCTCTGGCGCCGCATAACCAACCGTTCCGAGGCAGGTGGTGTCAGCAAGGTTTTTCTCCTTATATTCGCGGGCTGTTCCAAAATCAATCAAGGTAATGTTGCCATCCGGTTTCAGCATAATGTTGGCCGGTTTCATGTCCCGGTAGATAATAGGCGGCGTTCTCGAATGCAGATATCCCAAGACATCTGTCAACTGTTTGGCCCAAGCAATTACATTTTCCTGCGGCTGTGCGCCGAATTCTTCAAGCGCTTTGTTCAACGAGTTTCCCTGAATGTAGTCCATGATGATGATAAAGGATTCGTCCGTATCAATCACATCGATGATGCTTGGTAAATTGGGATGATTGAGTTTTTTTAGAATATCAGTTTCCGCAACCAGCCCCTGCCGGACAACCTCAAAATCTTTGACGCCGTCCTTGCGAACCTCCTTAACAGCCCACTGTTTGTTCGCCTTCTCATTCATTGCCAAGTAGACAACACTCATGCCGCCCTGGCCAACCTTATTCAGGATTTTGTATTTCCCATCGACAAGGGATCCAATTTCGAGCATACGGTGTCCTCTCCTTAGAATGTTCGTACCAAAACAACTGAAATGTTATCTCTCTCCTGGCGCTGCTTGTTTCGCTCTATTAGCTGGACCGCATTCTGCTGCATGGTGCCCTCGTCAAGGAGCGCAGCAGGCTGTAACAATTCATAGATTTCTTGAGCCGTGATTTCATGACGAAAGCCATCCGAGCACAGCATATATGTGGCATTTGGGTGAATATCGCTCGCAAGAAACTCCGGATGTACCTCGTCTGACGCCCCAACGCACTGTAGCAGGACATTTCGCCGGGAGTCCAGCTCTGCCTGTTGCGGTGTCATGCGGCCCATGGCCACCTCTCGGGAAACAAAAGTCTGGTCGTTGGTCAGCTGACGGATTTGGTTTGTCAGTTCATAGGCCCGAGAGTCGCCAACATTCAAAACGTAATAGCGGTTTTGCGTCAGCAGCATCACAACAGCAGTCGTCCCAAGTCGCACCCCCTGCCGCGCGCCATAAGCGCTAACCGTTCGATTCTGCCTGGTGATAATTGCCTCCCACCGGCCACGGATTATTGCATCCTGTAGCGGTACGTTGCATAAGCCCGGCAGCTCTTGTATTGCCCAGCTATGGAACGCATGAACGACGGAAGCACTAGCCACTTCTCCTTTTTTTAATCCGCCCATCCCATCACAGAGGGCACAAAAAACCATCCTCCCTTGTGGAGTGTTCAGCGCCATAACCGTGAGGCTATCCTGATTCGTGCTTTTTTGAATCCCAACATCGGTATTCGCTGAAATGATGAAATTCATTTCTTTTCGCCTCTCTTTCCCATGCAGTTCTCGGTCATGCGCAGCAGCGCGAAGGCTGCCAGCAGCGCGCATCCGGGAATCCCACACCAAACGGAAGATAGGACAAAATACACGACCAGCGCAAGATTTAGGAGCATGCTAACAGCCAAGCCAATGTTTCGCGTGCCCCTGCTACCATTGAGCAGGACCGTATAAAAATACAGTCCATACTTAAAAGCAATCAAAAGTGTGATCCACCCCTTATTGGGCATTGGCAAGGCGCTAGTCCACAATGCAACGCCGGTCATGATGTTGAGCACCATCGGCGCGACAGTAATCACCATTTTCCTCTCCCCCTGTATGCGTCTTCGCTAATACATCCTAAGCTCAAAGTCCTCGTTTGCCAATCGAATTTTCGCTCCATGCGCAAGCTTGACTTCCTCGTTGCTGGGAATCATCAAGCCATTTACATAGGTGTGATTTGTTGAGTTGGTATCCAAAACGAAAAGCTCTCCACTACGATTGATAATATTTGCATGACTCCGGCTAATTGCGGTGTTATCACTAATGAAATAATCTACATAGCTTCTTTCCTTGCCAATCCGGAAAACGGGCTTGTTCAGCGCAATTTTCTCGCCGGTCTTGGCGCGGAGCAAATACGGTTCGGAACTTATTGGATTTGCCTCCACACCCAAAACGGTTGTTTCGCCTGCTGCGCCGCCAAGAACCGTGGTTTCTCCAAAATGAATTGCCGCATTTGTCTGCGTGGCCTGCACCGGCTGTACAGGCTGTCGGTACATCGGCACAGCCTGGGGCGATGGAACTGCAGCAGGTTGCGGTGCGACTTGAACCACGGGCTGATCAGGGCGCTGCCCCGGGGTCGGCTGCTGGCTGGGCACCGCAAAGGGCAAAGACGCTGGCTTCTGCTTCCCCGAGGTCGCAGGGCTTGTGTAACCTTGTTTGGGAACAGCTGTTGCGGGGGTAGTTTTTTTGCCTTTTTTTGCTTCCTTCTGCGCTTTATACGCCGCTGCATTCTCCTTGTTGTAGTGCTGCATCAGGTAAAACCAAGAAATCTCTCTTTCTGCTGCTTGCTCCCTAGGTGTCACCGTGCCTGCGGCGTGCGTTTTTTGCCCAGGAACCGCCATTTGGGGAGCTTGAGGGGAACCCGCCGCGGACGCCGGAACTGCCGGCTTTATGCCAGCAGCGGAGTGTTGCTGGCCTGACAATGTTTTCTTCTCCTGTGCCGGGCTTGTTCGCACGGCTTCCGTCTTAGGCGTGATCTGCGGTCGCGCAGCAGCTTGCTCCGTCAGCGAGTGCACTTCCTCTTTCGGCGCTGTCGACATAGGAGCAATTGGCCTGTTAGGTACACCGCCAGATTCGGCTGCCGCGCCAACGTCCATACTTTCCAGAACATCCTTAAACTCTTTCGGTGAAAATTTCGTGGCACTATTTAAGTAATTTATAATTTTCGCAACATAATCACAGTTGTCCGTTTGATCAAATTGCGTTGAAAACATAATCTCCTTAAAAAATGCTCCAAGGTCAATCTTCCTGTTTTCGGCGCTTATAATTGGCCAGCAGATTAAAACAGTATCACAGGTCGACACATCAGCGAACATATAGTTCAAGTCTATGATGATTGAATCGGGGTCAATCATATAATCTTCGGCTGACAGCAAGGCATCCACAATTCCCCTGAATACTCCCAGCAGCCTTTTTTTATTCACCGGGCCTTCAAAGAATCGTTTTACAGAAATATGGGAGGAAACATTATATTGGATGAATTTATCCGCATCCATTTGCGTAAAACGTGTTTGCGCCAGCCCCAATATTTTATTGTTCGTCAGCATGCCAAGGCTTAGCGTGTCAATCGTATCCTCCGGCTTAACCGCATAGACAAGATAGGTATTTGCACCGTGATTCTCAAAATAAAAATCCATAAGTAAAAAATCCTCCTATTGCAACTCGGCGTACTCAAAAAGCTTGACTTTAACACATAGCTCCCGTTCAAATTCTGCCAACCCAGCAGCATTAAAAATGAACTCCTGTGTATATTTCATCTTGACAGTCAGTATCCCATCCTCAACGGTTGAGCCGGAAAAATCCAACCCGCCTAGACCCCCTTTAACACCGATTTGCTCTATCAGCGCGCTCGCTTCTGACTCAGCCCCTCTGAGGTAGGCAACAAACCTATCCTCAACAAGTTCGTCAACGCCGTTCAAATCTCCCTCATACCATGCGTCTGTAGATACATGGTTTCCACCGGCGAAAGAGAATATATCTATAAACATATCTGCCAAGTCATCCTCGTCGTTTGCGGAAACCCTCTGCGATGAATACGGATCGAATGCCAAGCTCTTTGCACTCTGAATCAAGGTGTGCGACATAATTTGCTGACCCATGAACATCACAATTAGGCCATTCACCAGTAGCATTAAGATGATAAACATGGGAACCACCATTGCCGCTTCGAGTGTTATCGAGCCGCAATTCATTTTTTCTTCCTTCATGGTAGTTCCCCGCTTTCCTTTAATAACTAACAGTTTGCTGGATTTCATAGCTGGGGGCAAAGGATGCTCCGCCATTAAATGTACCCAAGTCAAAGAACGGATTGAATGTAATCTCTGCCGAGATCTGTACAACTGTATACGTTTGATTCATTTCAAAGCTCTTTCCCTGCTGCCGGTAATATTCGCCGGCTTCAAGCTCTATTAAATCCCGCAGTCGTTGTATTTGCGTATCCGAGTCAACATATAGCAAAAGTATAATCAGCATGTGCGTTTGGTAATCTAGTCCTCCGCCGCTATCCCCTGACGACCCGCCTGAGCCGGATGTCCAGCCAGACGTGAAGCTCTCCAACTCGCCCTGTAATGCATCCCCCAGCACAGCACTGCCCAGCTTCTCAATGAATCCTGCTAATCCGGTTGCAGTAAGCCAGCAGTCGGTTTTTATGAGTGGGACGCTCTCGCCGTTTACAAGAATCAGCGTATCGCAAAAAGGCTCTGCGATAAGGTAAAGGATATATACCACCCAAGAGGCAACTGTTGCTGTGGCCGCGAGTCCCGCAACCTCCGGATCTGTGAAAAATACGGAGGGCAAATCCAATAACAACCGCAGAAAATACAAATCAAAGAAACATATAATCTGATTTGCAATTTCGGAGTTTGTTCCAGCACGAATGTATTCCAACTCAGCTCCCTTAAACATGGTATCTGAACCATGCCCGGTTTTAAGGTTTTCCAGCGTTTCGGCCAGCTTCTGAAACCCGCCGCCAGTCAAGGCGTCCATCTGCCCCGTAAATACGGAAGGCCGCGCAATATCGTTGAAACTGAATCCTGTGAGCCCAGTTCCTGACAAGCTCAGATTAACCTGATTGGCATCCGAGTCATAGCTGTAGCTTCCTGCGTTCAATCGGCAAGGTAAATTGTGCCGCATATAGCCGCTGATTAACAGGTTTTCATATAAGCCCTGTACGTCCCCAGTAAACAAGCACACCGTAAGCTCCGCTATACTCTCAATCGCTGCGCCGGCAATTCCAAATATCGCGCCCAGCAAATCCCCTATGGCCGAGAACATATCCCCCATTGCCTTTAATGCGCCCTTAATCTTGCTAAACAGCCCGCCCTCACCCATAGCTGCTGTGAAATCCTCAATGGCCGCAAACAGACTTCCCAGCGCGTCAAGAAATGCTTGGTATGGGCTGGTATACTCGCTTTCGAAGTCTACATACGCATCTAAATCCGGTTCCCAGAATAAATCCAGGTCGAACAGGCCGTTTACTACGTTGACCAAATCGGTGAGGAGTTGAATTAGTTGATCGCCAACGCCATCCACCAACTGCTCAGTTGCATCTTGCAAAATCCTAGATACGGAACTCAATATATCAGAAAGATTAATATTAATATTGGGCTGCAAATTGCAAGAGCAAGTTGAACACTTCCGTGAAAAGTTTTTAATAGAGT
>JAJQFT010000086.1 GCA_021200975.1 Bacillota bacterium | reverse complement strand
TTCAGATTCATGGGGTCAGGCTCACACCTGACCCCAACATTTATTATAGAACCAACAATTTTCGGGCGATTTTTCTTTATTTTTTGCGGATTTTCCCAGAATATTTGGAACGAGCCGGTTCGCAACCTAGGCGCCACGCGGCGGGTCGAAAAAAATACCCTACTACAAATATATAACGAACGAGGAGAGGGATTTTGGACACCCATTTTTCGAAAAAATTAAATTTCAGCGAATTCGCCAATTCCGAACGGTGAAAACTGTGCAGCATTCCGCACATTCGACGGAAAACGAGGGCCTTCGGCGGTGCGGAATCGGGGGAAATTTCCCGCAAGAAGAAATTTTTACGGTTATTTCATTTTTTTATTTTCTAAATTCACAATTTAGCGGATTTAGTAAATGCTATTTTCTTTACCTTACAGGAAATGTGTGATACAATTCCCGCGTGGTGATTGATATGGAATCTGATAAAAAACTCATTGGTCTTCGCATTATGCAGCGGCGCAGGGCTGCCGGGCTCACACAGGATGCTTTGGCGGAACAGGTTGGTCTGTCCAAAAATCACATATCCAACATTGAGCGCGGCAAAAACCTGCCGACTACAAAATTCCTTTTGCGGATCAGCTCCGTGCTGGGCGAAACCCCGGACTATTACCTGATGGGCAAGACCTCTCAGGAAACCGACGGGATTACTTCGCTCGTGAAGCGTCTGCCGCCGTTACATCAGCGCGCGCTTCGCCGTATGCTCGAGGTCTATCTGGACGAGGTGGGCGGATTCTAAACCGCCCGCATGATGCGGACGCAGCCCCAAAGACGCAGGCCGTAACGGCGTCCTATGACGCCGGCTGTGGTTACTGCGCGCAAAAAAGAGAAAGCCCGTGCTTACCGCCGGGCTTTCAAAATTTTCACGCTGCCCTTTTTTCGGGCGGCGCGTTTTTATGCGCCGAGATAGGCCCGCTTGATGGCGGGGGAGCTTAACAGCTCGCTGCCTGTGCCGGTGGTGACGATTTTGCCGTTTTCCAGCACATAGCCGCGGTCAGCCATGCGCAGCGCGGCCTGCGCATTCTGCTCGACAAGCAGAATGGTGGTGCCGGCGTCGTGCAGCGTGCCGATAATCCGGAAAATTTCCTCTACGAGGATGGGCGCAAGCCCCATCGAGGGCTCATCGAGCATCAATAGCTTCGGCTGGCTCATGAGTGCGCGCCCCATCGCGAGCATCTGCTGCTCGCCGCCGGAGAGTGTGCCCGCAACCTGCCTGCGCCGCTCCTTCAGACGGGGGAAGGTGGCGAATACCTGCTCCATCGCTTCAGCGGAGCTGCCCCTCTGAATGTAGAAGCCCATGTCCAGATTCTCCTGCACGGTCATCTGCTGGAAAATCCGCCGTCCCTCCGGCACGAGCGCAAGCCCCTTGCGCACAATCCGGTGCGCCGGAAGCTTCGCCAGCGGCTCGCCAAAGAAACGGATCTCCCCGCTGCGGGCACGCAGCAGACCGGTGATGGTGTTGAGCGTGGTGGATTTTCCCGCGCCGTTGGCGCCGATGAGGGATACGATTTCGCCCTCGCCGACCTCGAAGGAGATGCCCTTGACGGCGTGGATGGAGCCGTAGTAGACGTGCAAATCGTCAATTTTTAGAATCGTTCTCATCTTTGCCCTCCTTCCCCTTGCCGAGATAGGCCTCAATCACCGCGGGATTCGCCTGAATCTGCGCGGGCGTGCCCTTGGCGATAATCCGCCCGAAATTCAGCACGCCAATCACCTCGCAGATATTCATCACGAGGTTCATATCATGCTCAATCAGCAGCACCGCAATCTGGAAGCGGTCGCGGATGCAGCGAATATTTTCCATCAGCTCCGCCGTTTCGGAGGGGTTCATGCCCGCCGCAGGCTCGTCGAGCAGCAGAACCTTCGGCTCGGTTGCGAGCGCGCGGGTGATTTCCAGCCGCCGCTGCGCGCCATAGGGCAGCGAGCCGGCCTTCACATCCGCCAGCGACTCCATGCCAAAGATGGACAGCAGCTCGAGCGCCCGCTCATGCGCCGCCTTCTCCTCGCGCCGGAATTTGGGCGTGCGCAGGATGCCGGAAAGCGTCGAATAGCTGAATTGCCGATTCAGCGCGACGGTAATATTCTCCTCAACCGTCAGGCTGCCGAACAGGCGGATATTCTGGAAGGTGCGGGCGATGCCCGCGCGGCTGACCGCGGCGGTATCCATCGCGTGGGTATCCTTGCCGTTGAGCAGGATGGTGCCGGTGGTCGGCTGGTAGACCTTGGTGAGCAGGTTGAACACCGTGGTTTTGCCCGCGCCGTTTGGCCCAATTAGGCCGGAAATCTCCGTCGGCCCGAGGGCAATGTTGAAATCCTCCACCGCCTTCAGGCCACCGAAGGAGATGCCAAGGTTGATGCATTCCAGCACCGGCGCCTTGTATAGGTCGCGCTCGGGCATGAGGTTGCGGGAGGGGACGGGCACAATTCTATCCATTTTCCTTGCCTCCTTTTCCACGCTCGCCGAGCGGCACAGCCTTGCGGCGGGGAATCAGGCTCGCCAGCCGCCGCTTGGCGGCCTCGTTGTTCGTCAGCAGCATCACGGCAATCAGCACGAGCGCATAGATGAGCATCCGGTAGCTGGAAAATTCATTGAGCAGAGTACTGAGAATCGTAAGCAGCGCCGCGGCAATCAGGCTGCCGCGCATCGAGCCGAGCCCGCCCAGCACCACGAATACCAGCACCATGATGGACTGGTTGTAGTCGAATTTTGAGGCGGTGACCGTGCCCTGATTGAAGGTGTACAGCACGCCCGCCATGCCCGCCATTGCGGCGGACAGGGAGAATACGAGCAGCTTGTTCGCGGTGACGTTGATGCCGATGCTCTCGGCGGCGATGCGATTATCCCGCAGCGCCATGATGGCGCGGCCGGTGCGCGAGCGGATGAGATTGAAAATCACTATCAGGCACAGCAGCAGCACGACGAAGGCCAGCGGGAAGGTGGTCAGCTTGGGCAGGTTGGTCATGCCTGTCGGCCCGCGGATGATTTCCACCTTGCTCTCGCCGTAGGAAATCGGGCGAATCAGGGAGAAAACTGGCGAGCCGTCGCTGAGGCCGAAGTAGAGGTTGCCCAGCACGCTCATGATAATCTGCCCGAAGGCGAGCGTGACGATGGCGAGATAGTCGCCCCGCAGCCGCAGCACGGGCAGCCCAATCAGCAGCCCCACGAGGGCGGCGGCGAGGGCGGCGGCGACCAGGCTGAGCAGCAGCGCGGGAAGATCTGACCAGCCCAGCCAGACGCGCAGGAGCTGACACACGGAAACGCCCGCGAACGCGCCGACGCTCATAAAGCCTGCGTGCCCGAGGCTCAGCTCGCCCAGAATGCCAACGGTAAGATTCAACGAAATCGCCATCAGGCACCAGCAGCACACGGGAATGAGCATACTCCTGGCGGTGTAGCTCAGCGCGCCGGCGGATTGGGCAATCCACAGTGCGGCGAAAATCAGAATCAGCGCGCCCAGCGTGTGAAAATCGCGGCGGGCGGCATTTGCTTGTTTTTTCATCCGGCGCACCTCACACCTTCTCCTGCACGCTCTTGCCGAGGATCCCGGCCGGGCGCACGAGCAGCACCACAATCAGCACCAGAAAGACGATGGCGGTCGAAAGCTCGGTGGAGATATAGGCCTGCGCGAGCACCTCGATGACGCCCAGCAGCAGCCCGCCGAGGAATGCCCCCGGAATCGAGCCGATGCCGCCGAAGACTGCGGCAGTAAAGGCCTTGATGCCGGGCAGCGAGCCGGTGGTGGGACTGAGGCTGGGATAAGCGGAGCAGAGCAGCACCCCGGCGATGGCCGCGAGCGCCGAGCCGATGGCAAAGGTGATGGAAATGGTGGTGTCCACATTTATGCCCATCAGCTGCGCCGCACCCCGGTCCTCGGAGCAGGCGCGCATCGCCTTGCCCATCTTCGTCTTTTCGGTGAAGGCGGTGAGCGCCGCCATAATTACGATGCAGGCCGCAATCGTGAGGATGGTGATGTATTTCACCACGATTTGCCCGCCCGCGAGGCTGAAATTGCCCTCCAAAATGCTGGAGAAGCCCTTGGTATTGGGGCTCCACAGGATTTGCGCCATCGATTGCAGGAGGTAGCTCATACCAATGGCGGTAATCAGCACGGCGAGCGAAACCGCCTGCCGCAGCGGCCGGTAGGCAAGCCGCTCAATCAGCACGCCGAGCGCGGTGCAGACCAGCACCGCCAGCAGCACGCCGACGGCCGGAGGCAGGCTGCCGCTGGTGCAGGCGAAGAAGCAGACGTAGCTGCCAATCATAATCACGTCGCCGTGGGCGAAGTTCAGCATCTTGGCGATGCCGTATACCATCGTGTAGCCCAGTGCGATGATGGCGTAGATGCTCCCCAGCGAGATGCCATTGATGAGGTTATTCAGAAAAGCCATGCAAACACCTCTCGTTAGTCAGAAAAGGAAGCTCCGGGTCAAATCGACAAATCGCGGATTTTGCCGGAGCTTCCCAATCAAGATGCAATCAGATGCTGAAGGAAACGTATGCGCCGTCCTGAATCGCGACGGCCATCGGCTCCTTGCTCACGGTGCCGTCGCTGGCCCAGGTAACGCCGGAGCCGGTGATGCCATCGAAGGTCATGGTGGTGAACTGCGCAATCAGGATGTCGTTCATTTCGCTCGCGCTCATGGAGGCGGTGATGCCGCCGGCTTCACAGGCCTGATAAATCGCCCAGATGCAGTCGTAGCCATCCGCAGCGAACTGGATGGGGGTCTCACCGTAGGCGGCCTCGTAGGCAGCTACGAAGGACTGGGTCTTCTCGTCATCGGCGTCGGCGGAGAAGGGGGTCAGCAGCAGCACGCCCTCTGCCAGCGAGGTATCGAAGCCATCCATGGTGAGGATGCCGTCCATACCGTCCACGCCGAAGAAGGTGGGCGTATAGCCGACATTGCTGGCCTCGGCCAGAATCAGGGAGGCAGGAGTGTAGTAGATGGGCAGGAACACGATTTCCGCGCCCGCGTCCTTGGCTGCCGCGACCTGCACGGAGATGTTGGTCTGGGTTTCATCCGTGAAGGTGGTGGTGGAAACAATCGAAAGGCCAAGCTCCGCGGCGGTGTCGGCAAAGGTCTGGTAGATGGAGGTGGAGTAGTCGAGGTCATTCTGGTAGATGACGGCAATGCTCACGTCCGTGCCGAACTGGTTATAGATGTACTGAGCGGAGGCGGAGCCCTGGTTGGGGTCGGTGAAGCACATCTGAAAGATATTGTCCTTGCCCTCGTTCACGCTGGGGTTGGAGGCGGAGGGGGTTAGGGTAAAGATGCGCTCCTCATAGGCCTCCGCGGCAAAGGCCTCGCAGGCGCCGGAGGTTACGCCGCCGAGGGAAATCTGCATTCCCCAGTCCATCAGGGTGGCGAAGCCGGTGGTCGCGGCCTCGGGGTCGCCCTGGTCATCGACGTATTTCAGCTCGAACTGGATACCGCCAAGGGCGTTGATCTCGTCCACGGCGATTTGCGCGCCGCGCATGGCGGCAATCCCATAGTTGGCATAGTCGCCGGTCAGCGGGCCGGTGCCGCCAATCTTGATGGTGGCGGTGGTCGAGCCGGTGGCGCCGGAGCCGCTGCACCCGGCGAAGCAGCCGAGCGCCATCAGCACAGCAAGTGCTACACAGAGCAGTTTCTTCATTTTTCGTTTCTCCTTTTGAATGATAATCTATACAGGTTCTATAATAAATGTTGGGGTCAGGTGTGAGCCTGACCCCATGAATCTGAAA
>JAJQFT010000003.1 GCA_021200975.1 Bacillota bacterium | reverse complement strand
CTGGGCTACAGCCGCGGCTCCATCCTGTCCAAGTACCTGATTTACTCCGGTACGGCGGCGATCTTGGGCTGTCTATTGGGCTTCTTCCTGGGCGGGTGCCTGTTCCCGTTCGTCATCTGGAAAGCCTACCAGATGATCTACAACATCAAGGGGTTCCTCTGCGTGTACGACTACTCGCTGCTGGCGATCTCCATGGCGGCGTCGCTGCTCTGCTCCGCCGGGACCACCTGGTTCGCCTGCCGCCGCACCATGGAGAGCACCCCCGCCGACCTGATCCGTCCGGCAGCCCCGGCAGCGGGCAAGCGCATCTTCCTGGAGCGCATCACGCCCCTTTGGTCGCGGCTAAAATTCCTGCATAAAGTGACCCTGCGGAACATCTTCCGCTTCAAAAAGCGGATGTTTATGATGATTTTGGGCATTGCAGGCTGTACCGCCCTGGTGCTCACCGGGTTTGGCATCAACGACTCCATCGCCGACATCGCCAACTACCAGTATGACGACATTCAGAAGTACGACCTGACCGTTACCTATGACGACCCCATCACCCAGGACGACCTGGACTGGACAGCCGAAAATTGCGGCGGCCAAATCGAGACTCAGGCGGTGGCCCGGATGTGGTCCGGCGACCTGACCGGCGGCGAGGCCACCAAGACGGTGTACTTCGTCGCCTCGGACGACGAGAATATCACCCAGGTCTTTGACCTGCACCTGGACGGTGAAACCATTGCCTATCCCGGCACGGGAGAAGTCCTCATCACCCAGAAGCTGGCTACTCTGGCCGGGGTAGAGGTGGGCGACACCGTGACCCTCACCGTCAACGACAGCACCAGAGGCGAGGCCACTGTGGTGGGTCTGGTGGAGAACTACGTTTACAACTACGTCTATATGACCGGCGAGACCTACGCCGCCGTGTTCTCCGAGGACTGTGAGCCGGAAACGCTGGTACTGCGGCTTAATGAGGACGTGGACGAACACAGCGTCTCCGCCGCCTTCTCCGGTCAGGACGCTGTCTCCAACGTCTCGGTGGTGTCGGACACCCGCACCGCCATCGACAACATGATGAACAGTCTGAACTATGTGGTGATTCTGGTGCTGGCCTGCGCCGGGGCGCTGGCCTTCGTGGTACTGTTTAACCTGGGCAACATCAACATCTCCGAGCGAGCCAGGGAGATCGCCACCATCAAGGTGCTGGGCTTCCACGCCCGCGAGACGGGGTCCTATGTGTTCCGGGAAAACTTTATCCTCTCCCTGATGGGCATTTGCTGCGGTCTGCCGTTGGGGGTGGCCCTCCACGCCTTTGTCATCGCCCAAATTCAGGTGGACATGGTGTATTTCAAAACCATTATTAAACCGGTCAGTTACCTGTTCACCGTGGGCATGGTCATTCTGTTCACCGTGGCCACCGACCTGATCCTCCGCAGGAAAATCAGGGGCATCGACATAGCGGAGTCGCTGAAATCCGTGGAGTAAGCTTGCAAAATAGCCTAAATAGCAAAGGTTAGACACCCGAACGCGGGAAAGTCTAACCTTTGTTTTTTGCTTTGGGGTATGTCGCGGATGATCTGCCGCATAGCTGCATGAAAAGATGGCCTCTGCCCTGGGGCAAAGACCATCTTCATAGAAATCCTTTTGTTACTGTCTACTTACAGGGGCGCCTCAAATGAGAACTTCTTCATTCGTTTTTTCATTAAGAAACGCCATCGTTCTTTACGCATATGGAATATTATTGAACCATCTGATGCCAGGCATTGGCATCTCGACATGAAGCACACCACTTCCTTCTCTGCTTATCAATGGCTTGATTAACCTCCGTACAACGGCAATCAATAATTAATATGAACACAATAACACACGAAGAAATGATCTGTATTGGTGAAATCAGAAACCATCACACCACTGTGTTCATCATCGATACTACCATCTGCGGAATAGGTGTTTGCGTGAATCACCTTGCCATCTCCTACATAAATCGCCACATGGTGTATTTCGTTCCAGAACTCACAGTCATCACCATAACTGCATTCTAACTCTGTCATGAAGAGCAAATCGCCTACCTGCAAGCTGCTTGTATCTTCCAGAACTTCTACATCATAACCGGTTAATCCGTTTACCAATGAATAACATTGATGATAAGCCGAACCAGTCAAATCATATCCGATGGCACTCAGCATAGCTGCTACCAGACCACTACAGTGGTAACCAGCAGAGCTGCTGTTTTCTTCCGAATAAGGAAGTCCAAGCAAGGTAAGTCCATACTGTAACATAGTGACCACATCCGTTACCTGACCAGAAGCATCGCTTATCAACGTAACGGCTCCGTTTTCATCGATCTGGTAAATGAGGCCGGCAATTTCAATTTCTGAATCAACCACCATTTTCCCATCTTCCGCAAAGTAATACAATGTATCGCCTACGGAGGCCAGTCCGGTCACCATCTTTCCTGTCCCGTAGTTCAGGTAATAGGTTGCCCCATTCCATTCCTGCAGGCCATATTTTAATCCGCCGCTTGCCATAAAATAATATGCAGTTGTCAGTTCATCATCAACAAAGTATACGCCTTCCAATGCCTTACCAGTATCCGCATCGAAATAATACTTCACATCGTCGATAATATACATCCCACTCAGCATTTTACCTGAATCCAGATTAAAATAATACAGATCATCATCAATCGTTTGCAATCCATGTAATACCCCGTCAGAGGAGGTCTCCAGGTCTACATAATAATAGTATTTCCCATCTTCCCCATTCAGGCCATACTGTCTGATTGCACTGTCAACATCAAAATAATAATAAGCCCCATCTATATACTGTCGTCCAGTTACCGCTTTACCATTCGACTCGGCGAAATAGAACTCGTCGCTTTCGATTGTGAACCAGCCATATGTTCTGGCGCCATTATTATCTTCATCAAAATAATACCAATACCCGCCATAATACGTTAAACCAGTTGCTTGGCTTCCATCTTCGAGGAATAGGCACATGCCGCCTTCACCATCATCGTTATAGAGATAAACCCAGCCGGTCATCATGACGCCATTGCCCAGGAAATAATAGTTGTTTCCATCGATCTCCTTCAGACCTGTGGCTAAGCCATCACTATCAAAATAGTAAACATATCCATTTTCCTTGATCCATCCTGTTGCCAGTTCACCGGACGCTGCAAAATAGTATTTTTGCGCATCGATGATACGTAAACCGGTCATCATAACGCCGTCTGCTGTGTTAAAATAATATGTCAGGTCATCAATCGTCTGGAAGCCTCTCAATAAGCCAGACTCCGTACAATAGTAGACAGATCCATCCGAATCCGAATACCAACCAGTACAAAGGACACCGCTTTCATCAAAGATATAAGTTTCTCCGTCGATGTTTACCATCCCGGTTACCTTGCAGCCATCGGCATCCAGATAATACAGGCTTCCGTCAACCTCGTACCAGGTATTTAACAGTTTTTCGCCTGTGCTTGCGTCATAATAGGACAAATCGTCTTCATACAGCATGGCCCCATCAGCATCAAAGCTGTAACTCGTTCCGTTTACAGAGATCGATGTTGTAGCATAGCCACCGCCATTGTACAGGTAATAGGTCGAAGAAGCAATTACCGTAAATCCTGTGCACATTGCTCCTGTTTCCGGGTCGAAGTAAAACTCCTTTCCTTCAACTGTCGTCCAGCCAGTCGCCATTTTACCTGTTTCCGGGTCAAAGTAATACTGTGTTCCGTCAATGGTCCGTAAACCGGTCAGCATAGCGCCAGACAAGCTCGAAAAATAATAGGAAGCGCCATCAATCGATTGTAAACCTGTTAAGAATTCACCATCGCTGACATAATACGTCAACCCTTCAACCTCTGCCCAGCCGTTTCCAGCCGCTTTTGCCGCCTCTATTGCTTCCAATAAATCATCCGATGCAACAGCATCACTGGTGGAAGTAAAATAGCGGGTGACAACGGTTCCTGACGAGTTTGTAAAAGAAATTAAGCCAAATTCCTGTTCCCCATTTTCACCAAAATAGCAGCGGATCCCATCTGAATTCGTATAAATCGCATTCAGTGACGCTTTTCCAGTAGAAGAAACATAATAGGTAACTCCGCCATATGAGGCAAAACCAGCGGACGTACCAGACTCAGCAAAGTAATAAATACTGCTGGAATCTAACACAATACCGTATATCGCTTTGTATGTATCAGGATCAAAATAATAATACACACCATCAACTGACTTGCGCCCCGTGGCTAAATAACCAGTCGATTCATCCGCATAGTACAAATTTCCATCCACGGTAAAGAGTCCTGTTGAAGCCCCTTCACTCCCGTTATAGTAATAAGCGACCTCAGTGCCGGAACTGGTTGTCACCACTTTGATTCCGGTAATTGCTTTTCCTGTTACCTCATCAAAATAGTAAAACTTCCCGTCTATTGTTTTTCGGCCAGTCTGCATATACCCGTTTTCATCAAAGTAATACAGTCCCTCATCGATCGTGATCAATCCTGTTACAGCAATTTTAGTTTCAGGATCCATATAGTAAGTATAGACCGTCCCACTGGAAGAGATTCTGGTCACAAACTCGCTCTGTGCCTTTCCGCTTTCTGGATTGAAATAATATGCATTGCCTTCGGAATCCTTTTGGAAGCCTGTTTGCATGATGCAGTCTTCATCAAAATAATAATAGTCACCGTCTATCAGGCATATTCCAGACACAGCAGCTTTTGTTTCCGCATCGAAGCAATACGTACTCCCGGATGCCATGGTAATAAACCCTTCCTGCGCTTTCCCGGTCTCCGAATCGAAATAATACATACTTCCATTGATGGTGAGAAGTCCATCCCTGTATGCGGTCCCGTCTGTATTGAAATAATAGTAATCATCGCCCACCTGCTGCAAACCGGTGAGTAACTGCTGCGTATCCGCATCAACGTAGTAAATCTGGTCGTCCAGAGTTACGATACCGGAAACGCTCTCACCATATTCCGAACAATAGTACAACACCCCATCCTCATCACTGTAAATTCCGGTTTGTAGTACTCCGTTATCAGAAAAGCCATAGCGGATTCCATCAATTTCGCAAATTCCGGTAGCTGCGGTAAACGTATCCTCGCTAAAGTAATAGGTTTCTTCGCTTTCCGTAGTATACCATCCCGAAACGGCCTGATAAGTTTCCGCGTCAAAACAATAAATCTGATCCTCTACCGTATTGACCCCAGACTGAGCAGAAGAGTTAAAATAATACAGTTGGCCGCCGTATTCTATCAGTCCCGTCTGCATTTCACAGGATTCATCAAAATAATAGTAACTTCCTTCAATTTCAACGATTCCTGAAACCGCCTGTCCTGTTGTCTCATCAAAATAGTACTGGCTGGATTCTATTGTTGCCCACCCGGAAAGTTTTCTCCCGGATGTTTCATCAAAATAATACAGCCCACCATTCCACGTCGTCCAGCCGGAAGCAATGGCTCCGGTTTCATCAAAGTACATATATACCGTATCCGCCAGCTTTACCAATCCGGTTATTTGTTCACCAGTCAGGAAATCATAATAATAGTAAACGCCGGATTGTTTCGTCAGCCCATGCGCCATAATTCCCGTATCATAGAAATAATACGTGCTTTCTGACCCATCGCTATTGGATAATGTTAAAGTCCCTGTATATGCGCCTTCGCTTCCCTGTAGATAATAGGTGTTCCCTGTACTTTCATCCAGGCAGAATCCAGTCAAGGCTTTCCCGGTTTCAGGATCAAAATAGTACAGTACGTCATCTAACGTCTGGAACCCTGTTATAATACTGCCATCTGAATTGAAATAATAAATACTGGTTATCCCTTTTACTCAGCCAACGGCGAAGCAAGCATGGCGACCGCC
>JAJQFT010000004.1 GCA_021200975.1 Bacillota bacterium | reverse complement strand
ACAGGAATCTTTTCTTATTTTCTCCCTACCCCAACTATTGACATAGAGCCTCTATTTGTAATTTACGAAGTTTCCTCCGCCTCTGCGGTGCTTCCCAGCAGGCCATGCAGGACGAGGTTCTGCATCAGGCCGCTGAATTGCTCCATGCTTAAATCCCGGCCGTTCCGGTTCCAATGTTGCAGCAGGCCAAACAGGGCGGCGTTGACATAGCAAATCAGATAGTCAAAATTCGGCACATTCTCGGGAATCGAGAAGTATGTGCGAATCAGCGGAACCAGCTCCTGCCGCACGCGGGAGAGAAAGCTTGGGTCGCCGTTTGGCCCAATTAAGAGGTACATTTCCTCATTCATGGCGGCGAAAACCGCGCCGAACGCCGCCTCCGGAGAGTTGTCCTTCGGCGGAATCTGCGCGATCACCCGCTTCATCTGCTCAAGCAGCTGCTCCTCGGCATAGGCGAGAAGATCTTCGGTATCGAGAAAATACTCGTAGAAGGTGCTGCGGTTGTAGCCCGCGACCCGGGTCAGCTCGCTCACGGCGATTTTCGATACCGGCTTTTCGCGCATCAGCGCCCAGAACGCCGTCACGAAGCTCTGGCGTGTTTTCTCTGTGATTGCCGGCTGCTTTTTCATCATGCTACCTCCTGAATAATCCGACAGATTTCAGAAAATTGAGGGTTGATATCTGCCATGGATCTGCGTATAATATAATTATACAACAAGTTGTTGGATAATGTCAAGGAGAAATTTTCATTCAAGGGAAGCTCGCAAGCAAGTCGTCTGCGGCGTCTGGCGTTGCCTTTTGCAGCACAAAAGGTAGCTTGATCTGCTCTTGCCGATGGATTCCGAGCGTCCCCGGCCGCGAAGGCGGCCATCATTTTCAATTTAGGAGGACAATTCAAATGGAAAATTCCGTATTGGAAAGCCTGAAAACCCGCCGCAGCGTGCGCAGCTTCAGCGATCGACCCGTTGAGCAGGAGAAGCTCGACGCGATTATGGAGGCAGCCACCTATGCCCCCACCGGCATGGGGCGGCAGTCGCCCGCCGTCGTCCTTGTCCGTACGCCGGAAACGGTGAAACAGATAAGCCGCCTCAATGCCGCCGTGATGGGGCGCGATGTTGACCCCTTCTATGGCGCGCCGGTGGTGGCGATCGTATTCGGCAACAAGGATGCCGCGCCGACATGGATGGAAGATGCGTGCCTCGTCGCCGGGAACCTGCTCAATGCCGCACACGCCGTGGGCGTGGATTCGTGCTACATCTATCGGGCAAAGGAGGCTTTCGCGTCCGAGGCTGGGCGAGAGCTGATGCGCGAGTGGGGGCTGGGCGACAGCTATGTTGGCGTCGCGAACTGCATCCTTGGCTATAGCGATGCGCCGGCGCCGCAGCCGAAGCCGCGCAAGCCGGATTATATCCGGGTGGTCTAAGGAACTTCGCGGCAATAATGAAAACGCTGCTGCATATATGGAGGCAGTGGCTCCGGTGGCGCAAGGACTGGGATGCGCTGTGCAACTGCTGCGGCAAGTGCTGCTACGCCCGCACGGTGGGGGACGATGGCGAGGTCACGATTTGCTACAAAAGCCCGTGCGAGTACCTCGATCCCGAAACACAGCGATGCACGGTTTACCGCGAGCGCTTTCGCGTTTGCAGCCACTGTGGCAAGGTCGGCCTGTTTACGGCTATGTTTAACCCCACCCTGCCGAACGACTGCCCCTACCGGCTAACCTTTCGCCCTTGGGAAAATTCCTGAGGGCACCCTAGGAGGATTCTATGATTCGCATTTTTGGAAATATGAAGCCAAAGGACAGAGCTTTGGCGCTCGTGTGCCTGCTGCTGGTATGCGGGCAGGTATATTTTGATTTGCGCCTGCCGGACTATACGGCGGAAATCACGGTGCTAATCAGCAGCGAGGTAACGGAGCTATCGCAATATTTTTCGGCAGGTGGGAAGATGCTCGCCTGCGCGCTTTGCAGCGCCCTGCTTACCGTGGTGGTAGGCTACTTCGCGGCACGGATCGCAGCAGACTTTTCCTTTGATGTCCGCGCGAAGCTTTTCAACAAGGTTGCGGCGATGGGAAGCGGCGAGGTTCGCAGATTCTCTGTCGCCAGCCTGATTACTCGCACCACCAATGACATTACCCAAATCCAGATGATCATCGCGATGGGGCTGCAAATGATGCTCCGCGCGCCCATTATGGCGATTTGGGCGGTTGTGAAAATCGTGGGAAAAAGCTGGCAGCTTTCCACCGTCGTGGCAGCCGCGGTCGTGATCGTGGTGGGTTCGATGATTGTGCTGCTGGCCATCATGATTCCGAAATTCCGTATTGTGCAGCGGCAGGTTGACGATGTCAACCGCATTACCGAGGAGAACCTGAACGGCATCCGGGTGGTTCGCGCCTTCAACGCCGAGCAGTATCAGGAGGAGAAGTTTGAAACGGCGAACGATGCGCTGATGCGCACGCAGCTGTTTACCGGCCGCGGCATGGCCTTCCTTTCGCCCATAATGATGTTTGTCCAGAGCGGTGTGACGCTCGCCATCTACTACGTCGGCGCACGACTCATTAACGCCATTGAGGTTCCCCTGAGCGGTACGCTGATGGAGATTATGACCGCCGTGTCCGACCGGGCGGTTCTGCTCGGCGAGGTGGTTTCCTTCAGCTCTTACGCGCTGTACGTCATCATGTCGTTTTTGATGCTGCTTATGATTTTCATGCTCCTGCCGCGCGCGCAGGTATCCGCCAACCGTATTAACGAGGTTCTGGATGCTGAAATTGAGGTGCGCGAGGGCGCGGATTCCGATTCTGACGAGCAGGGGAGCATCGAATTCCGGGACGTTTCCTTCCGCTATCCCGATTCCGCCGAGGACTGCCTGAAGCACATCTCCTTTACCGCCAAAAAGGGCGAAACCGTCGCCTTTATCGGCGCGACCGGCGCGGGTAAAACCACGCTCGCCGGCCTTGCGGCCCGGCTGTACGACGCGACCGAGGGCACGGTGCTGCTCGATGGGAAAGAGATTTCCCGCTACAGCTTCGACACCCTCTACCAAAAAATCGGCTACATCCCGCAAAGGGCGACGCTATTCGCCGATACGGTGCGCGGCAACGTGACCTTCGGCAGAAATGCCGCGCAAATCCCCGACGCCGATGTGGAAAATGCGCTGGATATTTCGCAGGCGAGCGAATTTGTCCATGCGATGGCGGATGGGGTGGACAGCCGCGTTGCCCAGAGCGGCACCAACCTATCCGGCGGGCAGAAGCAGCGGCTCTCGATTGCCAGAGCCATCGCACGCAAGCCCGAAATCCTCATCTTTGACGATGCTTTTTCCGCGCTGGACTACAAGACCGACCGCATTTTGCGCCAGAGGCTTCAAACCGACCTGCGCGGGACGACCTGCCTGATCGTAGCGCAGCGCATCGGCACCATTCGCTCTGCCGACCGGATTGTTGTGCTGGACGACGGTGCGGTGGCCGGAATCGGCACGCACGAGGAGCTAATGCGCGATTGCCCGGTGTACCAGCAGATTGCCCTGTCGCAGCTCTCTGCCGAAGAGCTTGCGGCCAATGCCTAAGGAGGTTGCGATTATGCCTGAATCGAATCGAAACGCTTCATCCGCTGCGCCCCGCGGGGGCGGGCGCATGGGCCGCGGCCCGAGGGGCGGCATGGGCGGCGGCAAGCCGACTAACCTTCGCGCCGCGCTGACCAAGCTGATTTCTTATTGCAGGGGTCAGGCGGGAATGATTCTCATTGCGCTGCTGCTGGCGGCGGCCGCCGCGGTGTTCACCATCATCGGCCCGAACCAGACCAGCCGACTGACCAATTATATTTATGACGGCGTTTCCGGCGGCATTTCGTCGGAGGAAATGCTTGCGGATTTGCAGAATCAAATCCTCAGTGGCGAGATAAACCTTGCCGATTATCTGCCGGAGGGGACCAATCTCGAGGAGCTTGACCTGTCTAGCCTCGATTTAACGGATACCGAAAGCGCGCTCACCCAGACCATTCTATCCAGCCTTCACCTGAGCGAGCAGTACCAGAGCGAGCACGCCGATGACGGCATTGACATGGATGGAATCGTGCAGGTTTCGCTGCTGCTGCTTGCCATTTACCTTGCCAGCGCACTGTGTAATTTTACCCAGCATTACATTATGCAAACGGTCACGCAGCGAACCGCCAAGCGGCTGCGCGGGGATATCGACACCAAAATCAATCGCCTGCCGCTGAAGTATTTCTCCGGAAACGCCGTGGGCGATGTGCTCTCGCGCATGACCAACGATGTCGACATGATTGGGCAGGCAATGTCCAACAGCCTCTCGACGCTGGTTTCGTCCATCGCGCAGTTTGTCGGCTGCCTGATCATGATGTACTATACCAACTGGATTTTGGCGACGACGACCGTGCTTTCTACCGTCCTCGGCCTCGTGCTGATGGTGGTAATCATGAGCCGCTCGCAGAAGTATTTCACCGCCCGGCAGGAGAGCCTCGGCACGCTGAACGGCTACATCGAGGAGATGTACACCGGCCACGACGTGATTCGCATTCTGAACGCGGAGGACGAGGTCAAGGACAAATTCTCCACCATGAATCAGGCGGTCAAGACGGCCAATTTCCGCTCCCAGTTTCTATCCGGGCTGATGCAGCCGCTGATGACCTTCGTTGGGAATCTGGGCTATGTGGCGGTGTGCGTCGTGGGCGCGGCGCTGATGATTGATAAGCAGATTACCTTTGGCGATATTACAGCTTTCCTCATCTATACCCGCCTGTTTGAGTCGCCCCTGCGCCAGATTGCGCAGGCTATGACGCAGGTGCAGTCCTGCGCGGCGGCCTCGGAGCGCGTGTTTGATTTCCTTTCCGAGGAGGAGATGGAGGATGAATCCGCCAAGACGAAGCGAATCGAAAACGTGCACGGCGAGGTGGAGTTCCGCCATGTTCGCTTTGCTTACCCGAATGCGCCGGAGAAGGAGATTATTCACGATTTCAGCGCGCTGGTGCAGCCGGGGCAGAAGGTGGCCATCGTTGGGCCGACCGGCGCGGGCAAGACCACAATGGTCAACCTGCTGATGCGCTTCTTTGAGCCGACGGGCGGCAGCATCCTGATTGACGGCGTTCCGACGCAGGAGATTCCCAGAAGCAATGTCCACAGCCAGTTTGGCATGGTTTTGCAGGATACATGGCTGTTTGAGGGCACGGTGCGGGAGAACCTATTGTACAATACGCAGGGCGTTACGACCGAGCAGATGGAGAGCGCCTGCAAGGCCTGCGGCATCCACAGCTTCATTCAGGCGCTGCCGAATGGCTACGACTCCGTCCTGAGCGACAATACCGCCATCTCCGCCGGGCAGAAGCAGCTGCTCACCATTGCCAGAGCCATGATTCAGAACAGCCCGATGCTGATTCTCGATGAGGCGACCTCCAGCGTGGATACCAAGACCGAGATGCTGACCCAGCGGGCGATGGACGCCCTTACAGAAAAGCGCACAAGTTTCGTCATTGCCCACCGCCTCTCCACGATTAAAAACGCCGACATGATTCTGGTCATGCGCGACGGCGATATCGTCGAGCAGGGGAGCCACGAGGCGCTGATCGAGCGCGGCGGCTTCTATGCGGAGCTGTATAACAGCCAGTTTGACGAGGTTTCTTAGGAAAACTGCGAACAAATCGCCCGCGGGAGAATTTACAGAACGTTTATTTGACGATTTCCACAGCCCATAGTAAAATAATAGAAAACCACGCCTCGTGCGGAAAGGAAGGCCTGCTATGGACGATAAAAAGCATATCCCGCTGGTTAAGAGCCGCCTGCGGCATCAAATCTTGGAAATGCCCAAGGAAATCCTCAAGTGCAGCGGCATCGTGATTTATGGCAGGCGCATCAAGAGCTTGGTTTTCACGACAGACCTTGCGATTATCAAGAATTGTGATGCCGACGCGGTGCTTGCCGTCTACCCCTTCACACCGCAGCAGTGCATCAGCGACGCCATCATCAAGGCCGCTTATGTGCCTGTGTTCTGCGGCGTTGGCGGCGGCACGACGCAGGGCTTGCGCACCATTTCCCTCGCCCGTGACGCAGAGAGCCAGGGGGCGATGGGCGTGGTGCTCAATGCGCCTATCAACAATATGAATCTGCTGGCGGTGTCGAGGGCAGTGGATATCCCGGTCATCATTACCGTTACAGATGAGAAGACCGATATCGGCGCGCGGCTGGAATCCGGAGCGGTGATTCTCAATGTGGCCGCCGGGCCGAGAACGCCCGAGGTGGTTCGCGCCATCCGCAAGGATTTTCCCACCGTGCCCATGATTGCGACCGGCGGCAACCAGCCCGATAAAATCCTCGCGACGATTGAGGCCGGCGCAAACGCCATTTCACACACACCGCCCAGCACGGCCGAGCTTTTTAAGACCATGATGGCACATTACCGCAACGAATAAAAAAGGGCAGCCCGCAGCACTCTGCAAGCGCCCAAAAAATCCCGGCTTTGCCTAGGCAAAGCCGGGATTTTCCTGCATTTGCGCAGGCTTCAATAGCGGATGCTGCCGGAAAGCCGCTCATCATTCACCTCTGTGACAGTCAGGCGGTTTTCCGCAATATAGCGCCTGCGATAGAGGGCGTACAAGTCCTTTTTTGTATACAGCCGCGGGTCGCGCTGCTCGGCATAGCGCGGCAGCAGCGTGGAAAAGCCGGGGACAAGGGCGTAGTAGGCCTCGTCGGTTTGCTCGAGCTTGCGCAGGATTTGCGCGAAGGGAAGCGCTTCCCGCCGTTCCATCCCCGATTCGCCCAGCCCCAGCTGAAAATTCCGGTTCGCGGGCGCCTTGGGGGGGGCTTCCCACCCCCCCCCCGCCGTGCGGTTCGCACGGCGGGACAGGCGCTTTCGCAGCGTGGCAGGCATGGCCTCGTAGTCGGCGACGGTGATTTTCGCGTCCAGCAGGAGGTAGCCACGGCCGCCGCAATGCGGCGTGAAGAGGGAGACGGGAATGCCGTCGGCGTCAAATTGGGCGACAAGCGCCTCCAGCTGAGAAAGGTTCTCCTTGCTTGTGGGGATGCCGACGCTGACGCGCAGACCCTCCTGCGCAGCAATCCGGCGGGAGCGCTCCATGAGCGCGAAGTCTCCCGCGCGGGCGGCAAAGCGGTCGTGATAGTCCTGTGCGCCGTAGTAGGTGAAGTTGGTTTCCTCGATGCCCAGCGCTTTCAGCGTGCGAAACAGGTCGTGCAGCTGTGCGTCGCTGCGCATTTTCATGCCGTCCATTTGCAGGAAGCGGCCGCTTGGGGAGCCGGTTTGCTGCAAAAAGGGGAGAACGGCCGGCAGGTCGGGATGCTCCATCGAGTAGCCGAAATAGTATACGAATTGCAGCTCCGGCCGGTTTTCGCGCAGCCAGCGGTAGAAGCGGCGGGCATAAGCCAGACTGCGAGCGCAGTCGGCACCAAGCAGCCTGCCGTCCCATTGCAGCAGGCAGTAGCGGCAGCGATTTTCGCACGGTACGGACGGGCTAAAGAGGTAAACGGATGTGGTTTTCACAAAAAGACCTCCTTTTTGCGTTCGGTCTGGCTCCAAGCTTCCTTAGTATAGCAAAGAAGCCGCCGCTTGTCCAGCGCCTTTTCGTAATAACTGACGCTGCCCCGGGGAATCCGGGCGGCGTGGCAGGAAGGGAGAATACACGGCGCGCTATACATTCAGCATATAGATGATTGCGGTAACGGAGCCGTCGGTCAGGCGGATTTGCAGGTTGGTATTGCCGCGCAGGTAGTAACGGTAGTCGCCGTTTTGGTCATAGTCGCTGCCATAGGCGGCGTCCACTTCCGCCTCGGATGCGCCGATATAGAGTCCCTCGGGGGTTTGCACCAGATCGTCGAGCAGCTTCACATAGTAGACGTATTCTGCGCCGTCCGTTCCCGTGTAGGTGACGATGGAGAAATCGGTGTACATATAGTAGCGCTCGGTGCTGTTTTCAAAGAAGCAGCTTGCGTCCTCGCTGTAGCTGTAGTCGTCGCCAAGGGCGGCAATCAGGGGCGCGGCCTCGGCGTCAACAGCGATTTCCACGTCCCGCAGGACAATCCGGTAGCCGGATTCGTCGGCGGGCTCGGTTTCCCCGGAGTCGGAGGCGGCGCTTTGTTCGGCGCTGCCGGATTCAGCCCTGCTTTCCTCGCTTTCATTCGCCTGCGCGCCGCAGGCGGATAGCAGCAGCGACAGAAGCATAAGCACAAGCAATGGGAATAGCTTTTTCATACTTGGATTCTCCTTTTAGAGGCTCGGCTTGGTGACCGGGGTGGTGGCGCTGGCGGGATAGAGCGAGCTGTCACGATTGAAGCAGTTGCTGTACGAGGCGGAGAATTCGTCCATCTGCGCGTCTGTCCACAGGAAGAAGGTGAAATCGTTCTTGTTGAAGCCAGCGGCGCGGGGCGTGGTGTCGAGGTGATACCACTCGCCGTCAATCTTCACAAGCGTCCAGTAGTGGTGGCTGTCGCCGTCATAGTTGGGCACCTTGCTGACCGGGATGGTTTCCAGCCCGCCCGCAACAAGCAGCAGCCGCGTCACGGAATAGTAGGTGAAGCAGTCGCCGGAGGTAATCTCGCGGGTGAGCACGCAGTAGCCGGTGTACATCCAATCGTCCTTATCGGAGTAGCCGGTGTAGCCGATGATGGGATAATTCTCCCCAACACCCAGAACATAGCGATAGGCGCACAGGGCGGTGTTGTAGTCGCTTTCCTCATAGCCATAGGTATCGTAAAGCTCGTCAAGGCGTTCGCGGGCATATGCCAGAATCTCCTCGTCCGTCGGCCGATCCGCCACATATTCCGAAACTTTGACCGACACGGTCAATTCCGAGGAGTTGCCCATATTGTCCGTGGCGATATAGGTAACGGTGTATTCGCACACCTCGTTGGTGCTGCCATCGCCGACCACAATATCCAGCGAGGCTACCGTGCCCGAATTATCGGTAACTTCTACGCCCTGACGGTAGGAGATGGAATCGCCCACATAGGCGGTGCGCAGGGTGCCGAAATCGGTAGTAATCACGGGGGCTTCGGTATCCTCCAGAATTTCCACGTTCACATTGATGCTGGCCACGTTGTTATAGTCGTCGCTCAGCAGCACGGTCAGGCTCATCTGCCCATAGAAATCGGAGTCCGGCGCAAGCTCGTAGGTGCAGCTTGTCACGCCGGTCGCGTCGTATATATCCTCCAATAGCTCCTCCGGCTCGGGCAGTGTGCCTTGGTAGAAGCTCACGCCGCTCTTGGCCGTGGCGGTGGGGGCGGTGGTATCGACGATTTCCACGTTGACGTTGTAAAGGCTCCCGTCCGCGCTCAAAATTGCGCCGTAAATGCCGGGAATCGAGGGGTCGAAGGTGTAGGAGATGGTCGCGTCGCCGCTGCTGCCGTCGAAATAGGCGTCAACGGTGATTTCCTCGCCGACCTCAAAGGTGGCGGTGGCATAATCCGGCGCAAAAGCGGATTCGGTAGCCTCGCTTTCGGCGGCCTGCGAGCCGCAGCCTGCCAGAAGCAGGGCAAACAGGAACGCGAATATCAGCTTTTTCATGTTTAGGAAGCTTCCTTTCTCTATTCGCTCAGGGCGGCGTATTGCGCGGCCTTCGCTTGATCATAAATTTCGGTTTTTTCCGCCCATACGGTGGCGTAGGGCTCTATGTCCCGGCGATCCTCCAGCCCCAGCTCGGCGAAGTAGCGGCCAAACCATGTGCCCATTTTCTCTGCGCCGGTGCAGTTCAGGTGCAGACCGCCGTCGTAGGTGTCGTTATAGAGGTCAACGCCGGTTTCGTCCGACATCGTCAGGAAATTGAAGTAGGCGAGGCCGTGCGCGGCGGCGTAGTCGGCAATTTGCGTGTCCCACTCGTCGTACCAGATTTCGCTCACGCTGGGCGCCTTCATGAGGATGAGGGTCACACCCTTTTCCTCGCAAAGCTCCCGCATTTTTTCAAGATAGAGCCAGCTGCTTTCTCCGAATTCATAGCTCGACGGCTCGATTTGCGAGGCGTATTTGGCACTCACCTGCGCCTCGGTGGTGGGCAGGGTGTCAACGCGCATATAGTAGCCGCTGTAGGAGACGGAGTCGGTGCTCCAGAAATAGGTGAAGTCGTCGCTCGACAGCTCGGTGATGCGGCTATGGTAGCGCAGCAGCGGGAACAGATAGTCCAGCATGGACTCACTGTCGAGCATCGAGGCGAGAATGGAATTCCACTTCGAGGCGCTCCAGCGCATCCCGTCAAGCGCAATGCGGTTGTAGGCCTCCCGCTGCTCTGCTGCGCCGGTGGATTCCGGGGTATCGTACTTCATCGAGAGCACGTTGAATACCACCACATCCGGCGTTTCGGTGTTCAGCGTTTCCTCCAGCAGGTAATAGGACTGCCAGATGGTCTGCTGCGGGCAGCCGCGCAGGAAGCTCGTCACTCCGCTCTCCAGCCAGATGGAGATGGGGGAGATGTTCTCGTATATCTCGCAGTCGCCAATGAAAATCACTTGGTGGTCGGTGGTTTCGTCATAATATTCGGCGATGAGCGCGCCCTCGGTTTCGCTGCCCATGTATTTGGGCATCACCAGCCGCGTGAGCGCGGCAAGCACCAGCAGGGTCACGAGCGATACGGTCACGGCGGCAATACATTTCTTTTTCATCGTGTCACCGCCTCAGAACTGATTGTAGATGAAGCTGCTTGCGTCGTAGCCCTGCCCGTACACGCCGAATAGCAGCACGGCGACGAGTAGCGCAGCGGTCGCGCTGTAGCGCAGCCAAGGACTGGCCGATTGCAGGCTCTCGCGCACCGGGGCGCGCAGGCTTGCCCGGCAAACGGCAAAGACCACGCCGAGCGCAAGCGCAAGCAGCACATAGTCGCCCGCGTTCAGTCCCAGCTCCAGAAGCCCGCCGCCGAACAGCTCGCCGACGTTCCACACGGTGACAAGGCTAAACATCCGGGAGAAGTAGGTGCCCACGCTCGAGAAGAGGTCGCTCGCGCGGATGAGGTTCATCAGCACGAACATCCGCACAATTTCAAACGCACCGTAGAGTCGGCGCTGCTTCAGGCTCGGGAATTTGGCATGGAAGCGGGCATAAAGCGGCTCCAGCTCCTCCGAGGCGACAATCACGACGCAGTTCATCATGCCCCACACGAGGTAATGTGCCTCCAGCCCGTGCCAAAGGCCGGTAACGAACCATGTCGCAAAGCTGGCGACGTAGACGGGCAGCTTCCTGCCGACCTTGTCGCCCAGCGTGCGGCGGGCGCTCTTGGATAGACTGCGCATGGGCTTGCTGACGGAGATGGGGTAGAAAATGTAATCCTTCATCCATTCGCCGAGCGAGATGTGCCAGCGCCGCCAATACTCGGCAATGTTTTTCGACAGGAAGGGATGGTTGAAGTTCTCTGCCAGCGGAATGCCAAGGATTTGGCTCACGCCAAGCGTAATGTCGATGCCGCCGGTGAAATCACCGTAAATCTGCACGGCATAGAACAGCGTGAGCAGGAAGAACCATGCGCCGGTGTAGCCGTCGCCCTTGAGCGTTACGACGGCGGCGGCGATCCGGTCGGCAATTACCAGCTTCTTGAAGTAGCCCCAAAGGATGCGCTGGATGCCCATATGCACGCGCGCCGCATCGAAGCGGTGCGGCTTATAAAGCTCTTGCGCAAGCGCGGAATACTTGCTGATTGGCCCCTGCACCAGCTGCGGGAAATAGGAGGAAAACAGCGCCAGCCGCCCAAGATTGGTTTCGCACGGCACGGTGCCGCGGTATACGTCAATCAGGTAGCCCATGCTCTGAAAAAGATAGAAGCTGATGCCCATCGGCAGCCCAAGGCTGAGAAATTCGACCCTAGAGCCGCTGAGGTAGCCCTTCAGCGGCTCTAGGAGCGCGGCCTTGCAGAAAAAGAGCATCCCAAAGTTGAGCGCGAGCGTGAGGCCGAGTACGGCGCGGCTTTTGCGCTGCACGGCGGCCTTGTATGCCTTCTTATCCTCCCGGGCAGCGTCCTTATTTTCGCGCAGCCATGCCTTCTGGCGCTCCTGCCACCTTCCCAAAATGCGACCGGCAGCATAGACCGTCACAATGGTAAAGACGAGAAAGCCCAGAAGCTCCACCCCGGCAAAGAGGTAGAATACGAGGCTGCCCGCCAGCAGCACCGGCCACTGCGCCCTGCGCGGCACGACAAAATAAAGCACAGCCAGCACCGCAAGAAAGAGCACAAACGCGGGTGAGGTAAAGGACATGGCTTACTCCTCTAGCTCCTGAATCAGCGTCCAAAGCGCGGCGGCGGAATTGAAGTTCTCCGGCACAATCGCCGAGGGGGGGATGGTTACGTCAAAGGTATCACTGATCTCGGAAATCAGGGTGACAATGTCGAATGAATCGAGCACCCCGTCGTCAACCAGCGTGGTGCAGCTTTGGTAATCCACGTCGTCGTGGATTTCGGTCAGGATTGCAATTAGCTGTTCCATATATTTTCTCCTTATGGTGATATCGTCGCTTCCTCGTGAAGCTGGCGCAGACGCTTGCGGTCGGTTTTCCCGTTGGGGGTCAGGGGGAGCGCCTCGAGCTGATGGATGACATTCGGCAGCATATAGCGCGGCAGGCGGGCGTGCAGGTGCTTGCCAAGCTCGCGCTTATCCATGCTGCCGGCGTAGAACAGCACGATTTTGCTGCGCGCCTCGTCGTAGATGGCGCAGGCGGCGCGCACACCGTCGAGCATCGAGGCGGCCAAATCCAGCTCGCCAAGCTCGATGCGGTGCCCCATGTGCTTAATCTGGTAATCCTTGCGCGAGAGGAAAACCAGCTCGCCGCGCTCGTTGTATTTGCCAATGTCGCCCGTGCGGTAGATGCGCTCGGGATAATTGTGGTTGAGGGGATTCTGCACGAAGACCTCGTCGGTTTTGTCGAACTGGCGGAAATAGCCGAGCGTCAGGCTCGTGCCGCGAATGCAGATCTCGCCGCTTTCCCCGGCCGCGGGGACGCGGTCGTTGGCGTCAAGCAGCAGGATTTCGGTGTTGCGGAAGGGCTCGCCGATAGGGATTCGCTCGTCGTCGGCAAATTCGCGCTCGACGTGATAGAAGCAGGACATTCCGGTGCACTCCGTCGGGCCGTAGAGGTTTGTGAAGCGGGCGTTTGGCAGCGCCTTGCGCCAGAGCCGGAATTGCCGGATGGGGAACACCTCGCTGCCGAAGGCGACGGTGTGCAGGTATTGGGGCACAATGGTGTCGAGCGTGCCGAAGGAGGAAATCATCGTCAGCGCCGAAACGACCCAGCATACCGTGTTGATTTTATGCGTATTGAGGTATTCCACCAGCTTGGTGGGGAACATGAAAAGCTGCTTGGGCACGAACCATGTGGTCGCGCCGAATTTCATGGTGGGGTATAGCTCCTTCAGGCAGGCGTCGAAATACAGCGGAGTCTGGTTGGCGAACACGGTGCTCTCGGAAAAGCCGAGCGTGTCGCTGAGCGCCTCGATATAGTCCAGCACGCTGCGGTGGCAGGCAACCACGCCCTTGGGCACGCCGGTAGAGCCGGAGGTAAAGACGATATAGATGGGGTCGGTATCGATCTGCTTTTTTCGCACGGCGGCGAGCGCGGCCTCGTCAACCGGGGAGGCGGCGATTTCCGAGAAGCGGTAGAGCCTGCCCGAAAAATTGGGAATACTCCCCATGATTTTTTCGGTCGCCTCGTCGCAGATGACCGCGCGGGGCCCAAGCGTATCGCAAATCAGCGAAATTCGGAACTGCGGCATCTCCTCGTCGAGCGGGACATAGTAGCACCCGGCGTAAACCGCGCCGTAGAACGCGGCAACGGCGGCGGGCTGCTTCTTCATAAATACCACCACAGGCTCCTTATAGAAGCCGTCACGCAGGAGCTGCGAGCCGATTGCGCGGGCGGCGTCTGCGGTCTGGCGGAAGGTCAGCTGCACGGCGTTATCGCAGTAGGCAGGCTTATCCGGCAGACGCTGCACCGTGGCCTCGAGATATTCGAGAATGTTCGTTTGCAATTTGGATTCCTCTTTTGCTCGCTAATAATAGGTTTGAAGCTTCCTCAGCGAATCAGATTTTCAAACTCCCCTTTGAGGGGATAGCCGCATTCGCGCACAGCGCACATCGCCAGCACGTCCAGCACGTCCAGATAGCCTGTGCCAAGCGGATTATCGCGCTTGACCACGCTTAGCTCGGTGCAGCCGAGCAGCAGCACCTGCGCGCCCATTGCGCGCAGCTCATCCGCAGCGGCGGAAAAATCCGCCATATTCGCGGCATTTCCGGCCTTGACATCGCGGTAAATCACGTCCATAATTTTCGCCTGACCGACAGGGGAGGGCTGGCAGACCGAGATGCCCACGCTTTCCAGCGCGCGGTGGAGGGTGCCGGTTTGCAGCGTGCCGGTGGTTGCAAGCAGACCCACCCTCTGCACCCCGGCGCCTTTTAGGTAGGCGGCCGTTTCCCGCACGGCGCGAATCACGGGCGCGCCCAGCTGGGGCGCGAAGCGGCCGTACATCGCGTGCGCCGTCACGCACGGCACGGCGAGCACCTGCGCGCCCGCGTTCACCAGCCGCCGCCCGGTGGCAATCAGCTCCGGCACGGGGTCGGCGGTGCTTTGCCCCAGCAGGAAGGCGGTGCGGTCGGGAATAGCGGGGTGGCTGAAGAGGAGAATTTCCATGTGCGCCTGGTCGCTGGCCGCGTCGGTCATGCGCGTAATCTGCTCGTATAGGTAGGCGGTCGCCATCGGCCCAAGGCCGCCGAGGATTCCCAAGGTTTTCTTCAAGTCCGTCGCCTCCGTGCAGTAGAAAATGCTACCGTGATTATAGCGCAAAGTTCCGCTAAGTGCAAGCTTTTTCTTTGAATTCACATTTATTCTACAGTTTACATAAATTCGGGAAACGAATTCGGGGAAAATTTTGGAGAAAGGCTTTACCCAGCGCAATCTTCGTGATATAATAAGAAGGAATTTGAATTGCACGTTGGAGGACGTTATGAAAGCTTCTCTGTGGAATAAAAAACCAAAATCCTGGCTGTGGCTTGCATTTGCGCTGCCTGTCGCCTGCATTCTGGTGCTGATGATGATTGCCGGATGCGTGCCCTTTGGGAACAAGAGTATGCTGTATTCCGACTGCTATCACCAGTATTTTCCCTTCTTCAAGGCCTTTCGGCAGGCGCTGCTTAACGGCGACGGCCTGCTTTGGACGTGGAGCGTCGGCATGGGGCTGGACTATCTGGGGCTGATTTCCTACTATCTGGCCTCGCCGTTTTACCTGCTCTCGGCCTTTGTGCCCGAGGGCGGGCTATTGGCCTATTTTTCCCTGCTACTGCCCATCCGATTGGGGCTCGCGAGCCTGTTTTTTGCGCTTTTCCTCTATAAGCTTTTCGGAGAGGACAGCCCCGTAACCGCCCTGTTCGGCTGCTTCTATGGCATGTGCGCATGGGCGCTGGGCTACCAATGGAACGTGATGTGGCTCGATACCTTCCTCCTGCTGCCGCTCGTGATGCTGGGCGAGATTTCGCTGCTGCGCGATAAGAAGTTCTTCCTGTATACCATCACCCTATTTCTGTCCATCTTCGCGAATTATTACATCGGCCTATTCACCTGCATTTTCGTTTTCCTGTGCTTTTTCTGCTATGAAATTTGCCGGTGCAGGAGCATTGGACGCTTTTTCATGGATTTTCTGCGGATTGCGTTCTTTTCGCTGCTGGCCATTGGCATGACGGCGATTTTGGAGCTTCCTGCGCTCGCCGCGCTGCAAACCACGCAGTCGAGCGTGAATACCTTCCCCTCGTCCTTTTTCGACTTCAACATGGCCGACGAGGATACGTGGCTTGGATTGCTGACTGCCATGTATCAGGTGGCCGGGAATATGGCGGGCGGCATCGCGCCGAATTTTAAGGATGCGGATGCTTACCCCAATATCTACTGCGGCCTTTGCACGATGGTGTTTGCCTTCCTGTTCCTCACAGCGCCGGAGGTCAAGCTGCGCGACAAGCTCTGCTCGCTGGCGCTGCTGGTATTCTTCATCCTCAGCTTCATTGTGCGGCAGCTTGATTATATCTGGCATGGGATGCACTTTACCAATATGATTCCCTACCGCTTCAGCTTCCTATACAGCTTTGTGCTGCTGTATATGGCCTACCGGGCATGGCTCCTGCGCGGCTCGCTGAGGCTGTGGCAGGTCGCGGTCGCGCTGATGCTCGCTGTGGCCACCTGCCTGTTCTCCACGAGCGTGTACGACGAGGTGTTTATCGCCTATAATACCGTGTTCCTTGCCCTGTACCTGCTCGTTCTGGCGTGGAACCTGTGGGAGGCGCGCCGCGCCCAGGCACCTGAGCCGGAGCAGGAGCTGCGGCAGCCGGGCGAGGAGCTGACGCTGGAGGTGCTCGACGCCGCCTTTGTGCCGGAGCCAGAGCTGCTCCCCGCCCCGGATGAGAGCGCGCCGAAAAGGACGAATTTCGCCTTTACCGTGGCGATGCCCGTCGTAATGGTGCTGGAAATCATCATGAATACCGTCAATTTTGGGGTGAATTTCGCCTTCACGAACATCTCCGCATACCCGCGCGGAACGACCGGCGCGGCGAGCGTCATCAAGGTCATGCGCGAGCATGAGGACGAGCTGTTCTATCGCGCGGAAACCACCCATTCGCAGACCCTCAACGACGGTGCGCTCAACGGCTACTACGGCGTATCGGGCTTCACCAGCTCTGCGAACGTGGCGGTCACGGAGTTCATGAAGGACTTGGGCTACAGCGCGAAAAATACCTATAACCGCTACTGCTTCGAAGAAAGCTCGCCGGTTTCCAATCTCTTCCTGAACCTGAAATACATGATTGAGCGGGGCGACCGCAAGAGCGGGGTGGAGGAGAATCCCTATTTCACCGTGCTCAATTCCTATTCCGGCTCGAGCGTTCTGGAGAATAACGCGTGGCTGCCGCTGGGCTTTTTGGCCGAGCCGGAGCTTGCCGCGCTGGATTTCTCGGTCGGCAACGAGGACTTCACATTCCAGAACCTGCTCTTTACTGCCGCCACCGGCGTGGAGGAGGATGTGTGGCGCAGCGTGCCCAGCTCATGGCTGGAAATCACCGCGAGCGGCGTGGACATCACCTCCTCGACCGGAACGGGCTACTGCAAGTATTCCTCCTCCGGCGGCGGCACGCTTACCTACACCTACACGGCAGCCTACAGCGGCTACCTCTGCTTCGACATCAATATGCCCAAGCGGAACAGCTATAGCGTCTACCTCAATGGGACGCTGCTCTACACCGAGTCCATTACGCTGGAGCAGATGATTGCCGCTTGTCAGGTGGAGGCGGGGGATGTGGTCGAGGTGCGCATAACCGTCAAGTCGGATGAGAGCAGCGCGATGACCATTGTGGGTGCGACGCTTGTGGACGATGTATTCTGGAGCGGCTACGACATCCTTAACGCCTCCACGCTACAGCTCACGGATTTCTCTACCACCTATCTGCGCGGCACGATTGATTGTAACCGTGACGGCTACCTCTATACCTCCATCCCGCAGAACGGCAACTGGTACGCCCTTGTGGACGGCGTGGAGACTGAAATTGTGCTCACCGGCGGGGCTATGGCAGGCGTGTACCTCACCGAGGGGGAGCATGTTGTGGAGTTCTACTACCGCAATGCCGCCTTCGAGCTGGGCTGGAAGGTCAGCCTCGGCTGCGCCGTGGCCTTCGCCGCGGTCAGCTGCGCGGTCTATCTGCCGAGGCGGCGGAAAATGCAAAATCGCGGAGTTTCCTGAACTTGTGTATTCCGGAAAAATGTGGTATACTATCCGGGAAACTCGAAATCCGTCGCCTGCGGCGGCTTGCACTACCCTTTGCGCCGCGGCCATCAGCGTCGCCCGCTCTTGCTGATGGATTCCGAGCTTCCCAACGAAATGGATTTTCAGGAGAATGGCATGAACGATAAGATTATCATTCGCGGCGCGCGCGCCAACAATTTGAAAAATATCGATGTGGAAATCCCGCGCAACAGCCTCACGGTGCTCACCGGCCTTTCCGGCTCGGGGAAGTCCAGCCTGGCCTTTGATACCATCTATGCCGAGGGGCAGCGGCGCTATGTGGAGAGCCTCAGCTCCTACGCGCGGATGTTTCTCGGGCAGATGGACAAGCCGGATGTGGACTCCATCGAGGGGCTTTCCCCCGCCATCTCCATCGACCAGAAGACGACCTCCCGCAACCCGCGCTCGACTGTGGGCACGGTCACGGAGATTTATGATTATCTGCGGCTGCTCTGGGCGCGGGTCGGCACGCCGCACTGCCCCAAGTGCGGGAAGGTGATCCGCCGCCAGACCCTCGACCAAATCGTGGACCGTATTCAGGCGCTGGGAGAGGGCACGCGCTTTACGGTGCTCTCGCCCGTGGTGCGCGGCAAGAAGGGGGAGCATCAGAAGATTTTTGACGACGCGCGCAAATCCGGCTTCGCCCGCGTGCGCGCCGATGGGATTCTCTACGACCTCTCGGAGAAGATTCCGCTGGAGAAGAATAAAAAACACAATATCGACCTTGTGGTGGATCGGCTGGTGCTCAAGGATGGCATCCGCCGCCGCCTTGCCGATTCGATTGAAACGGCCTGCGCCCATTCGGGCGGGCTGGTGACCATCCAGCTCCCCGGGGAGGATACCGAGCTGAGCTTCTCGCAGAACTACGCCTGTGAGGACTGCGGCATTTCCCTCGCCGAGCTTGAGCCGAAGATGTTCTCCTTCAACAATCCCAGCGGTGCCTGCCCGCATTGCACCGGCCTTGGCTTCCGGATGGTGCCGGATGAAAAGCTGATTGTTCCCGATGGGAGCAAGTCCATCCTCGACGGCGCGATTCAGGTCAACGGCTGGGTCAGCGCGCGCACGGATAGCGTGTTCCGTATGTATTTCGAGGCGCTGGCGAAGAAGTACAATTTTTCCCTCACCGAGCCCTTTGATTCCCTTCCTGAGCGCGCGAAAAAGGTGGTGCTATACGGCACGGGCGAGGAAAAGCTGCGCATGACCTACAACCGCGGCAACGGTATGGGCGTGCTGGAGCAGCCCTTTGAGGGCATTGTGAACAATGTCGCGCGCCGCTACCGCGAAACACAGTCGGACGCTATGCGCAAGGAGCTGCAGGAGTGCATGTCCAACGCGCCCTGCCCCGCCTGCGGCGGCCAGCGCCTTTCTGAAATCGCCCGCGCCGTCACGGTGGGGGAGATGGGCATCATGGATTTCTGTGCCATGAGCATCCATAAGGAGCTGGAATTCCTGCAAAACCTGCATTTGGAGGGCAATTTTGCCGTGATTGCCCAGCAGGTTCTCCGGGAGATTACCTCCCGGCTGCAATTTTTGGAGGATGTCGGGCTGGGCTATCTCACACTTTCGCGCGCGGCGGATACGCTCTCCGGCGGCGAGAGCCAGCGCATCCGGCTCGCGACGCAGATTGGCTCCTCGCTGGTGGGAGTGCTGTATGTGCTTGATGAGCCGTCCATCGGCCTGCACCAGCGCGATAATGCTAAGCTTCTCGCCACGCTCAAGCGCCTGCGCGACCTCGGCAATACCCTGATCGTGGTGGAGCACGACGAGGATACCATGCGCGCGGCGGATTATATTGTCGATATCGGCCCCGGCGCGGGGGTGCATGGCGGTGAGGTTGTGGCGGCGGGTACGCTTGCCGACATCCTCGCGCAGCCGCGCTCGCTCACCGGGCAGTACCTCTCCGGCGCGAAAAAAATCCCCGTGCCCGCCTCCCGCCGCGCCGGAAACGGCGCAAGGCTAGAGATCCTCGGCGCGCAGGAAAACAATCTGAAAAATCTGGATGTGTCTATCCCCTTGGGGACGTTCACCTGCGTCACCGGCGTATCCGGCTCAGGAAAATCTACGCTGGTCGACGAGGTGCTCAACCGCTACCTGCTCGGCAAGCTCAATCATGCCCGCGTCCGCCCCGGAAAATTCCGCGAAATTCGCGGCCTGTCCGCGCTTGACAAGGTGATTGACATCGACCAGAGCCCCATTGGACGTACACCGCGCTCCAATCCTGCGACCTATACCGGCCTGTTCAACGACATCCGCGACCTTTTTGCCTCCACAAATGAGGCGAAGATGCGCGGCTATGGCCCGGGGCGCTTCTCGTTCAACGTCAAGGGCGGCCGCTGCGAGGCCTGCTGCGGCGACGGACTTGTGAAAATTGAGATGCACTTTTTGGCGGATGTGTACGTTCCCTGCGAGGTTTGCCACGGCGCGCGTTACAACCGCGAAACGCTGGAGGTAACCTACAAGGGGAAGAATATTTCTCAGGTCCTGGACATGACTGTCGAGGAGGCGCTTGACTACTTCGATAACCTACCGAAAATCCGCTCGAAGCTGGAAACCCTGCAGGAGGTCGGCCTCGGCTATGTGAAGCTCGGCCAGTCCTCTACCACCCTTTCCGGCGGCGAGGCACAGCGGGTCAAGCTGGCGACTGAGCTTTCCCGGCCCGCGACGGGAAAAACCATCTATATTCTCGACGAGCCGACCACCGGCCTGCACGCGGCGGATGTCCACCGGCTGATTGCCGTGCTGCAAAAATTGGTGGACGCCGGGAATACCGTGCTGGTGATTGAGCACAATCTGGATGTAATCAAATCGGCGGATTACCTGATCGACCTCGGCCCGGAGGGCGGGGACGATGGCGGGCAGATCGTCGCGCAGGGAACGCCGGAGGAGGTCGCGCGCAACGCGGCGAGCAGCACCGGGCAATTTCTGAAGGGCTATCTGCGCGATTAGGCGCAAAAAGCTGCCGCGGGCAATTCGCGGCAGCTTTTATGGGAATACTTTAATGGCGGGCTACGCGGTAGATCCTGGCGGGAAGCAGCTCGGAGAATTCCACAAGCTGGTGATTCCATTCGCCGGCGTAGTCGAAATGCACTCTCGTGGAATGCACATCGCCGAGGGCAGCCGGGCGGACGCGCACCGTGAGCGTCACGCGCAGCACGCCGTCCTTCTCCTCGGCCAACACCGTGCCCTCGTGGGCGGAGGCGGCGGCGGAGATCAGGCTCATTCCTAAGCCGATGCCGTGCCGGGGATCCTCAATGCCGGGCGCACGGCGGAAGCGGGTGTAGAAATCCGAGGGCACCTGCTCGAAGTATTTCCCGAGCTTGTTTTCTACAGTGAGGATCAGCCGGTCGCCCTTTTGCCGCAGGCTCGCCTGAATCACGTCGCCGGGGTCGGAGTACTTGGCGGCATTGAGCATAAGGTTGCTGACCGCCCGCTCCAGCTTTTCGCTTACAGCCAGACCATAGGCGGGCGTGCGCTCGTAGTGCAGCTGCACCGGGTGATTGATGTCTACCAGATAGCTCTCGCAGCCCTCGAGCATTTCGATGATTAGGCCGCTCATATCTATCATTTCCGGACGATCGGAGTTCGGCTCGGCGTAGCGGTAGGCGTCGGACATATTGCCCACGATGCGCAGCACCTGGAACATACTGTGATGCAGCTCGTCTACCTGCCGCAGAGTCTCCTCGTCTGTGCAGATTTTGCTCAGGCGGCTCGCAGCGTTCATCATGGAGTTGAGCGGCATCCGCAGATTCAGGCTGGCGAGCGCATAGGCGCGCAGCTCCTGCCGGTCGGGCTCTTGCAGGATGAACAGCTTGCCGCCTTGGATACCCTGCACCGAGGCTTCGCAGATCTGGCCGGATAGATCCAAGCTCAGCATCAGCATGGCGTTGCCGAGCGAGTTGTATTCCTCCTGCCCGGTGCGCATGAGCGCTTCTACCTTCGTGCCCTCCTCCACGCCGCGCGAGAGCGCCGCGGCATTCGCGGCCACGATCGTGCCGTCATAGGTAAAGAAAGCCGGGACGAGAATGAGGTTCACAATTGCGCGGGGCTCATTGGATTGGTTCGTATTTTCCATAGGGGTAGGCCTCCTTTGGCATAGCTTGCGCAGGTTTTGAAAATTTACCGAAGAATGATTCTATGCCCCTATATTCTAACGGAATTCGACAAAAATAGCAAGTAAAAATCTTCAGAAATTGCGAAGGATACGAAAAAAGTAATTGAGGTGAAACCGATGGGCGTACACGACGGCCACCGCAAACGGCTGAAAGCCCGCTTCCAAGAGGAGGGGCTGGAGCATTTCGACGAAATCAACGCGCTTGAGCTGCTGCTGTTCTATTGCATCCCCCGGCAGGATACCAATATCATCGCCCACGCGCTGCTGGAGCAGTTTGGAACGTTTGCGGCGGTGCTGGAGGCCAGCCCTTCCGAGCTGAAAAAGGTCAAGGGCGTGGGCGACAGTATTGCCGGCTTCCTGCCGCTGGTGATGCAGACCTCGCGCTACTATCAGGTCTGCCGGATGAAGCACGCGGAAATCCTGCCCACGGTGGACAAATGCGGCAGCTATCTCGTGCCCTATTTTATCGGAAGGCAGAACGAAACGGTCTACCTGCTGTGCCTCGATGCCAAGTGCAAGGTGCTATGCTGCAAGGAGGCCGGGGAGGGAAGCGTAAACTCCGCCGCTGTGCCCATCCGACGCATCGTGCAGATGGCGCTTGCCGCCAACGCGACCTCGGTCGTGCTTGCGCACAACCATCCCAGCGGGCTTGCGCTCCCGTCGGCGGACGATGTGCAGACCACCCACGCGCTGGCCGCCGCGCTCAAGGCGGTGGAGATTTCGCTGGCGGATCATATCGTCATTGCCGATGACGACTATGTTTCCATGGTGCAGTCCGGGCTGTACCACCCATAAGGAAAAGGGGGAAGGCTATGTTTGACTATTTGCGTGTGCGCGCGGTGGTGCCGCCGGTGACGGTGGCAGATGTGCGCGCGAACGGGGAATCGCTCCGCGCGCGGCTGCGCGAAATCGGCGCGGACGGGGGAATTGCGGTGTTCCCCGAGCTGTGCCTGACAGGGTATACCTGCGGTGACCTCTTCTTCCAGCAGCAGCTGCACGAGGCTGTTCGCGCGCAGGTGGAGATGCTCCTTGCCGATTCGCGCGACCTTACCGGAATCTATCTGATTGGCGCGCCGCTGCGCATCTGCGGCCAGCTGTACAACTGCGCGCTCGTGCTGGGCAGGGGGCGGCTGTGGGGCATCGTGCCGAAAACCTTCCTGCCGAATTATAACGAATTCTATGAAAAGCGCTGGTTCGCCTCGGCGGAGGATTTGCCATGCGCGGAAATTTTCCCGGCGCAGCTGGGGCTGCCGGGCGAGGAGCCGATTCCGGTCGGCAGCGACCTCGTTTTTACCACGCCGGACGGTCTGCGCTTCGGCGTGGAGCTGTGCGAGGATTTGTGGGCGCCGCTTCCGCCGAGCACGCTGCTCGCCATGCATGGCGCGGAGGTCGTGTTTAACCTCTCCGCGAGCAACGAAACGATTGCTAAGCACGACTATCGCCGCGCGCTGGTGTGCCAGCAGTCCGCGCGCCTGCTGTGCGGCTATGTCTATTGCTCGGCCGGGTGCGGCGAATCGACTACCGACCTGATTTTCTCCGGCAACAGTCTGATTGCAGAAAATGGGGCGCTTCTGGCCGAAAATTGCGGCGAAATCGCCACGGATTATGTGCTTGCGGCCGATTTGGATTTGGGAAAAATCCGTGCCGACCGCCTGAAAAATACCTGCTTCCGTGATTGCGCCCGCGTATACGGCGCGGCGCGCGCGTATCGTTCGGTTTCCATTCCTATCCCGCTTTCAAGCGACGGCACGCTGGTGCGGCCGGCCAAGCATCCCTTTGTGCCGGAGGGCGCAGAGATGCGCACCCAGCGCTGCCTTTCCATCTTCCGGATGCAGGCGCAGGGACTGAAAAAGCGGGTGCAGGCGACAAATTGCAAGATGGTGGTGGGCGTGTCCGGCGGGCTGGATTCCACGCTGGCGCTGCTCGTTGCCGCGGAAACGGCGAAGCTCGCCGGGATTGGCAGCGAGAATGTGGTGGGCATTACCATGCCGGGCTTTGGCACGACGGGCAAGACCTACCGCAATTCGCTGGCGCTGATGCGTGCGCTCGGCGTAACGGTCAAGGAGATTCCTATCGCCGATGCCTGCCTCCAGCACTTCCGCGATTTAGGGCACGACCCAAGCAACCACAACGTCGTCTACGAGAATGCGCAGGCTCGCGAGCGGACGCAGATTCTCATGGACTATAGCAACCGCATTGGCGGCATTGTGGTCGGCACAGGCGACCTGTCGGAGCTTGCACTCGGCTGGTGCACCTATAACGGCGACCACATGAGTATGTACGCGGTCAATGCCAGTGTGCCCAAAACGCTTGTGCGCTGGATGGTCGAGAGCATCGCGCGCGCGGAGCTGTTCAGCGGGTGCAAGGCGGTGCTGCTGGATATTCTCGACACGCCCATCAGCCCGGAGCTGCTGCCGCCGGATGCGCGCGGCAACATCATCCAGCAGACAGAGGATTTGGTAGGCCCCTACGAGCTGCACGATTTTTTCCTCTATTATATGCTGCGCTATGGCTTCCGTCCGCGCAAAATCGCGTGGCTTGCCTGCCGCGCATTTGCGCCGGAATACAGCCCGCGCGAGATTACGCGCTGGATGCACGAATTCTATCGCCGCTTCTTCCAGCAGCAGTTTAAGCGCAGCTGCCTGCCGGACGGCGTGAAGATTGGCAGCGTGTGCCTGTCCCCGCGCGGCGACTGGCGGATGCCGAGCGACGCGGCAGCCGCCGAGTGGCTGCGGGAGGTCGAGGCAATGACGGGCGCGCAGCAGGGCTGCGAATAAAGGGGAAATATGGAGCATTTTGAGCTGATATCCGATTATCGTCCCTCCGGCGACCAGCCGGAGGCCATCGAAAAGCTGACGAACGGCGTCTCATGGGGGCTGCGCGAGCAGGTGCTGCTTGGCGTTACCGGCTCGGGCAAGACCTTCACCATGGCCTCTGTGATTGCCAATCTCAACCGCCCGACGCTTGTGCTGGCGCATAATAAGACCTTGGCGGCACAGCTTTGCAGCGAATTTCGCGAGTTTTTCCCGCATAACGCGGTGGAGTATTTCATCTCCTACTACGACTATTACCAGCCCGAGGCCTATATCGCCCACACGGATACCTATATCGAGAAGGACGCCTCTGTCAATGAGGAAATCGACCGCCTGCGCCACAGCGCGACTTCCGCGCTCTTTGAGCGGCGGGATGTGATTGTGGTTTCCTCCGTTAGCTGCCTCTACGGTCTGGGCGACCCTACCGACTATAAGAGCATGGTCATCTCCCTGCGCGTGGGGCAGGAGCGCTCCCTCGATGACATCCTGCGCAAGCTCACCGAGATCCGCTACGAGCGCAATGATGTGGATTTTTCCCGCAATAAGTTCCGCCTGCGTGGCGACACGCTCGAGGTTTACCCCGCCTATTGGTCGGGACGCGCTATCCGGGTGGAATTTTTCGGGGATGAAATCGACCGAATATCCGAAATCAACGCTGTTTCCGGCATCGCGGAGCGGTATATCGACCATGTTGCCATCTATCCGGCGAGCCACTATGTGGCCTCTAAGGAGAAGCTCCAGCGCGCGATTTTGGAGATTCAGCGTGAGTGCGACGAGCAGGTGGCCTACTTCCGCGCGCATGACAAGCTGCTGGAGGCGCAGCGGATTGCCCAGCGCACGGCCTACGATGTGGAGATGCTTACGCAGATTGGCTTCTGCAACGGCATTGAGAACTATTCGCGCATCATCCAGGGGCGAAAGCCTGGCTCGCCGCCTACGACGCTACTGGACTATTTCCCCGAGGATTTCCTGATGTTCATCGACGAGAGCCACGTCACCCTGCCGCAGTGCCGGGCGATGTTCGCGGGTGATCGAAGCCGCAAGGACGCGCTGGTGGAGTATGGCTTCCGGCTGCCCTCCGCTTACGACAATCGCCCCCTGAATTTTGCGGAATTCGACGCCAAAATCCATCAGGTGATTTACGTTTCCGCCACCCCTGGGGAGTATGAGCGCAGCCGCGCCGGGCAGGTGGTCGAGCAGGTGATTCGCCCCACGGGGCTGCTCGACCCCATCGTGGAGGTTCGCCCCATCGAGGGGCAGATTGACGACCTGATTGGCGAGATTACCGCGCGCAGCAAGCGCAACGAGCGCGTGCTTGTGACCACGCTTACGAAAAAAATGGCGGAGGATTTAACGTCCTACCTGCAAAAGGCCGCCATTCGGGTGCGTTATATGCATTCCGATATTGGCGCGATGGAGCGAATGGAGATCATCCGCGACCTGCGCATGGCAAAATTCGACGTGCTCGTGGGCATCAACCTCCTGCGCGAGGGGCTGGATTTGCCGGAGGTCAGTCTGGTGGCGATTCTGGATGCGGACAAGGAGGGCTTCCTGCGCAGCGAAACGAGCCTTGTGCAGACCATTGGCCGCGCCGCCCGGAACGCCGATGGGCGGGTGATACTCTATGCCGATGGCATTACGCCCTCCATGCAGGCGGCGATGGACGAAACGCGCCGCCGCCGGGAGATTCAGGACGCCTACAATAAGGCCAACGGCATTACGCCCAAGACCGTCGTCAAATCCGTGCGGGATTTGATCGAAATCTCCTCGCCTACTGCCGAGCGCAAGGGGCGCAGCGGCGTGAAGATGACCCGCGTGGAGAAGGAGAAGGAAATCGCACGGCAGGAAAAGCAGATGAAAGAAGCCGCCCGCATGATGGAGTACGAGTACGCCGCCGTGCTGCGCGACCAGATTATCGAACTTCGTGGAGATGGGAAGGTAACATGAAAAATAGCATCGTAAAGAATATCCCCAATTTGCTCACCGTGCTCCGCATTGCCGCAACCTTTGCGCTGCTCGCGTTCCCGGTGCAAAGCGTCCCATTTTTGCTGCTGTACACCTTTGCCGGGCTTACGGATGTACTGGATGGCTTCTTTGCCCGACGGCTTCACTGCGAGTCCGAGTTGGGCGCGGTGCTCGACAGCGCGGCGGATTTGTCGTTCTATACGATGATGGTTTTGCGCCTGTTTCCGGTGCTGTGGGCGCAGGTGCCGCTGTGGGACTGGGTGATTGTGTTTTCGGCCGTCGCCGTTCGCGTGCTGATTTACGCAAGCTCGTGGATCCGGTATCACCGCTTTTCTTCTCTGCATACCTATCTGAACAAGGCCTCAGGGCTGGCGGTGTTTGCCATTCCGTACTTTGTGTATTTTCGCAGCGCGGCGGTCTATGGCTGCGTCGCCACTCTCGTGTGCGCTCTGGCGACTGTGGAGGAGGCGCTCATCCACCTTACCTCGCATGGGTACGATGCCTCCCGCAAAACGCTTTTCCCCCTGCCGAAAAAGGAAACGCCGCACGCCTGATTGCAAAAAAATGCAGAAAGATAGGCTCTGCCGCCTCGAAAAGGGAGCGGCAGAGCCTTTTGCGCATTTCGCGCTTTTTCAAAACTACAGGGAATCCAGCAGCGCCTCAAGCTGGGCGAGGGATTCGATTTCGTAGTCGATATGGATATCTGCGCGGCGGGGCTTATGCTCACGGTTGACCCAGCAGGTCGCGATCGAAGCGTTGTTGCCGCCGCGCATATCGGAGGTAAGGCTGTCGCCTACGATCAGCGCCTGCTCGCGCGAGAAGCCCGGGATTTCGGCAAATGCCCGGCGGAAAAATTCCACGGAGGGCTTTTCCGCGCCAAGCTTTTCGGAGATGAAAATCCGCTCAAACAGCGGCGCGATCCCCGCGCTTTTCAGCCGCCCTGCCTGCACGTCGGCCGTCCCGTTGGAAACGAGGAAGAGGCGGTACTTTTGATGCAGGCTTTGCAGCGCCTCCTGCGCGCCGGGGAGATAGTAGTGCCCGACCGCGAGATGCCTCTGGTAGGCTTCCGACACGGCGGCGGCGTCGGTGCGCACCCCAAGCGTTTCGAACAGGATGGAGAAGCGGAAGAGCTTACATTCCTCGCGGCTGATTTCGCCGCGCTCCAGCCGCTCCCATTGGGCGATATTGATGCGGCTGTAGAGCGCGATGTTTTCGGCCGTCGGCGCAATGCCCGCCTCCTGAAAGGTTTTGGTAACGGCGATTTCCTCGGCGCGCTTAAAGTCGAAAATGGTTTCATCGAGATCCAGCAGCAAAAAGCGGTAGCTCATATTCTTTCTCCAATCTTTTTTGCGATAGCGGCGAAGGCCGCAATGTCCAGCGTTTCACCGCGGACGCTGGGGCTAACCCCTGCGCTTTCAAGAACCTCGCCCACCGCGGCCTTCCCGAGCTGCGGGAAGCCGGCGGCGAGGGCATTTTGCAGGGTTTTGCGCCGCATGAGGAAGCTCGCGCGCACCGTGCGGAAGAAGAGTGCGGGGGAGGGAATATCCCAAGGGCGCTCGCCGCGCACACGCAGGGCAATTACCGCGCTCATCACCTTTGGCCGCGGCTCGAAGCAGGTGGGCGGGACTTCAAAAAGAATCTCCGGCTCGGCGTAATACTGGCAAAAAATGGAGAAAGCGCTGTAATCCGCCGTGCCGGGAAGGGCGCAGATTCGCTCAGCAACCTCCTTCTGCACCATGACGGTCACAGCCTCAAAGCAATCCGCCTCCAGCAGCGCGGTAAGGATGGGGGAGGTAATATAGTACGGCAGGTTCGCGCAGGCCTCCGGCCGCAGGCCGGGGAACTGCTCGCGCACGAGCGCGGGAATGTCGAGCTTCTGCGCGTCGCCCCAAATCAGGGAAAGATTGTCAAATTCCGCCGTGGCTGCGCCGAGAATTGGCTTCAGGCGCGTATCCACCTCCACAGCGGCGACCTTTCCCGCGCGCAGGCATAGCTGCTGCGTCAGGCTGCCGATGCCGGGGCCGATTTCCAGCACGCCGCAGCTGCGGTCGATCCCGGCTTGATCGGCAATTTGCGCCGGAACCCAGCTTTGCACCAGAAAATTTTGCCCCTTCGCCTTGGAAAAATGGAAGCCATTTTTTTCAAGCAGGGGCCGCATGACCGCTTGATCACATACATTCAGCATAAAAATCCGCCTTTCTTCTGATAGTATACCAGAAAAAAGGCGGATTCGCAAGCATGAGATTCAGTCGAGAATGTAAATTGTGCAGGTGCGCCGTCCAAAGGCGTAGCATTCGGCGTCGGAGTTGAAGTAGAGGTCGACGATATTGCCCTTGATTGCGCCGCCCGTATCCTCCGCCACGGCGTAGCCATAAACATACTCGCCGTCGTTGGTGTAGATGTACATTCGCGTCCCCGGCGGGATTACGCTTGGGTCAGCGGCAATCTCGCCCACGCGGGCGATCGTGCCGGTGTAGGTGTAGCCGATCTGGCCGTTGCAGCTGTAGGCCGTAGCGACGCAGGTGATTACCTTGGAGTAGGTGACAACCTCGCCGTCGGCGGTAACGAAGGTGTTCTCGGAGTTGGTCGGTGTTTCCTCCTCGTCGGCGCTGCCCGATTCGGATTCGAAGGGCTGCGTGTTCATCACAATGCTCACGGCGTTGGAGCTGGTCATCGGCACGGGGTCGGCGACCTCCACATAGGAGCCGACGGCGACGATTTCCTCAACGCTCTGGCTGATGACGGTTTCGCTGAGCACCGTGCGGGAAACCTCCTGCCCGTTGACGTAATAGATATCCGCGATGGTGTACAGCACGCCGTCCTTACCAGCGGAGAGAATCTCCTGCTCGCCGTCCGCCAAGCCGGTGTCCTCACAGTAGAGGGTGGAGTAGGGGATGGCAGAGTAGCTGCTCTCCGTCACCACGTAGGCCGTGGAAACGGTGAATTCCATGCCGTCCGCGGTTGGCTCCTCCAAATCCACAGAAATTTCGTCCCATTCGCCAAGGGTAATTCCGGCGCTTTCAAGGAGCTCCTCCACCGTGCCGCCATAGCTGGTAAGCGTAAGGGTCTGGCCGTTATACACAACGGTGATGGTCTGCAGGCGCTGAACCGTGATTTCGGAAATGCCGTTGCGGGGCTGGGTGGTTATCAAATCGTCCTCGCCTACGGTTACGCCAATCTCGCTGAGCACATCCTCGGGGTCGGTGGCGTAGGTATAATGCAGTAGGATGCGACCATCGTCGTTGATGAGGTAAGTATTACGAGCCAGAACAGCCTGTGACAGCACGGTAACCAGCAAAAGCGCGGGAATCGTCAGCAGCAGGATGCGGTATAGGATGCCCGTCCTGCGGCGGATGCTGTCGGTGTATTGCAGCATAAGTTTTACCTCCTTCTTGAAATTATTTCGTTACAAAATTCCGTGCTCGTTTTTGCGGGAATGGTTGAATATATGCACAGGAATTTGAATACATTATAACATTTTTATCGAAAAAGTCAAGCATTTTCTTCTAAAATCGTAAAAATAGCAACTTTCGACAAAATTATGTAAATATAGTTATGTAAACAATATTTGTTACACTTTGTAATATTTCGTTACCAACGGTCGAAATAACCACAATATCTAGTGGTTTTGCGCTCGAAAAGTGTCCGCCGGGCGCGGAAAAGGGCATTTTTATGGGGAACATAATTCTTTGTGTTATGGATACCAAAGGCAGAAAATTTCAGCCCGCGCGCGTTTGGGGGATTGACATTTTTGCGATTCTATGTTATGATTCCTACAGAAAAAAAGGCTATGACGAAGACATTCGGCATCGCAAAATGCTAAGAGAGGAGCCTGTTTGCTGAGAGGGCTTCGCAGGACTGCCTTGCCGCACCACTTCCGAGCCGCCCGGCGGAAATGCCGGGTCGGGTGCGCCCGTTACCGCGCCAAGGAGCGGCAGTGCCTTTCGCGCTGCAAGCAGGGTGGAACCGTGGAATGAAGATCATCCCACCCCTGATCAGGGGGTGGTATTTTTATACCCTCCCGCGGAAAAAGGAGGAAATTTCATGAGCGAAGAAAACCAGTATACCTTTGAAAACGAAGCCTATCGCAAGACCTATTGGCACACCTGCTCGCATATTCTGGCGCAGGCGGTCAAGCGACTCTGGCCGGAGGTAAAGCTTGCCATCGGCCCGGCCATCGAGAACGGGTTCTACTACGACCTCGATTCTCCGTTCCCCTTTACGCCCGAGCTGATGGAGCAGATCGAGGGCGAGATGCGCAAAATCTGCAAGGAGAAGCTCAAGCTCGAGCGCTTTGAGCTTCCGCGCGAGCAGGCGCTGGAATTTATGAAGGACGAGCCGTACAAGCTCGAGCTGATTCACGATTTGCCCGAGGACGCGGTGATTAGCTTCTACCGGCAGGGCGAATTTACCGACCTGTGCGCCGGCCCGCATCTCGATTCCACCGGCCGGGTCAAGGGCAACGCCATCAAGCTCACCAGCTGCAATGCCGCCTATTGGCGCGGTGACAGCAGCCGGCAGACCTTGCAGCGCATCTACGGCATCGCCTTCCCCAAAAAGGACGAGCTGGATGCCTACCTCCAACGGATTGAGGAGGCAAAGCGGCGCGACCACCGGAAGCTTGGCAAGGAGCTGGGGCTGTTCATGCTGCGCGACGAGGGACCCGGCTTCCCCTTCTTCCTGCCCAAGGGCATGGTGTTGCGCAACACGCTGATTGACTACTGGCGGCAGGTGCATAAAAAATACGGCTATGTGGAAATCTCCACCCCCATGATGCTCAACCGGCAGCTGTGGGAACGCTCCGGCCATTGGGAGCATTACAAGGACAATATGTACACCACCGTCATCGACGATGTGGACTTTGCCATCAAGCCCATGAACTGCCCCGGCGGTATGCTGGTCTATGCCTCGGAACCGCACTCCTACCGCGACCTGCCCCTGCGCGTGGGCGAGCTGGGGCTGGTGCACCGGCACGAGCTTTCTGGCGCGCTCCACGGTCTGTTCCGTGTGCGCTGCTTCACACAGGACGATGCCCATATATTCATGACATGGGACCAGATGAAGGACGAAATCAAGAACGTGGTCAAGCTGTTTGACGAGGTCTACTCCGTCTTTGGTCTGAGCTATGAGATCGAGGTGTCCACCATGCCGGACGATCACATGGGCGACGAGAAGGACTGGGAGTTTGCAACCGAAACGCTGAAAAAGGCCGTAGAGGAGATGGGCAAGACCTATTCCATCAACGAGGGCGACGGCGCTTTCTATGGCCCGAAGCTTGACTTCCACCTTGCCGATTCTTTAGGGCGCACATGGCAATGCGGCACGATTCAGCTCGATATGCAGCTGCCTGAGCGCTTTGAGCTGGAATATGTGGGCGAGGATGGCCTGAAGCACCGCCCCGTTATGATTCATCGCGTTGTGCTTGGCTCCATTGAGCGCTTCATCGGTGTGATTACGGAGCATTTTGCCGGCGCATTCCCCCTGTGGCTCGCGCCGGTGCAGGTGAAGATCCTGCCGGTTACCGACCGCGCGCACGACTATGCCAAGGCGCTGAATACCCGCCTGAACGACGCCGACATCCGCGCCGAGGTGGATCTGCGCAGCGAGAAGCTGGGCTACAAGATTCGCGAGGCGCAGCTGCAAAAGATTCCCTATATGCTCGTGGTGGGAGACCGGGACATGGAAAATGGCACGGTTTCCGTCCGCACGCGCGGCGGTGTGGATTTGGGCGCAATGTCGCTGGAGGATTTCCTGAACAAGTGCGAGGCGCAAATTTCCGCAAAGTCGATGGATGTATAAGCCAACTGCATAAGAAAAGGTTCTATAATAAATGTTGGGGTCAGGTGTGAGCCTGACCCCATGAATCTG